>JANYDT010000077.1 GCA_025359845.1 Acidimicrobiia bacterium
GCGACGATCAACTGCGGCTGCTGTTCACGTGCTGTCACCCGGCGCTCGCCGCCGAGGCGCGGATCGCGCTGGCGTTACGCACCATCGGGGGTCTCACGACCACCGAGATCGCGAGGGCTTTTCTGATTCCCGAAGCCACCATGGGCCAGCGCATCAGCCGAGCCAAGCGCAAGATTGCCACGGCCCATATCCCCTACCGCGTACCGGCCGACCACGAGTTGCCCGACCGGCTCCCGTCCGTCCTTGCCGTCGTCTACTCGATTTTCACTGCCGGTCACCACGCACCCCACGGCCGCCTCGACGGGCGGATCGATCTCGCCGACGAGGGCCTGCGAATGGCCCGCCTGTTAACGCTGCTCATGCCTGGTGAGCCCGAGTGTGCAGGGCTTCTGGCCTTGGCGCAAGCCGTCCATGGGCGCCATCGTGCGAGAATCGACGCCGCCGGCGAACTCGTATTGATGGCCGATCAGGACCGCTCGCTCTGGGATCACCCAGCCATCGCCGAGGCCGCATCGCTGGTCGATCGGACGCTGCGCCGTGGTCAGCCGGGTCCTTACCAACTCCAGGCCGCCATCGCCTGTCTCCACGGCGTCGCGTCATACTTTGCTGACACAGACTGGCCGCAGATTGCGGTGCTGTACAGATTGCTCGAAAATCACCAACCCACCCCCGTCGTGAGGGTCAACCGTGCCGTGGCCGAGGCCGAAGCCTTCGGGCCCCAGGTCGGGTTGTCGTTGCTCGACGACTTGACCCGAACCGATACCCGAACCGACTTGACCCGACCCGACGTCGAGGGATGGCACATGTACTGGTCGACGCGGGCCGAGTTCGAGCGCCGACTCGGCCGGTTCGCCGATGCTGCGGCCTCCTTCGGGCGCGCTCTTGAGTGCCCGACCAACGATTCGGACCGACGTTTCCTCCAGCGCCGACTGGCGGAAACGGCCGACGATGTCAAGGCCGCGCCGGTCGAGCTCGCGCGGATGGGGCTCGGCGGGTCGGGCTCGGCAGGCGGGCTCGCTCCGTAGCCGTCGCCCGAACTACGGTCGTAGGCATGGCCGCATGGACGATCATTGATGAGCAGACGCCCCGCATCCTCGAGATGGGCGATGACGGCGCCGTCGACGTAACGGCCTTCGGATGGGAACGCAAGCCCGAGGGTCTGTGTCGAGCCGACGTGTGTATACCGGTTTCCGACGGACCGGTCACGCTCGCCACTTTCGCTCGGCTCACCGGTCGCCCGATCGTGACCGATCCTGCTCATCGGGTGGCAGCCCTGGGAGCATCGGCCACCGATCAATCGGTGGCCTTGGCTTCGGGTCTGGCCCCGGACTTCGAATTGCCCGGTATCGACGGGCAGACCTATCGATTGTCTGACTATCGCGGCCGCAAAGTGGTGCTGTACGCCTATGCCTCTTGGTGAGGCTGTCGCGCCGACTTGCCCGTGTGGCAAGAACTCCATCAGGAACTCGCCGATCATGGGCTCACCGTCATTACCGTGGCGCTGGATCGCAGCATCGACGACGCCGCCCCCCACATCAAGGCGGCGGGCGCCACCCATCCTTCGCTCGTCGACACCGAGCACGTCGTGGCCGATCGCTACAACATGGTCAACGTTCCGACAGTCGTGTGGATCGACGAAGAGGGGCGGATCGTGCGCCCCAACGACGTGCATTACGTCTCGAACGAGTACTCAACGCTCACCCAGTTCCATTCCCGCAAGCCTATCGAGGCGCTCCGGGCCTGGGTTCCGGGGCAGGCGCCGGCCATGATCGACCCTCCGCCCATGCCCGTGCCGGCCCAGTCCGATCAAGAAGCTCGGGCGACCTTCGCCCTTGCCTGGTGGCTGGCCCAGAACGGCCATTCCGATGCCGCCGAGGGGTGGTTCCAACGGGCCGGGGAGCTGGCGCCCCACGACTTCACCATCCGACGGGGGTCGATGCCGATTCGCGGTATTGACGCTTCAGGGCCCAAGTTTTTCGAGATGATTACCAGTTGGCGCGAGTCGGGACACGATTACTATTTACCGCTTTCCGACACAGCCACGACCCCTGATGACTACGAATTACAGCCCGTTCCGCAGCACTCCATCGAAGACATTCGCCGGCTTGAGGCGGAGCGATTAAGCCGTCACCGGTCGTAGCGATCCGCGCCTGAGTAATTCTCGCCGACCTATAGATTTAGGGCTAAGGGTAACCACGAAGGCTGGCAGCCATCCGTTCGACGATCTGCTCCAGGATCGGACGCGAGGTGGCGAAATTGAGTCGGGCCCAGCCCTCATAGCCGGCGCCGTAATCTTCGCCCGGATTGAATGCGACGCGGGCCTTGTCCAGAAAATGGGCACCAGCCGTCGGAACCAAGTCGAACGCAGTGCAATCCATCCACGCGAGGTAGGTAGCTTCAGGCATGCGGCATTGCACCCCGGCGGGAAGGTTGGCCATCAGCCAGCGCCGGTTGGCGTCTAGGTACGCCAATGTATCGGCCAGCCAGTCCTGGCCGTCCCGCAGCGCAGCCATCATCGAGATCTCGCCCAGGATTCCGATTCCGGAACGTGGACTCTTCGGAGAAGCGAGAACTCTTGCGGTTATCTCGCGAGTCCCACCGATCGCGAATGCGCACTTGAGGCCGGCCAGATTCCAAGCCTTCGAGGCCGACGTGACCGTGAGCGTAACCTCCGCCGCGCCGGGTCGCGTGGCCAAGGGAATATGCTTTTGGGGCCCATAAGTGAGCGGTCCGTGGACCTCGTCGCTGACGATGAAGGCGCCATGGCGATGGGCCAGCGCAATCAGTTCATCCAGCTCTGCCGCTGTCCATACAGTTCCCGTCGGATTGTGGGGATGGCACAGCAACAGTACCGTTGCCCCCTTTATCATCGCCGCGTCGATCCCTTCCAGATCGAAACGCCAGCGGCCCTCGGAGTCGCGCGCCATGGGAACGTCGACTCGGACGCGCCCGGTGTCGTTGCAAACGTTCAGGAACGGCGTGTAGATCGGCGGGCAGACGATGATCGAGTCGCCGGGCCCAGCCAAAGCCCGCACGCCGACTTCGAGCCCCTTCACCACGTCGGGAATCGCGACGACGTCGCGCGGATCAATCGAATAACCCTGGGTGTCAGCCAGCCACTCGGCCACCGCCACGTCCAGCCCGATATTGGCGGCAATCGGGGCATACCCATAGTCGTAATTGTCGACCACCCGCTGCATGGCCGCGGTGATAGCGGGCGCCACCGGATAGTCCATTTCCGCCACGAACGCCGGGATGACATCAGCCGGATACTTCGACCACTTAGTACTGAACCGCTGCCGCAAGACTGCCGGATCAAGCGCGTCGTAAGGATGGGCCACGCCCCAGCTTGCCACGGAGCCGCCGGCCCTCTCCCCCGTAGCGAAGCGCTACCTCGTCGCGCTAGCCACCAGAGGAGCTGGTAACAACGTGTCTTCCATCAACCAGTCGTCGACAGCAGCGGCCGCCGAACGGCCTTCGGCGATGGCCCACACGATGAGGCTCTGGCCTCGGCCCATGTCGCCGGCCACGAAAACGCCCGGCACCGACGACGCGTAGTTCGCGTCGCGGGCTACGTTGCCACGCGGGTCGATGGCCACGCCCAACTGCTCGAGCAGGCCACCCTTCTCAGGCCCGACAAAGCCCATTGCCAGAAACGCGAAGTCGCAGTCCAGCTCGAACTCGCTGCCTTCGACCTTGTCGAACTTGCCACCCACCATCTCGACTTCGTGGCCGAGCAGCTTGGCAACGCGCCCATCCGGTCCGGCTACAAACTCGGTCGTCGTCACCGAGAACACCCGGTCACCGCCCTCTTCGTGGGCCGACGACACGCGGTAGACGAACGGGTACAGCGGCCACGGGTTATCGGTGGCCCGCACGTCCGGCGGCCGCGCCAAGATCTCGAACTGCGAGATGCTTGCCGCCCCTTGGCGATGAGCGGTGCCAAGGCAATCGGCACCGGTGTCGCCGCCGCCGATGATGACCACGTGCTTACCCTCCACATTGATGGGCGAGCGGGCCATGTCGCCCTCCTGCACCTTGTTTGATGGCGCGAGGAACTCCATGGCGAAGTGGATGCCGCCCAAATCGCGACCCGGCACAGGCAGATCGCGCGCCGCGGTCGAACCGCCGGCCAGCACCACCGCATCGAAACGGTTGCACAATTCGTCACCCGAGAGTTGATCGGCTTGGCCGATGTGGGCGTTGGTCACGAACGTGGTGCCTTCGTCTCGCATCTGTTGCAAGCGACGGTCGAGCACCCACTTCTCCATCTTGAATTCGGGAATTCCGTATCGGAGTAGCCCCCCGATGCGGTCGGCTCGCTCGAATACCGTCACGACGTGGCCCGCGCGAGTGAGCTGCTGCGCGGCGGCCAGTCCTGCCGGTCCTGACCCGACGACGGCGACGCTCTTGCCCGTCTTGACCGTCGGTACGACCGGCTTGACCCGGCCCTCTTCCCAGGCCCGGTCGATGATCGAGTTCTCGACCAGCTTTATCTGGACCGGGTCGTCGTTGATGCCCAGCACGCACGCTCCCTCGCACGGGGCCGGACATAGCCGGCCCGTGAACTCCGGAAAGTTGTTCGTAGCGTGGAGTCGTTCGATCGCATCATCCCAATCGGCCCTATAAATCAGGTCATTCCATTCAGGAATCAGGTTACCCAGAGGACAGCCATTATGACAGAAAGGAATACCGCAGTCCATGCACCGACCCGCTTGGATCTTGAGTTCCGAGTCAGGAAACGGCAAATACACCTCTTTCCAGTCCCGGAGCCGGACTGGCACCGGGCGGCGGGCCGGCCCCTGTCGACCATGCCTCATGAATCCACCTAGTTCACCCACGACTCGCTCCTTCTTTGGTCATTGTCCTTACCCGGTTCGGCCAGTTGCGTGGCATTTGGACCGAGCTTGCGTCATGCACGGCTGGCCGCCATGATCGCGTCGTTGACGTCGCGGCCTTCGGCCTCCGCCGCCGCGGCCGCCCGGAGAACCCGTTTGTAATCCTGAGGCATGACCTTGGCGAACTGCTCGACACTTCGGGCCCAGTCGGCCAGCAGACGAATGCCCACCTCCGATTCGGTCTCGCGGACGTGCGCTTCGACGACCGATCGCAGAAACATTCGGTCTTCATCGGTGAGTGGGTCGAGGTCCACCATTTCCCGATTCAGCTGGGCCGGAAAGAGACCGTTAGGATCCCAAACGAACGCCACGCCACCTGACATGCCCGCACCGAAATTGCGGCCGGTCCGACCCAGCACGACCATTTGGCCACCGGTCATGTATTCGCCGGCATGATCACCCACGCCCTCCACGACTGCGGTTGCGCCCGAGTTGCGGACGCAGAACCGTTCGCCCACCTGGCCCCGAATGAAGCATTCGCCCCCCGTCGCTCCGTACAGAATGACATTGCCAGAGATGATGTTGTCTTCGGCCACGAACGCCGCGATGCCGTGTTTCGATGGGTACAACACCACCCGTCCGCCCGACAAGCCTTTGGCGAAATAGTCGTTGGCGTCGCCTTCGAGGCGAAGGGTAATGCCCTTGGGAAGGAAGGCGCCGAAGCTCTGTCCGGCCGATCCGGTGAAGCGGATCTGGATGGTGTTGTCTGGCAACCCGGCACCCCCGTATCGGCGGGTCACTTCGGCCCCGAGCATCGTACCCACAGTGCGGTTGACGTTGCGAATGGGCAGCTCCAAAGCCACGGCCCGAGCATCGTGCAGCGCCGCCTGGCAGAGTTCGATGAGGGTGTTGTCGAGAGCCCGTTCGAGCCCGTGATCCTGGGAACCGGTGCACCGCAGATCACCGCCGTAACGGTTCTCGGCGACATGCAAGATGGGTGACAGGTCGAGGCCGGCCGCCTTCCAGTGCTCGATGGCTGAACGAGTGTCGAGCACTTCGACGTGGCCGACCGCATCGGCGATCGTGCGGAACCCGATCGAGGCGAGCAGCTCACGTACTTCTTCGGCGATGAACTCCATGAAGTTGATGACGAACTCGGGCTTGCCCGAGAATTTCTCCCGCAGCTTCGGGTTCTGGGTGGCGACGCCGACCGGGCACGTGTCGAGATGACAGACCCTCATCATCACGCAACCACTGACCACCAGCGGCGCCGTGGCGAAGCCGAACTCCTCGGCCCCGAGCAGGGCCGCGATTACCACATCGCGGCCGGTCTTCAGCTGACCGTCGGTCTGCACGACGATGCGGTCGCGCAGGCCATTCAGAACGAGCGTCTGCTGGGTCTCGGCCAGGCCCAGCTCCCACGGACCGCCGGCGTGCTTGAGCGACGTAAGCGGCGACGCGCCCGTCCCGCCATCGTGACCGCTGATCAAGACCACGTCGGCGTGCGCCTTCGACACCCCGGCGGCCACGGTTCCGACACCGACTTCAGCCACCAGCTTGACATGGACGCGGGCCCGATTGTTCGAGTTCTTCAGATCATGAATCAGCTGTGCGAGGTCTTCGATCGAGTAAATATCGTGATGCGGTGGCGGTGAAATTAGGCCGACTCCTGGC
This sequence comes from Acidimicrobiia bacterium, assembly GCA_025359845.1. Lineage (GTDB taxonomy): Bacteria > Actinomycetota > Acidimicrobiia > Acidimicrobiales > JANYDT01 > JANYDT01. Next base: position 6,513 of record JANYDT010000077.1, read on the forward strand.
GTGGAATGGCGGGTCTTGGCGATCCAGGGGTAAACTTTATGACCCGGCAGCTGACCGCCCTCTCCGGGCTTAGCCCCTTGCGCCATCTTGATCTGGAGATCATCGGCGTTGATCAAGTACTCGCTGGTGACACCGAAGCGACCGGAGGCGACCTGCTTGATCGAGCTGCGCTTCGAGTCGCCGTTGGGCATCGTCACGAAACGGTCGGCGTCTTCACCGCCCTCACCGGTATTGGACTTTCCACCGATCCGGTTCATGGCGATGGCCAGCGTCTCGTGGGCCTCCGCGCTGATCGATCCGTAGCTCATGGCGCCGGTCGAGAAGCGCTTGACAATCTCGCTGACCGGCTCGACCTCGTCGATCGGAATGGCGGTACGGTTCTTGAAAGAGAACAGCCCGCGCAGAGTGGCCAGCCGACGGGATTGATCGTCGACCAGCTTCGAGTATTCCTTGAAAACGTCATACCGTTTGGCCCGAGTGGAGTGCTGAAGCTTGAACACCGTTTCAGGATTGAACAGGTGGTACTCACCCTCGCGGCGCCACTGATACTCGCCGCCGTCTTCGAGCTGACGATGGGCTCTGGCCGAGGCCCGGGTCGGATAGGCGCGAGCGTGGTGAGCGGCCGCCTCGGTGGCGATGACGTCGAGCCCGATGCCGCCGAGACGACTGACCGTACCGGTGAAGAATTCGTCGACAAATTCGGTCGATAGACCGATGGCCTCGAACACTTGAGCGCCAAGATAGGAACCCACTGTCGAGATACCCATCTTCGACATGACCTTGAGAACGCCTTTGCTCATCGCCTTGATGTAGGCCTTGACGGCCTTCTTGGGGTCGGCGTCGAACTCTCCGGCGGCAATCATGTCCTCGATGCTCTCGAAGGCCAGATACGGATTGATGGCGCTGGCGCCATAACCGATCAACAGGCACGCATGATGAACCTCACGACAATCGCCCGACTCGACAATAAGGCTTACTTGAGTGCGGGTCTTCTCGCGGATGAGGTGGTGATGGACCGCCGAGACAAGCAACAGCGATGGGATGGGCGCGAGGTCTGAGTTGGAGTCGCGATCCGACAGCACCACGACTTTGGCGCCCTCGGTGAGCGCGGCCGAGACTTCGGTCCGAATTTCGTCAAGGCGCTGGCGCAGAGAGGTTCCACCACCGCCCACCTTGAAGAGGCCCCGCACCACGTAAGGGCGAAAGCCGGGCATGTCGCCGTCGTCGTTGACGTGAATGATCTTGGCCAGATCATCGTTGTCCATGATTGGCGACGACATCTCGATCTGGCGGCAACTGGCGGGCGACGGCCCGAGCAGATTGCCTTCCGGTCCGATGTTGTTGCCCATGCTCGTGACCAGCTCTTCACGAATGGCGTCGAGCGGGGGGTTGGTCACTTGGGCAAAGAGCTGCTTGAAGTATTCGAAGAGCAACCGGGGACGGTCAGACAAAACTGCTAGCGGGGTGTCGGTCCCCATGGAGCCAAGAGCCTCCTGTCCGGTCTTCGCCATGGGGGTCATAAGAAAGTGGAGCTCTTCGAGGGTGTAGCCAAAGACCTGTTGGCGGCGCAGCACGCTTTCATGGGGGTAAACGACGTGTTCACGGCCCGGCAGATCGTTGATGTGCAGCAGGCCGGCGTGCAGCCAATCCTGATATGGGTGCTCGGTGGCGAGGCTGTGCTTGAGTTCTTCGTCGTCGATGATCCGGCCGGCCGCCGTGTCGATCAGAAACATTCGACCAGGCTGAAGGCGGCCCTTCTTGACGATCCGGTCAGGGTCGATGTCAAGCACACCGAATTCGCTGGCCATGATGACCAAGTCATCGTTGGTGACCCAATACCGGCTCGGCCGCAAGCCGTTGCGATCAAGCACCGCGCCAACGACTGTTCCGTCGGTGAACGCGATGTTGGCCGGTCCATCCCATGCCTCCATAAGACACGAGTGGAATTGGTAGAACGCCCGTTTCTCGGCACTCATTGTGGCGTGGTTCTCCCACGCTTCGGGGATCATCATCAAGATGGCGTGGTGAATGGGCCGGCCCCCCAAGTGCAGCAACTCGAGCACGTTGTCGAAGCTCGCGGTGTCTGAGCCACCGGGCTGACAGATCGGAAACAGCCGCTCCAGGTCACCAGGGATGAGGTCAGAGGCGAGCAGCGCCTCGCGAGCCCGCATCCAGTTACGGTTGCCCTGAACCGTGTTGATCTCGCCGTTGTGGGCGATGAGCCGGTAAGGATGGGCCAGCGGCCAACTCGGGAACGTATTGGTAGAAAAGCGCGAGTGGATGAGCGCTATGGCCGACTCGAGACGGGGGTCGAGCAAGTCGGGAAAGAACACGTCGAGTTGCCCCGTCACCAGCATGCCCTTGTAGATATGGGTCCTGTACGACAACGATGGGAAGTAGACGCCCTCGACTTCATTTTCGATTCGCTTGCGCACGACGTAGGCGCGGCGCTCCAGCGCCATGTCGCGGAGGTACAGGTCGATGCCAGCGATGAAAAGCTGCTCGAAGGCCGGCATTACGACCAAAGCGGATGGACCGACATCGGCGGTCTGCGGTTGCGTCGGCGTGACCCGCCAACCGCAGACTCGCATGCCTTCCTCGGCCACGATGGCATCGACGGCTGCCTTCGCCGAGGTTCTCGCCACCGGGTCGGTCGGTAGAAAGGCCATCCCTGCGGCGTAACGGCCGAAGGCGGGCAGCGGGAACTCGCAAACTTCGCGGAAGAACCGATCCGGTGTCTGGATGAGCACCCCGGCGCCATCGCCGGTGTTCACCTCGGTACCACTCGCGCCGCGATGTTCGAGGTTCTTGAGGGCCCGAATGCCCTTTTCGACCACGTCGTGAGACTTGACGCCCTTCACGTTCACAATGAAACCGACGCCGCACGAATCGTGCTCGAAGCGGGGGTCGTACAGTCCTTGGGCCTGCGGCAAATCAGCGTTCACAAGAGTCTCCGAGTTCACAGTGGATGAATGTGAGGCTCGGGACGACGTTGGCCCGGTACTGCTGGCGCATACTTTAGCGGGGGTTCGCCGCCATGCCAACTCGATTTACGAGTCTCCGACGACCCGTAGAATCGTTTCGCATGCGCCCTCTGCTTCGCACCCACCTTTTCGCCCGCCGCCCTGGACTCTTCGCCGCCGCGATGGTGCTCAGCCTCGGGCCCCCCGTCGGCCTCGCTGACCGGGCAATGGCCCAATCCGCGGGAGCCCGCACTATCGGGCTGACAATGGTCGACAGCTTGTACCGACCTTCCTCAACCATTCAACTGCGGCGGGGCGACCGCGTGAAGTTCGTGCTCCGCAATCGCGGCAAGTTGCCCCACGAGGCGGTGATCGGCACGCCGGCGGAGCAGATGGCCCACGAGAAAGAGATGGTCGCGATGGGCGCGATGGGCGCGAATGCGATGAGCGACACCCCCGAGGGCGTCAACGTGAAGCCCGGCGCCACGAAGATATTGACGTTCGTCTTCAACAAGGCCGGCAAGTTCGAGATTGCCTGTCACCAACCCAACCACTACAAGGCCGGAATGAAAGTCACGATCGACGTCCGCTAACCCGCCTGCGCGTGATCGATGTGGTCACGGCGCTATCGGCCCACGAAGACTCCAGGACGCTTCTCTAGAAAGGCCTTCGCCGACTCTTTGGCGTCTTCTGTGCGGCCCATCCGAACATGGCGCTCCGCCTCATGGTCGAGCTGCGTCGAGAAGTTCACGTCGAGCCCTTCGTTGAGGTTGGCCTTGATCGCCTTGAGCGTAAGGGGCGCGAACCCGGCCACTCGCTCGGCTTTGGCCCGCACGAAATCGAGCAACTCGCCGTCGGGCAGCACCGCCGACACCAAACCGAGCCGTTCGGCCTCACCGGACCGGAACTTCTCGGCCAATAAGTACAACTCACGCGCCTTGGCCGGCCCCACGATACGCGGCAGCGTCCACGTGCCGCCGAAGTCGCCCGACAGACCGGCGGTCATGAACGCCGTGTTGAACACCGCTGATTCACTGCAGTAACGGATGTCGGCGGCACACGCCCAAGCCAATCCGGCACCGGCACACGGGCCGTTGATGGCCGCAAACGTGACCTTGGCCATGTCGTGGAGCAACTGCGACGTGCGCATGTTGCGACGCAAGTTGGCTATGTCAGATTCGATGGGACGAGGCTTCGATCGCTCGCCGGAAGTCGAGTCCTGCTCCGACTCCGATGTCGACCCCACCACCGCCGACGCCGATCGCGGGGCGGCCATGCCCTGCAAATCACCGCCCGCGCAGAAACCCCGTCCCGCGCCGGTAAGGATCACGGCCCGTACGGCGTCGTCGGAAGCCGCTTCTTCCAAGGCTGCGAGCGCCTCCTTGAGGAGCGCCTCGTTCATGGTGTTGAGGTGTTCGGGACGGTTAAGGGTGATCGTGGCCACCCGGCCTTCGACCTCGTACAAAACGGTGCTCTCCATGATGGTCCCTTCGTCTTCTCGGACGCGCACTTTCACATTGTGCCGAGTCGCTAGTGCCTTGACCATATACCTTCGCCCTGTGTCGTCGAGTCGGGGGCGTCGCTGCCAAGGACGCAGGAAGACACGCTTGCCGTGCCCAAACGCGATGACGAGGACGCCGGCAGCGGCGTCATCCGGCCGGCGAGACAGAGCAGGGGTGTGTGGTCAAGGCACTAGGCAAATCCTAAGGCCCGCTACCTCGCCGAGACGTCTGGATGGCGACGATCAGTCGGCGGTCCGCACGAGCACGACGGTGGTCTCGGCCGGCACTGTCTCCGCCGCCGGTTGACCCGTAGGCGCGTGTAAGGGCCAAGACTGGAAGGCGACAGTCCACGCTCCGCCGGGTACCGCCACCTCAGCCTCGTCGAGCCCGAGGTTGGCCACGACGAGCGTGTTCGCCCGCAGGACTGTTACGACCTGGTGGGTCGCGTCGACCCGCTCGCGCTTCAGTGCGAGAAGGGGGTCCTGAGCGAGGCCGGGCCACGACCGCCGGAGGCGCAACAGGGCCCGGTAATGATGAAGGTGCGAGGCGGGATCAGCCTCCTGCACTGCGACCGTCTCCACATCGGTTCGGTCGAAGGCGTCGATCCATGGCGTCGTTGCCGAAGTGAATCCGTTGCGCGCTCCGGGGGTCCACGGTATGGGCGTGCGGGCGCCGTCGCGTCCGTCGTTGTGGTCGCCGGGGTTGCGCACCGAGATCGGGTCCTGCAAACCGCCTTGGGTCACTCGGCCGTCGTCGAGGCCCAGTTCCTCCCCTTGGTAGACGAAAAACATCCCGTCCAGTCCGACCAACAATGTGGTCAAGGCCAGAGCGCGGCGCCGGCCACGGATCGGGTCGCCGTCACCCAGGCGCGACGGGGCCCGATGCTGATCATGATTCGTGATCTCCCACGCCACCGCACTGCCGGCGTGCTCGGCCATGCCCAACACACAATCGAGCAACCTGTCGACTTTCCAGGGAGTGAGCCCCGGTTCGAGCGCGAACGACATATGCAGGGCCGTTCCGTCCTCGACGAAATGGGCGAACTGAACCGGGTCCCACACACCGAGTTCGCCGAGCAATACGGCGTCGTAGGGCTCGACGACCTTGTTCCAGCGGCGGTACACGTCGACGGTGCTGACCTGCGCGAGGTCGTAGCGGTGCTCGAACGAGTTGAAGATGCGCGCCGGTCCGTCTTCGAGCCGAACCTCCCGGATTCGGGGGTTGTCGGCGAAGCCCGGGTGCTTCATCAAGCCGGCGGCCACGTCTATGCGGAACCCGTCGACGCCGCGATCGCACCAGAACCGCAGGATGGCATCGAATTCGGCTCGCACCGCTTCGTTGGTCCAGTTGAGGTCGGGCTGTTCGGGCAGAAACAAGTGGCAGTAATACTGCCCACTTCCGCCCGGGTCGAGGGTCCACGCCGGACCACCGAAGTGTTGCACCCAATTGTTGGGCGGTGAGCCGTCGGGCTTCGCATCTTTCCAAAGGTAGTAGTCACGATACGGCCCTGTCGGATTTGCGACCGAGGCCTTGAACCAGGCGTGCTCGTTCGAGGTGTGGTTGGGCACCACGTCGGTGAAGACCCGCAAGCCCAGCGCGTGCGCCTTTTCGATCAGGTGCTCGATGGCGTCCAGGTCACCGACCCTGGGGTCGACGGCGAGGTAATCGGCTACGTCGTAACCGTGATCATGATCGGGAGTCGGATAATGCGGGGTGATCCAAATGACGTCGACGCCGACCCACTTCAGGTAGTCGAGCTTGGCCGTAATTCCGGCCAAATCACCGAACCCGTCGCCGTTCGTGTCGAGAAAACTGCGCAGGTAGATCTCGTAACCGATGGCGTGGCGCCACCAACCGCGGTCTTCGGCCGAAAGCGCTTTCATCGGCGCAACGTTAGCCCCGTGACCATGGCCGTCGAGAGCGCACGGCCCGTCGACCGGCGACGGCCGACGGTACCAGCCGCGGCCCCGGACGGTCGCTTGACCATCGCCCTTCCGGGGCCAGCACGAGCTTGGCCAGCGCCACGAGCACGGTGTCGTAGTTGACCCGCCAGCCCTGAAAATCGAGCCAAGCCTGGTCGCGGTCCGTCACCATCGGCACATCCGCAGCATCCAATTCGAAGCACATCAAATCGAACTCATGGCGGGTCACGCTGATCGGATCGGTTGGGCTCGGATCGGCATCGAACTGGATCCCGAAGGCGGACGCGATGCGTCGCAACGCCAGGTACCCCGTGCGCAGGCACAGCGACACCCGCCCGACATCTCCGCCGATAGCGCGGCGATCCACGATCGACAGGTACAACGCGGAGGTGTCGAGTACGCAGCCGGCGGCCGTCACCCAGTTTCGCTCCGGTTGCGGTGAGCGGAAAAAGGCCAGTGCAGGAAAGCTCGTGTGGCTCTCCTCGACGTCGATGAACCACGGCTCCCACTGACTGAAGAGGTCGTCATCGAGTTCTTGGAGCGCTCCGATCCGCCGGTAGCGCACGAGAAGTTCGTAGGGCGACGGGGGGGTGCCGGCGCGCGACTCGAGCATGCCCACCAGCGCCTCCCTTCGCCCGAACGCGCTATAGATCGACGGCAGATAGGAAATCAGCATTGCCACCAGACCGAGTCCGATCGTCGCCTCGAAAAAGCTCAGCACGGCCGACGGGAGCGCAGCGTTGAACCGCACGCCGAGGGTCAGCAACGAACTCCCGGATACGAGAAAGGCGGTGCGCAGTGATTGGCCCGAAACGGCCCACTGCATACCGGTGAATCCGATGATCACGAGCGTGACCCAAAGCGCCGGCAGGAGCACCAATGCTACGGGTGCGTACAGGGCCAGTACCTGATCCCGGCGCTCGAACGACCGCCTTGGGTGGGCCACGAACTCGAACATATGGCGAAAGGCCACGAACCACCCACGCGAAAGCCGCTGGGTTGTCGCCCTCGGCACCACCACGGTTTTGATGGCCGACAATCCGGTCGTCATCACGAGCACAAACCCGGCGATGGCGCCGAAAATCCGAGCAGCTATCACGGTTGTTCAGAGTGCGCTCGCGCCGGGAGGAATACGAACACGGCGATCGCCCCGACCAAGGCCACGCCCGCGGCTACCCAGGTGGCGTCGTGCGCCCCGTCCACAAACGCCCTACGGGCGGCCGCGGCCACCCCCGGGCCCCGGGTTCCGAGCCTCGGCACCTCTCGTAGCGCGGCCCCGAGCGAGGAGCGCACCGCTCGAGCCGACGCCGGAGTCAGTCCGCGCGCCGCGTCGCGCACTCCGGAACCGAACTTCGACGAGACGAGGCTGCCCATCACGGCGACGCCCACGGCCTGGCCGAGTTGGCGGATGGTGTTGTTGGTGGCGGATGCGACCCCGGCGCGCTCTCTCGGCACCGACCCCATCACCGAGTCGGTAAGCGGCGCGATCGAGAGTCCTTGACCGATGGCCAACAACACATAGGTGATGACCAGCACCTCATAGGAGGTGGCCACCGTCCAGCGGGTCCAGGTGAACATTGCGACGGCTACGAAGGCCAGGCCCGTCGTGCCCATCGACTTCGTCCCGAAACGCCTGGTCAAGGCCGCGGCCTGGGTAGTGACGAGGAAGATCGTGGCGGCGAACGGGATGGCCCGAAGGCCGGCCTGGAACGGGTCATAACTGTTCACGAATTGGAGGTGCTGCGTCATGATGAACAGCCATCCCGACAGGCAGAACCACAGCACGCTCGCCCCGCCCACGGCGGCCGAAAACCGGGGATCGCGAAAGAACCGGAGATCGAGAATGGGAGAGGGATGGCGCAGTTCCCACCCTATGAAGGCGGCCGCCAGGGCGACTCCGACCACGGCGTTTAGGAGGGTCGCCCCACTCCCCCATCCCCTCGTAGGACCCTCCACGATCGTGAAAACCAGCGCCACCGAGGCGGCCATCGACAGCAAGGCTCCGACCGGATCGAGCTTGCGGCTCTGCGGGTCCTTCGAAGACGGGACGTAGACGGCCACGATCACCATCGTGATCGCCACCAACGGGACGTTCACCAGAAACACCGATCCCCACCAGAACTGGCGCAGCAACAACCCGCCGATCGTGGGTCCAAGAGCGATGCCCAGCCCACTCGTAGCCGACCAAATGCCGATGGCCCTTGCCCGATCGGGAGGTGTGGTGAAGACGTTGGTGAGGATCGACAAGCTCGCCGGACTGATCAGGGCCGCGCCCACGCCCATCAACGACCGGGCCGCGATGAGCCACGCCGGCGAGTCGACAGTCGAGGCGAAGCCCGATCCGATCCCCAGGATGGCGAGTCCGAGCAGGAGCGCGCCTTTGCGCCCGAAGCGGTCTCCGAGCGCGCCCACCGTGATCTGCAGGCCGGCAAACGCGAGCACGTACGAATCGATGATCCACTGCAGCTGGCTCGTCGTGGCGCCCAGTTCACGCACGAGCGACGGCAGCGCCACGTTGAGAATCGTGTTGTCGAGCACCGCCACGAACAGGGCCGCGCACATGGCGAACTGCACAGGAGCGCGGCGGATTTCCTTGATGGGCCCACTCTTGTCGGTTCTCGGATGGGGCGCCAGACGCGTACGGTGGGCGGCGCTGTGGAATCCGTCTTGCCCGCCCCGAGCCACGACCAAGACCATGACCCAGCCGCGCCGATCCATCAGCCCGCGGCTCGGCCCCTTGAACCGGCGGAATCGGTCGACGTGCTCATAGTTGGGGCCGGCCCCGCCGGATGCGCCGCGGCCATCACTTTGGCCCGAGCCGGTCGGCGAGTGGTCGTCATCGACAAAGCTACTTTCCCTCGGGACAAGTGCTGTGGCGACGGGCTTACGACCGGGGCGCTGCGTCGGTTACAGGCCCTGGGCCTCGACCCGACCGACGTCGACGGCTGGCAGTGGGTCGACGATGTGCGCATTCGGTCAAGCCGCGGCCGGGTCGTGAGTTACTCGTTGCCCCGCGGGGCGGCCGGGCATTACGCCGCGGTGGCCCCCCGGCTGTCCCTCGACCATGCGTTGGTCGGTCTCGCCCGAAAGGCCGGAGTGGACCTCAGAGAGGCGACGGCGCTCACCGGCGCCCGCTTGATCGAGGGGGGCGTCGCAGTGACGGCCGAGTCGGGTTCGGGCCCGCCGGTGCGTATAAGTGCGCCTTGGGTGATCGGGGCCGACGGCATGTGGTCACCGCTGCGAAAGTTGCTCGACCCTCCCGATCCGGCCGACGGTCCTCCGGCGAGCCAGTATCTCGGGGAGTGGCACGCCTACCGTCAATACTTCTCGGGGGTTACGACGCCCGAGTCCCGTCATCTCTGGGTGTGGTTCGAGCGCGATCTGCTGCCGGGTTACGTGTGGTCGTTTCCGTTGCCCGACGGACGCGCGAACGTCGGATTCGGCATCGAGCGCCGACCCGGACTGCACACGAAGGTCATGAAAGAATTGTGGAGCGATCTGCTCCAGCGCCCGCACATCGCCGCCGTCCTAGGGGCCGAAGCGGTGGCTGAGGACGGCCCGAAAGCCTGGCCGATTCCCTGTTCGTTCGGATCGGCGCCGTTGACAATCGGACAGGCCTTGTTCGTGGGCGACGCCGCCCGAAGCGGCGATGTACTCACCGGCGAAGGTATCGGCCAGGCCCTCCAATCCGGCGTCGCGGCCGCCGAATCGATTCTGGCCGCACGACCATACGATGCTCCGACCTTGCGCACCGACCACCGAATGGCCGCCGCGCTCAGCCGCCTCATGCGGTCTGATCTCATCTGCCGCGGTGCCATCAGACTCACCGACTCGTCGGACTGGAGCAGACGCAACTTCGTGCGGTGGATGTTCGAGGACTACCCCAGGGGCATCGCCCTGACGCCCAAGGCGTGGCATCGCGGGGCGTTGTCGGGCGCCGGTGCCTACCGGCCGAACGGGTAGTCCCCCCGGCCGCGGCGTCGGCGCCTACCGGCCGAACAGGCCGTTAGCGTGGCCGCCTAAAGATGCGCGGCCAACTCGCTCGGGTGGCCGAGGATAACCTCGGCTCCGGCGGCGTCGAGTTCGCCTTCGTCGGCGTACCCCCATCCGGCTCCGATGGCCCGCATGCCATGGGCCCGCGCCCCGTCGATGTCATAGCGCCGATCACCGATCATCACGACCGCGTCGTGACTGCGGCTCTGCGACCGGTGCCAGTCGAGAACATGGGCAATCACGTCGGCCTTGTGGTGGCGCGAACCGTCCCGGGCGGCCCCGCCGACAAAGTCGAACGAGCTGCGCAGCGCGAAGTGTTCGAGCACCCGGGTGGCCGATTCGGTGGGCTTGGACGTGGCCAGCGCGAGGGTATGGCCCGCCCCCCGCAGGCTGTCAAGAGTCACGTGGATGCCGTCGTAGACCGTTGCGTCGTACAAGCCCCCGGTTTCGTAGACCGAGCGATACACGTCGATCGCGGCCGCCACATCGTCTGGGGCGAGCCCCAGGACCTCCGTGAAAGTCTCTTGAAAGGGCGGCCCGATCATCGATCGCAGCACCATCGCCGATGGCACCGGCCGGCCCAGCGTCACGCAGACATGGATGATGCCCGCGCTGATACCGCAGTAGGGGTCGGTGAGGGTCCCGTCAAGGTCGAAGAGCACAAGCATGAAGGCGTTTCTAGCCTAGTGCACTGTGCCGGAAGAGCGTGCGCGCCCCGTCGGGTTGGCCGCCGTCGCCCTTGGCTCCTAACGTGCCCTCCATGGCCGAAACTCAACCGAGCCTTGCCCCCCGAGAGCCCGCACCGGCGGGCAGCACCGTCGATGCCACCGATATCGACGGCGATGGCACCATCGACATGATCACGACGACCACCGTGACGGAGGAGCCAGTATTCTTCAAGGATCGCGACGGAGTTGTAGTCGGCACCCGAACTGTCGAGGTCGAGGTGTCGGAGCTGAACTCCGGCGAGCGGTCGGTCACGGTAACCGAGTGGATCGAGGCCGATACCGACGGCGACGGCGACCTCGATCTGGTCAGTCATAGCGAGCGCTCCGGCATTGACCACGACCGGGACGGCACGCCAGATTTGGTGACGGAGATCGTTCGCGAGGGCGTACTGGTCGACGGTCACGTGGTTCACTCCGAATCGCAGCGAACGGAGTAGCAAATGGATTTCGAGATGCCCACGCAAGATGATCCCCGCCGCTTGGTTGTGCGGGCGTGGCTGACCGAGCATCCGTTCCCCACCGGGAGCCAACTGGCCGAGGCGGGGTACGTGGCTCCGCACTGGCCCCCGCCCTACGGCCTCTCCGCCGATCCCATCCATCAGTTGATCATCGACGAGGAGCTGACGCGGGCCGAGGTGCGGCGCCCGCAGAACGCCATCGGCATCGGATGGGCCGGACCCACGATCCTCCTTGCCGGTACGCCCGAACAGAAGGAGCGGTACCTCATGAAGGCGCTCTCGGGCGAAGAGTTCTGGTGTCAGCTGTTCAGCGAGCCCGACGCCGGCAGCGATCTCGCCCGGCTGGCGACCCGGGCCGTGCGTGACGGTGACGAATACGTTTTGAACGGATCGAAGATTTGGACCAGCGGCGGCCACCTGGCGCAGTTCGGCATCCTCATCGCCCGCACCGATCCTGACGCGCCCAAGCACCGCGGCATCTCGTACTTCATCTGCCCGATGAACCAGCCCGGTATCACCATGTCGCCGATCATCGACATGACGACGGCGCACTCGTTCAATCAAGTGTTCTTCGACGACGTGCGCATTCCCGCAAACCTTCTTGTGGGCGACGAGAACGACGGATGGCGCCTCGCCAAAGTCACCCTCGGCAACGAACGCGTGTCGTTGAGTTCGGGAGGCGCCTTGTGGGGGACCGGACCGTCAGCGCTCGATCTTGTCGCGCTGGCCAAACGGATGGGCCCGCTCGACGCCTTGACCCGCCAGCGCATCGCCGGGCTCTATATCGAGTCCGAGGTGTTGCGGCTCATGCGGTTGCGCACGCTGAGCGACCGTCTCGCCGGGCGCGAACCCGGGCCCGAGGCCAGCGTGCAAAAGCTGTTCGCCGACGAGCACGGCCAACACATCATGGAACTGGCCAAAGATCTGGTCGGGGCCCACGGCATGCTCGTCGGCTCAGGTCCGGCCGGCCAGTTGCCGCTAGCCGCGGCCGGCGCACCCACAGAAGTGAACTTTCGCCGCGACGCCTACCCCGATGTGGACCCGATTTGGCACTACGGCTACTTGTTCTCGCCCGCCCTGACCGTCGGCGGTGGGACGTGGGCCGTGCAGCGCAATATCGTGGCCGAGCGGGCCCTCGGGCTGCCCCACGACGTCGACGTCGAGAATGGCAAAACCTGGGCGCAGGCCCGAGCCGGGTCTCAGAGTCAGGCTTAGGGCTTAGGGCTAGATCTCTTGTGGGCGCAGCCTCCGAAAGCGCAGGACCACGCCGGGCAACAGCTCAGGGCGGCGACGAGCAGCGACGTCTTCGACCCATCCGAAGCTCATCAATAAGCCCACCAACGAAGCCGCGGTAACGGCGAAATACAGGACCCGATTGAGCCCAAAATGGCGCACCGCCGCGAACGCCAGCGCATTGGCTGCAGGTCCCCAGATGAACAACGTGTAGGTACGGCGGGTCACGAGGTCGAGCGCCCGGCCCCGCCGGTGGGCGAGCCACTGTTGGATCGGTTCTCGGAAGGCAAAGGCTCCGAACATCCAGGCCGCTCCGATGAGCAAGTGTCCGCTCTGACTGGCGTACAACTCGTTGAGACCTTTGCGCCAAACCGGCTCGATATGCTCGGCCACCGCCCATCCGGCTACGCCCAATACCGCCCCGATTGCGAGGTGGACACGGGGACGGATGCGTTGCAACACGCCATCGTCATACAGATATCCAAGCTGGAAGAACCACCCGAAGAGGGTGACGTCATAGAACTCCGAACGGACGGCCCGGTGTCCGAGTTTGTCGAGCATCACGCACGCGCCGAAGGCGAGACCGAAGAGCAGCAGGGGGCTCCCCTTGACGCGGCGATGCAGCCAATACGTCAACGGAGCGAGCGCGATGACCCAGACAAAGGCGTTCAAGAACCACAGGTGTCCCCACAGCACGACCCGAGTGACTGATCCCGTCGGACGGACCACCGGAAACAGGAAGCTGAGAATGTCACCTCGGTGAAGGGACGCGAGCGGCGACGACGATCGCAGGTCGGTCACGATCATCACGCCCAGCGCGACCACTGCGTAGACGTAGAACGGGGGAAGCAGGCGGCGGAAACGACCGCGCAGCACGGCTAGGGCTGGGCGCCGCCGCAACGTGGCTGCCATCACCGCGCCGCTCACGAAGAACACCTCGGGCATCCCCGGAAAAATCCACTGAATCCAGGGCAGGTACACGATCGGCGGCTTCGAGCAGGTGTGCAGGGCAATGACGCGCAGTACGCTCACCATGCGCAAGAGGTCGAGAAACCGGTCGCGAGCCGGGCGGGCGGTCTCGCTTGGCGTAGATATATCCCTTACCGGGAGCGCGAGGGTTCGAGTCAACGCGGCGCCGGGTGGTTCACGTAGTCGGTGGTGAGTTCGTCGAGCTTCGCCCGCACCGCGGGGTCGAGTGGACGGCCCACCGCAGCCACCGGATCGGCCAATTGATCGGGCCGGCTGGCGCCCACGATCGGCGAGGTGATGGCCGGTTGGGAGAGGCACCACTGCAGCGCCAGTGTGGCCATGCTCGCACCGGTTTCGGCGGCGAGCGGACGGAGGGCATCGACGGTATCGAACTGGCGGTCGTGCCAGTAACGCTCTTGATATCGCTCGGCCGCGTTGCCCAGCGTGAAACGGCTGCCATCGGTCGGCGCCCCCCGCTCGTGCTTTCCGGAAAGAAATCCTCCGGCCAAAGGATTGTAGGGGATCACGCCGATACCTTCTTCGACACAGAGCGGCAAGAGCTCACGCTCAATATTGCGATAGAGAAGGTTGTACCGGGGCTGAATGCAATCATATCGAGTCAGGCCGAGCGTCTCCGATCGACCGATGGCCCGAGCCAGTTCGTAGGCCAAATAATTCGATACCCCGACATAGCGAACCTTGCCCAGGCGTACCAGATCGTCGAGCGCCCCGAGCGACTCGTCGTGGGTGACGCTCGGATCGATTTGGTGCAGCTGATACAGGTCGATGTAGTCGGTCTGGAGGCGCCGCAACGACTCATCGACGGCGTCGAAGATGTGCTTGCGTGAGGCCCCTCTGTCCCACCGCCGCTTGCTCATGGGCCCCACACACTTAGTGGCCACGATGAACTCGTCACGACGACCCTTGAGCCAGCGTCCCACGATCTCTTCGGTGCGCCCCACGGTCTCGAGCCCGCCGCCAAGCGGGTACACATCAGCCGTGTCGATGAAGGTAAAGCCCGACGCGGCCGCGGCGTCGAGAATCGACGCGCTGGTCGATTCGTCGCATTGCAGGCCGAACGTCATTGTGCCGAGGCAGAGACGAGAGACGGACAGACCGGTTCGGCCAAGGCGCACGTGTTCCATGGCCGTGATGATGGCACGGGCGAGTTCTTTCCGGCACTTCCGCCGGGCCTCGACCGGCCCATGGAGGCCTTCGTGGCTGGTGTTACACGTCGGCCTGGTAGGGCGGGGCGGGATCGTACTGGATGTAGCGCTGCACCGACCGTGCGTGATCGGCTCCGTGCAGTTCCCCCACGAGCCAGAGGGCCATGTCAATTCCGGCTGACACGCCCTGACTCGTGACGACTTGACCGTCACGGACCCAACGGGCATTGCGTACGACGGTCACCAATTCGGTTTTCTCGAGTTGGTCCTCGAAGCTCCAATGGGTGGCTACCCGCTTGCCGGCCGCCACTCCCGACTTCGCCAAGAGATAGGAGCCCGTGCAGACGCTCGTCATCCAGGTGGTCGTGGCCGCCCGCTTGGCCAACCAGCCGAGAAGGACCGGGTTCTCCGCCTCCACTCGCGTACCCATGCCTCCGGGTACCAGGAGTACATCGCATCCGGGCGCCGAGTCGAGCGTGTGGTCGACTTCGACCCGCAGGCCTTTGTTGCAGCGCACCGAGCGGGCCGCTTCGGCGATCGTGATGACATTGCCCGGCGGCAGCGTGCCGGCGTTACGGATCATCTCGGAGACCGTGAACACCTCCCATGGCCCTACAAAGTCGAGTTCTTCGGCGTTGTCGAACAACACCACTGCGTACGTGGTCATCCTGCGTTCCTCTCGTCGGCTGTTCTGGTTGCACGGGTGAATCGTTCGAAGATCTTGCCTTAGTTTAGGGTCCGCGAGGAAGGACCTCTGGTGAACCGTGGCGAGTTTTGCCTGGGCGTCCAGAGCGAACACCTGTTTGACAAACGAACTACTGTTCGTGTACAGTACCGCCTTATGGGATGGTCGAACGGACCGAAGAGTTGGGCCGAACTTGAGCGGCGCCTGTCTGACGGGCGCCGCCACAGCCTGCCCGCGCCCGACAGCGGGGTGCCAGCCAACGGCGGTGACTCGCCGGCCTGGTCGCGCCACCGAAGTCCCTACGAACCCGTCCCGCTGGGCCACCGGGCCGGAACCGATCCCGGCGCGGTGCCCTATGCCGAGCTGCACTGCCACACCAACTTCAGCTTCCTTGACGGGGCATCGCACGCCGAAGAGTTGGCCGAAGAGGCCGTCCGACTCGGCCTATCGGCACTGGCCGTCACCGATCACGACGGGCTCTACGGAGTGGTCCGCTTCGCCGAGGCCGCCCGGGCCCATGGACTCCCGACGGTCTTCGGGGCCGAGCTGACCCTCGAAGCCACCAGCCGGTCCGACCAGCGAGTGGGCCGGCCCGACCCCGAGGGCGACCACCTCGTGGTGTTGGCCGAAGACCCAATCGGCTACGGGCGTCTGGCCCGAGCCATCAGCACCGCCCATCTGGCCGCCGGTGAGAAGGGCGCCCCCCGTCTGCGCTTCGACGAGCTCGCGGCGTTGGCCACCGGAGATGTCACTCCCTTCCGTACGGCCCTGGCGTCCATGCCGGCCCCCGAGCAGGCCATAGCCCACATCCACTCGCAGACGCGGGCCGACGCGTCGGCTATCGATGCCGCTATCGCCCGTCACCCTGCGGCCGGTGGAGTATCTCAGGAATCGGCCGGTCCCGGGGTCCATTGGCGGGTGCTGACCGGTTGTCGCAAAGGCGCCGTTCCCCGGGCTCTGCTCGATGCCGGACCACGAGCGGCGGCCCACCAACTCGATCGCCTGATCGACGCGTTCGGTCGCGAACGGGTCACGGTCGAGCTTTGGGACCACGGCGATCCGCTCGACTCGGCCCGCAACGATGCGCTGGCCGAGCTGGCCGTCCGGGCCGGCGTCGATCTGGTGGCCACCAACAACGTGCATTACGCCGTCCCGTCGCAACGGCGTCTGGCCACGGCGCTGGCTGCGGTCAGGGCTCGGCGCAGCCTCGATGAGATCGACCCGTGGCTGCCCGCAGCCGCCGGAGCGCACCTGCGCAGTGGCGCCGAGCAGGCCCGCCGCTTCGCCCGGTATCCCGGCGCCATTGAGGCAGCCCACGCACTGGGTCTGGCCTGCGCGTTCGATCTCAAGCTGGTGGCCCCCAAGTTGCCGCCCTTCCCGGTGCCCGAGGGCCACGATGAAATGTCGTGGCTGCGAATCCTCACCGACCGAGGGGCGCAGCGGCGTTACGACCGGCGCGGGCACGAGAGAGTACCGGGCGCCTACAAACAGATCGATCACGAGTTGGCGCTCATCGGGCAACTCGGTTTCGCCGGGTACTTCTTGATCGTATGGGATCTCGTGGAGTTCTGCCGACGGGCCAACATCTTGTGCCAGGGCCGAGGTTCGGCGGCCAACTCGGCCGTCTGTTACGCGCTGGGCATCACCAATGCCGACGCCGTGGGGCTCGGCCTGCTGTTCGAGCGATTCCTCTCCCCCGAGCGTGACGGACCGCCTGACATCGACATCGACATCGAATCGGGCCGGCGCGAAGAGGTCATCCAGTACGTCTACGCCCGCTACGGCCGAGAACGAGCCGCGCAGGTGGCCAATGTGATCACGTACCGCAGCCGCTCCGCCGTGCGCGACATGGGCAAGGCCCTCGGCTTCTCCCCCGGTCAGCTCGACGCGTGGTCCAAGCAGATGGACCCGTGGGGGCGGGTGCCCTCGCCATTGCCTTCCAATGGACCGGAAGGCAATGGACCGGGAGGCGACAGGTCAGGAGGAGACCGCGTTGGCGGCGCCGGTGGCGCAATGGGCCGCGCCGTCGAGCGCGGGCTCTCTGAAGTACCCGCCGCGGTGCTGGCGTTGGCCGCTCAGGTCGAAGACTTTCCGCGGCACTTGGGCATCCATTCAGGAGGGATGGTCCTGTGTGATCGGCCGGTGGTCGAAGTGTGTCCAGTCGAGTGGGGGCGCTTCACCGGACGAGCGGGGCGGGCACCGACGTGGGGTGCCGGTACGCCGACGCCAGGCATACCAGCGGCGGGCCCACCGGTTGAATCTCACTACGGTGGGGCCGCGCCCGGAGGCGTGGTTCCGCTTCGGACGGTCTTACAGTGGGACAAGGACGACTGCGCCGCGGCCGGTCTGGTCAAGTTCGACCTTCTCGGTCTGGGCATGCTGTCGGCGCTGCACGGCGGGATCGACCTCATCCGCGAGTACCACGGGGTCGAGGTCGACCTGGCCACTATTGCCCAGGAGGACGCGGTCTACGAGATGATCTGTCGGGCCGACACCATCGGCGTGTTCCAGATCGAGAGTCGGGCGCAAATGGCCACGCTGCCGCGGTTGCGACCGCGCACATTCTATGACCTTGTCGTCGAGATCGCGCTCATTCGCCCCGGACCGATCCAAGGTGGGTCGGTGCATCCTTACATCCGGCGCCGCAATGGGGAGGAACCGGTCACCTATCTGCACCCACTGCTGGAGCGGAGCCTGGCCAAGACGCTCGGCATCCCGTTGTTCCAGGAGCAGCTCATGCAGATGGCCATCGACGTGGCCGGGTTCACACCCGGCGAGGCCGATCAGCTGCGTCAAGCAATGGGGTCGAAGCGTTCGACTGAACGGATGGAGCGACTGCGAGCGCGGTTCCGAGCCGGGACGGCGGTGCACGGCATCAGCGAGGAGGTGACGGCCGAGCTGTGGGACAAACTTGCCGCCTTCGCCAACTACGGCTTCCCCGAGAGCCACTCCGTGAGCTTCGCCTACCTCGTGTACGCCAGCTCGTGGATGAAATACCACTATCCGGCGGCGTTCTGCGCGGCTCTGCTCAACGCCCAGCCCATGGGCTTCTACTCACCCCAGTCCCTCACCGCCGACGCCAGACGCCACGGCGTCTGCGTCCGCGGACCCGACGTGGACGTGTCGAAAGCCGACGCGTCGCTGGAGCCTGGGCACCCGGTTGCCCAGTCGCCGGCCCTGGCCGGGGACTGGGCAACCGGTTCGATCCGGGCGCCCGACTCGCGCCCAAAACCGTCACCCAAACCGCCGAATCGAGTTTTGGGTGACGGTTTTGGGCGCGAGAGCCAAGTCGAGAGCCCAGTCGGCGTGCCGGCCGGGGCCCCCACCCACGCCCCATCCGTAGCGCCGGCCGGGGGGCCGGCGCTACGGATGGGGCTGTCGAGCGTACGGTCGGTCAGCCACGAACTCGCCGTGCGCATCGAAACGAGCCGTCGAGACGACGGCCCGTTCGCCGACATCGGCGACCTCGTGCGTCGCTGCCAACCCGGCCAACCCGCCCTCGAGGCCCTCGCCACGGCGGGGGCCCTCGACGGCCTCATAGGGCCCTCGACCACCGTTGGCGTTGGGGGCGGGGGCGACGCCCCTGCCCCCAACGCCGCCCCTCCCTCCGCGGG
>JANYDT010000199.1 GCA_025359845.1 Acidimicrobiia bacterium
TAGGACTGAAAGGCCTTCTTGAATCCGTCGTGACCGGCACCGTCGTGACCGGCACCGTCGTGACCGGCACCGTCGTGACCGGCACCGTCGTGACCGGCACCGTCGTGACCGGCACCGGAGCTGCGTTTCGTACTCCAGCAATGAGGGCTTGCCACTCGGCCTCGGGAGGAAGCGTATCGAAAGGGTTGGGCAGACCGTCGGAGGTGATGAGCACATTGCCGGCCCGCCGCGCTTTGCTCATGGCGATGGTCTGCTGCTGCTGGCTCGGATCGACGTTGTACACGATGTGCCAGAACTGCGAAGGTGAGTAGTTCTGGACCCAATCGGCGGGCTGCCAGGCTTCGTACATCGCCCGGCTACCCTCGAAGTTCACGATTACATCGGCTATGCTCGCATAGCAGGAGTTGGTGTTCATCCCGGGATTTATGACGACGAGGGCCGCAGGGTTACGGGCTCTGATATCGGCCCGAAGCGTGGAGTAGTAAGGGGTCTGCGCACAGCTGTCGGTGACCTGGTCCAAAAAGATCCCATCGACGCCGTACCAGGCAAAATGGCTGGCTATATCGGCAAGAACGTCCGACAGCGGCCGGGTGGCATAACTGGTGTCTACATAACCGATTACGCGCTGTCCCGCGGCGTGGGCGGCCGCAACCGTGGCGACATATTCGGGAACCGCCGCCGTTCCCGGTCCAGAGTTTGGGTTCACAATCGAGAAACTCACGGCCGAACCTGCGCCTTGCAGGCGTTGCCAGTCCGGCCCCGGCCAGAAGTAGGACGGAACGGCAATGTATTGGTCGATGCTTTCGGCCGCGAAGGACGGGCCCGAGCCGAGATTTGCGCTCACGGCCGTGACCGTAGCGGTCCCGCCGAGGAGGCAAAGGGCAATGACCGCCCTTCGGACTCCTCGACGTGGGCGCGGGCGGCCCGACACAAGCGGCGATTGATGTCTCGGCCCAACGGCGCGAAACGCGGCGGCTACCCCGGGCGGAAAGGATATGACTCTGGATCTGTAAGCACGCATCGAAGCTCCAAGCGCAGCGGCGGGGAATACCTACAGATCGTCACGGAGAGTGAGCAAGGTGAGCACGTTCATCGAAATTGACCACGCTCTGCGACTTTTTGAGGGGAGCGCGTCAAGTTCCGAGCAATTACTCAAGTTTTCCGAACCACGCACCGATTCTTACAACGGAGACCTGGAGGGTCGACATCCAACAGGCGGCTTAGGTCGCCTCTCGCTTAAGGGAAAGTATGCATTGTCCGATTTGTCGTCATGCCCGACTCGTCCGCATCACCATGCGCGTGAACCAACGCCAGCTGGCGCTCCATTCGTGTTCGCACTGTGAATCGCGCTGGTGGGAAAGCGACGGTTCCCACGTAGGTCTGGAGCGCGTACTGACCCATGCTGCGGGCGCTCGAAACTAAGAGTCTGCCCAGCATAACTTGGCCGTTTCTGACGGCCTTGAAACCGAGAGGCGCCGGTTCGGTCGGTTCAGCCGGCGCGGCGTTCTACGCCTACGAGTCGATCTTTACGAATCGTCCAACCTCGTGGCAAGGACAAGCTCAGTAAGTGGTTCGCACACAGGTCATAGATCGAAGGCAACCGTTGTTCGGCCATGGAACCGACGAACACTGTCCGCCGGGCGTAGTCATAGGACATGGAGGCCACCGCGCTTTGGGAACAAGCCGGCTTAACGCATGCCCTCGAGCCCGGGCTGCGACCGGACGAGTCAACTCTCGGAAGTGACGAAGGCACAAAATCGAGCGTACCGCCGAACTGTCAGTGATCAGCGGATTTACCTCGACCGCGAGCACTTAGTGACTCCGCTCGAAAACCGCACAGTTACCCGGCGCCAGGCCGTAGCATAGCCATGATGAGTTGGTACCAATCCAGCGGCGAGCGCTCGCCTGATCCCGAAGGGCCACCCGAGCGCTTTGAGCCGCGTCCGGTACCACCGCGCCCGGCAAACCCGTGGCGGCTACCCGGCACGACCGGCGACCATTCTGGCCCAAACCCCCCGCAACGCCAACGCGAGAACCACGACGAGCGAAAGACTGGGACCCCGCGTAGCCCGAGAAAGTTTCCCGGCGGCGAGCGCGGTGAACGGTCATGGCCGTCGTGGCTTCCGTGGGTGGCCGTCATCTTGCTGCTGAGCGTTGCCGTTGTGCCTCTGCTATTGCAGCGTGATCAAGGTAAGCCCGGCGACTACTCGTCTTTTTTGGCCGCCGTGCGGTCTGGCCAAATCGAACGCGTAGACATTTCAAACGCCACCGGTCATATCACGGCCATCTTGAAGCCCACCGGCGAAAAGCTTTCTGTGGCGGGGCCACTCAAGACGCCCGACGAAGATCTCAAAGTCATTCGCGAGAACACTATTGTCAGATTCCGAAGTGCCAAAGGCAGCGTCTTCGGTAGCCTGCTGGCTTACGCATTTCCGATCCTCCTGCTCGTCGGACTTTGGGTGTGGATGAGCCGTCGAGCGCAAGGTCAAATGAACGGCATCATGTCGGTCGGCAGGTCTCGTGCCAAAGTTTGGACGACTGAAAAACCGCATACAACTTTTGCTGACATTGCCGGATACGAAGGGGTCAAGATGGAAATCAACGAGGTCGTTGATTTTCTCAAACAGCCCAACCGCTTTCGCGATATTGGCGCCCGCATCCCGAAGGGAATCCTTCTGGTTGGCCCGCCCGGCACAGGCAAGACGCTCCTGGCCCGAGCGGTGGCCGGAGAGGCCGGCGTCCCGTTCGTATCGGTGACCGGCAGCGACTTCATGGAGATGTTCGTCGGAGTCGGAGCGGCCCGTGTGCGCGATCTCTTCCAGACGGCCCGAAAGCAGGCCCCGTGCATAATCTTCGTCGACGAAATCGACTCCATCGGCCGAAAACGTGGTGCTGGCCTTGGCGGCGGCCACGACGAACGGGAGCAGACACTCAACCAGATGCTCTCGGAAATGGATGGTTTCGAGACCACCGAGGGTGTGGTCATGATGGCCGCAACCAATCGCCCCGACATCCTCGACCCGGCATTGCTGCGACCAGGACGCTTCGACCGGTCGATTGTGGTGCCCCTTCCCGATCTCGAAGAACGCCTTCCCATCCTCAAGGTTCATAGCCGCGACAAGAAGATGGCCGACGACGTGGAGTTGGCGACCGTTGCCCGCGGCACTCCGGGAATGAGCGGGGCCGACCTGGCGAATCTCGTCAATGAAGCCGCGCTGTTTGCGGTGCGCCGTGGGGCGGAGAGTATCCACATGTCAGACTTCGAGGCCGCTCGCGACCGGGTGCTCATGGGTGCGACTCGCGATTCAATGGCGCTCAACGAAGAAGAAAAAGAAGCAACCGCTTTTCACGAGGCTGGCCATGCCGTTCTCGCGTACGTCACACTGCACGCTGATCCGGTGCACAAAGTGTCGATCATTCCACGCGGTATGGCCCTCGGCGTCACGATGCAATTACCGGAGCGGGAGCGTCACAGCTACAACTCGGAGTACATTCTCGACCGAATCGTCGTGGCGATGGGCGGCCGATGCGCCGAGAAAATCGTGTTCGGCACCTATACCACCGGAGCCAATGACGACCTCGTGCGCTCGACCGAATTGGCCCGAAAGATGGTTCGTGAATGGGGTATGAGCGATCGCATCGGTCCGATGGCGTGGGGGGCGCAGAATACGGTGTTCCTGGGAGAAGATCTCATGCAGACCCGCGATTACTCCGACGAAACCTCGCGGGTGATCGACGTCGAAGTCGAGCGCATCTTGCGCGAACAGGAGGAGCGGGCGATGAAAGCCCTCACCGAGCACCGCGACGGTCTCGAAAGGGTTGCGAAGGCCCTCGTCGAGCATGAAACCATTGATGGCACGGCGGTCGCTCGACTCGTTGACGACGCCGCCGGATACCTGGTCTCAGACAAGCAACGGACCTCCATGCGGTTGGGCGGCTAGTGTCGGCTAGTGCCGTGACCTGGCCAAAGTAGGCCGCGGTCCTGGCCCTACTGCCAAGGTAGGCCGATCAAGGCACTAGGCCCTCGTCGGTGACAAAGGCCAGGGGGAGCGCCCAACTGTTGACGGGTGAAGTCGCGGTGAACCGGCGCCCAACGAGTACCGGAAAATCGGCCTCGACCAGTAAGGCTTGTACCCCAGTGGCGATGGACGGTGGCACGGCAACGTCACGAGAGGCCCCCGGAGCGACTTTCATAGTGGCGAGAACGCTGCCGGTCGACGACTTCACGGTGGCGGTCGTCGGGTCGCTGGAGACGTTAAAGATCGTCAATGCGACGGCATTGGCCGGAAGAATCCACCGGGTTGCTCCGGTCTCCGCTCCCGGCGTCGTCGCGGGGCCACGCCCGAGGCCGGTCTTGTCGGGGCGGGCCGAAACGATTCGAGCGGCCAGAAAGGGGCGGGTTCCAGTGAACACCACGCTGTAGTCACGGCCCTGCGGAACTTCAGTATTGGCGAGGTCAAGTTCCTCTCGAGTTCCCGCGGCAACGTCGATTTGAAACGGTACGACTTCGGAGGGAGCCTCTCCCGCAATGGGCGGTGCCACCAGAACCGCGACATCGAGGCGCGTGGGACTGACGCCGGGGTTGACGATCTCGTATCGCTCTTGACGGTTTCGGGAGAGAAATCCGCTGGTGAAGAAGGCCCGGATGCTCGGAAGGGCTGCGCTTGTGCCCAACACGATGCCCCGGCTCGGCCCGTCGCGAACGATGGTCGTGCGGTCGACGATCACTCGCCCGGTGCGCGCAATCACTTCGGTGTCGACCACCCGTCGTCGCCGCACGATGGCTCCGATGTCGACAAGACGAATCGATTCGGACGCAACGGTGATGCCTCGCACCACTGTCGGCTTGGTCGTCCCACTGTCGGTGAAGAACCGAATGTCGAAGACGGCGTTGCCCGGGAACGGGTTCAGGATCGTGATCAGGGTCTGAGTTCCGAGCGATGTGCTTCCGCCGAGCGCCACGGCGCGCTCGCTGACCGAGCTGGCGCAAGGTGCTGTACTCCCACTCGAAGCGGTCTCCACGCGGTGGTCGACGGCGAGTCCTCCTCGATCAAACTCGAGGATCGCTCCAGCCCCGGCGTTTTCGCCTTTCGCCAAGGCGCCGCTTATTTGTGGAACAGAGTCCTCGAGGCGAAACTCCTGGACGCTGCCAGCCGGCACCTCGACTTGAACCACGGTGTTCGGTTCTCCGCCAATCACCCAGGTCAAATGCCCTCGCGACGGTATCGCGCCGGGGTTGGTAACGGTCACGCTCAAACGAGATGGAGCGTCGTGCGTCGCGCCAGTACGCACCACGCCACCGGCGCAGAACCAGACCGAACTCTGGGCTTGTCGGTCGCTGGCCCGAGCCAGATCGGTGACTACGCGTTTCGGTATTTCCGTTCTCTTGACCGAGCTCGGTCGTACCGCATCGAATAGGAGGGGCACAGCAATCAGGGCCGCCAACGCGGCGACCACTATGCCTCGTTGACGGGCTGATCGCCCCCCGTTGCCGACGACGACGGTCAACTTCGCTCCTTGGAACGGGGGGCGCGAACGCCGCGCCGTCGGCGCAGGGATTCGTACATTTCATTGGCGAGCGACCCAGCCGCGGGAGTGGAGAAAAGCTCGTCGGATTCCTCTGAGAAAGCGTCGGTCGAGGACGTGAGGTACGAATCGACTGCGGGCGCGGCTGAGGCCGGCTCCGGGGCCTCGGACGCAGTGGTCGAGCCGACGCTCGTGGCTCGAGCCGTTCGCCGCCACCGCGAAATCGCCCACAGCCACGCGATCGCCGATGCGCCCAAAAGCATCCGGGTGCGAGTCGACGGGAACTCCCCGCCCTTGACGACATCAGCGCCGAAAGCCGAGTTGCGGTACACCGTCAGGTCGGAGGTTCTCTCGACTTGCTGAAGATCGAGTTGGGCATCGAGCCCAGCCCGAACCGCATCAGGCACGGCGATGCGGCGCCCCAGGCCCGGCGCCGGCCGCTCGATCACAACGATATAGCCGATGCCTGAGGAGCGCAGTCGGGCGCCCAGCCGCGAGGTCTTTTGCGTTACCGCTTCTTGAATTTGGGCGGCCACAAAGCCCTCAGCCAAGGCTCCGCCGGACGGCCATAGCAGCCTGACATCGGGCACTCCGGCAGGAGCGATCCCGGCCCGCGTAGTTCCGGTCAGCAGGTGCCCGGGCAGCACCAGTGCGTCGGCGTCGCCGATCCAGACTGTCGGCCGGTCGAGCCATCCGAGCGAATCGTTCCAGGCGGTCCGGGGCAGGCTCCAGGACCCGCTCCGGGCCGCCCAGACCGTCGGGAGTAGCCCGAAAGTGAATACGACTACGGTCACCGGAGCCAAAAGTTGGCGCCAGCCGAACGAAGCTTGGCGAGCTCGCAACAGAAACCCGGCCAACCCAATCGCCGCGGCCAAGGCCAACGACAATGCCGCCGGAGCGAGCACGACGCTCGGGCCCAACACTCTCTGACCCGGCCCCAGCCAGCCCCTTTGGGCAGCCCAAGCCACGCCGAACGCCGCTATGGCAACGGTCCACAGCCGCACGATCCATTGCCACTCCGCCCCCTTGGCCGCGAACAGCGACAAGGCGGCCGCTCCGAAAAGACCTATTCCGAGCCATCCCAATTGGGCGGGACCGTTGCGAAACGCCAGCAACTCAAGAAGACGACCAGCCCCATCCGGTCCTTGCGGCAACCTTCCGAGGCCGGGGACAAATCCACTCTGGCGCGGATGGGCGAAGAATCCGAACGACCATGGAAGCAACAACGCCATGGCCAAGGCAACGCCTCCGATCCCCGCTTCGACCATTCGGCCCGATTCGCGCCACCGACCTCCGACCAGTAATTGCCCGGCGGCCATGGCGGCCGTAACGACGAGCACCAAAAGGAGAAGCGTTGGGGCGAAGGCGGCGGCCAATGCGGTCGGAAGACCCACCCGCAGAATCGCCAACCACCGACGATTGCGGTCCCTAATGGCGGGGTCGAATGAGCGGCCTAACGACGCTGACCGCCAAAGCGACCGCAGGACCCAAGGGGCGAATCCGTACGCGACCAACCCGTCCCAGCGCCCGGCGGCAATGGCGTTGTAGGGCAAAGGCACCAATCCGTAACCCAACACCGTAATGATGCGGACTGAAGCGGCCGCCCAATGGGTCATTTGCTCATCTGGTCGGATTTCCGACTCGATCTTTTCCGCGCCGGTGATATCGCCAGTGATATTTCCGGTGAGATCGCCGTAGACCACCATGGCCAGTCGCGACGCGCCGATCAGGCCCAGCGGCACCATAACGAGCACGATGGCGCTCGCCGCCCACGATCGCAAGAAGAACCGAACGACAGTAAGCACGGCAAAGGCCGGCGAGACCGCGCCTCGAGCTTGCAGGTGGCGCCAAAGTGCCCCCGTTGCCGGAAGCGGTTGAAATTGCCGAAACAGCGGGAGGTCGGCGAACAGCCGCCTAGACCCAATGACGGTCACGGCGGCGGTGAAGAAGACCGAAGCCATGACCCAACGCTGCGGGCCGCGTTTCGTCAGCGACCGCACTCCCCCGGCCAGACCGCTCCAGACCTTGGCCGTATCGTCGGCCGCCTCGTCGCGCAATACGGCCCGAAGTCGGGCCGACGCAGGAAGCAATGAATGCCTCACGGGCCTTTCGAAGCGGCGATTACCGCGGTGAATCGTTCGTCGCCGGCCAACGATGTCGGGCCCGTGAATAATGTTCCACCACCAGGCCGACGCGTGCATCGAAATCTCGGGCCGCCCGGACCGAAAGAAGCCCACCACCATCGAGCCGATGCTTTGCACGAGCAAGGCCGCGAACGCGCCCGGCAGGCGAAGAACGTCGGTGTTCTTGAGCGTGATCCGCAGGCGGTTGCGTAGCACCGTGGCTCGGCGATTGGACCGAATTGGAGACTCCCGCTGGGCATGGGCCACCCGGGCAATCGGCGCGGTGACGACGCTCTCGCCCGTGAGGCGAACGCGCCAACCGAGGTCGACATCCTCGCCGACATCGAGCTTGTCCACGCCCACTCCATCGAAAAGCCGCTCGTCAAAACCACCGACCGAGGCGAAGATGGGAGTACGAATGAGAAAGGCAGTGCCGGGGACGGCCACGACCTCGCGGGAACCGTCATGTTGGGCCTGATCGAGCTCTCCAGGCTCGACGATTGGCACCATAAATGCGGTCTTGTCAACGCCCATCCCAACCGCCAGCAGCCGATCATGGTCGTCCCATCTGACGATTTTCGGTCCGACCATCGCGGCTCCCGACCGTTGCGCCTCCTCGACCAACAGCCGAACGGCGTCGGGCGCAGAGGCCACATCGTCGTGGCAGAAATACAAGTAGTCGGCCCCCTGCACCGTCGCCAGAACCTCGTTGGCCGCCGCCCCGTAACTCGATGATCGTTCAAGACGCTTCACATACGACCCCGGAGCGGCCGCAGCCACCCGATCACTCAGCGTCAGGCCCGTCTCAGGCTTCGTTTCCGACTCCGGGGCCACGACGCCCGGCAATCCACCTACATCCTCACCGACGGCAGCCGCGTCGCCACGGGGGGGCTCCTCAACCGGGGAGTTGTCGAGGATGAGCAGCGTGATGTTCGGGTAATCCTGGCGTGACAGCGAGCCCAGACAATCGTCGAGTGACGCTCCCCCGCGGCCGACAACCACCACGGCCACCACCGATGGCGCCGCCGGTGGGCCGCCGGCATCGCGTCGGTGCGTGGCCGTTGCGTCACCCGGCGGCGGCCCCCCGTAAATGGCCGGATCGGCCCCATCGGCCACGGCGGGCGTCTCAGCCCTCGGCTCGGCCAACGACGGGGCATCCATGCGACAACCGAGGGTAGTCGGCGCCACCGACCCGTCGACGACACGCCTCTGGTTCCCTCCGGCGTTGGTGAGTTACCTTTCGGTCTGGGTGTGGCGCTCGGGGCCCGTCGGGTCATTAGTAGTAGGGCCTGTCCGCCACCACTTCACAACGTCCAGCAAAGTGTCGGAGATCGCGTACTTGGGCTCCCAGCCGGTGTGCAAGCGGAGCTTGGCCGGGTCACCCCGCTGCACCGGTAGGTCGACGGGACGGAAACGGCTGGGATCGACGTCGATCCGTACGGGTCGGGTGGCCAGAGCTACGAGGGTCTGTACCAATTCGCCGATCTCGTGGTCGATCCCGGCGCACACGTTGTAGGCCTCGCCCGCTCGGCCATGGGTGGCCACCAGCCGGTAGGCCCGTACAACGTCACGAACATCACTGATATCTCGTCGCGCGCTGAGGTTGCCGACCCGAACCACCGGCTCGGCGCCCGGGCGCTCGGCCTCCACTATCTGGCGCGCCACTCCGCTCACCACGAAGGCGTCGCTTTGGCCCGGTCCTATATGGTTGAACGCTCGTGTCCACACGACATCAAGTCTCGATCCCACGAAAGCTTGCCGCGCCAGCACTTCGGCCGCCACTTTCGACGCTCCGTAGGGCGACACCGGCTCAACCGGCCGAGTTTCTTGTATTGGCAAGTCGGCTACCGCCACATTGCCGTAGACCTCGGCCGAACTCACCAGCAACACTCTGGGCGGCTTCGCCGAAGTTCGTGCCGCTTCCAAGACATTGAGCGACCCGAGCGCATTGATTCGAAACGTCTCGCCGGGGTGCACCCAAGACTCGCCTACGTGGGCCTGGCCGGCCAAGTGATAAATCACCTCAGGTGCTACTTGGTGGACCGACGCCTGAATAGCTTCAGCGTCGGTGACGTCGACGAAAGGGGCATAGACCTCGTCGCCCTCCGCCTCGAGGTGACGACGAAGCCAGGGGCCGACGAATCCGCTCCCTCCGGTCAGGTAAGCCAACACTGTGCCGACGTTAGGGCCTGCCCGGTCACACGTGCGCGTTTGGGCAATGGCCAGGCCGGACCTATCGGCCTATGAGACTTGCCCCGGCGTACACTACGGCGTGAGCGGCGGCGCACGCCTCCCACGTGAACTGACGGGCGCGGCTCAGGCGAGTGGTTCGGGCAGGCCCATCGCCGTCGAGGGCTCGCTCCAGCTGGGTGGCTAGGTCCGTGACGAACGCGGCATCGAGAGCGACGGCTCCGGGGTGGCCGTGGCGTACATACAAGGCCGCGTCGCCGGCCACTTCTTCCATGACCGTGCCACCTGTGGTGACAACCGGGGCCCCGCAGGCCAAGGCCTCGAGGACCGGCAACCCGAAACCCTCGGCCACCGACGGATACGCGACCACCGATGCGGCGCGCAGCAACGCCGGAACCGCTTCGTCAGCCACGAACCCGAGGCGCACCACGTGCCCACGCTCGGGCTCCGGTACCGTCATGTTACGCCAGGCCCGTCCGGCGAGCACCAGCGTCAGTTCTCTGGAGGGTGTCCGTCTCATGACCTCGTCGTAAGCCGCGACCAAGGCTCCCACGTTCTTGCGGGGCTCGATCGCTCCCAAATGCAAGATGAACGGCGTCGAGACACCCAGGCGCGCCACCATCTCGGTTTCATCGATATCTCCGGGCGCCGAGGGCCTGAACCGGGAGTGGTCGACGCCGTGAGCCACTACGTGCACCGCGGCGCGAACCGGCACCAGCCGACGGAGCGCGTCGGCCGTAGTCTGGCTGATGCAGATGACCGCGTCGGCGTGCCGGGCGGCGTGGGCTATGGCTTCGCGGAAGTAGTGCCGCTTGACGGTGGAATGGCCACCCGGATGGGTAAAAAAGGACAGGTCGTGGATCGTCACCACTCGGCGGAGGCCTTTGCGCACCCGCACCGGCATCGAATAGTGGGGGCTGTGGAGGACGTCGATGTCATCGTCGATGCTGCGGGGGAGGCCAAGTTGTTCCCAAAGCAACCGGTTCGGTCGACGCTGCGGTGCTTGTCGTCTCACCTCGAGCGCTCCCTGCCACGGGCTGAAATCATTGCGTCTCGCCATCACGATCGGATCGACCCCGGCGCCGGGCAGGGAGCGGACCAGGGCCGTCAGGTAGCGCCCCGCTCCCCCCGAGTGTGCATGGATGGCCGACGCGTCGATCATTACCGACACAATTCAGCCCAGACGTGCTCGTGTGCGGCGAGGCAGGCGCTCCAGGTCAATGTCGCGGCGTGCGCCCGTCCCAGCTCCGTCAACTCAAGCTGACGGGCCTCACTCGCCATGACTGTCCGCAGGCCGTGGGCGATAGACACGACGTCGAGCGGATCGACGAGGTGAGCGGCATGGCCCACGCTGGGAACCATCGACGCGACGACCGGGCAACCAGCCCGCATGGCCTCGATTGCGGGCAAGCCATAGCCCTCCTCCAGTGGAACGTAGGCGAGCAATTGGGCCCCTGCGTAAAGCTCAGCCAGATCAGCCTCCGACACGGCACCAACCAACTCGACGCCGAGGGGTAAGGCACCCATGGTCGGGCCCCAGCCGCTCGGGCCCACTACCTTGAGGGGCATCGTGACACCGCTCAACGCGTACGCGTCAAGAATTCGAGGCAGGTTCTTGCGCGGTTCCACGGTCGAGACCGACAAAAGGTAGCCGCCGACGTAGCGTTCTTTCAGCGGCAAGTGGTCGCAGCCTTCCGCCGTGACGTGGATTCGCCCTGCCTCCGCTCCGGCGTTCATCAAGGCGTTGGCCGTCTCAACCGACGGCACAAGGAAGCGATCGGCGCGCGCCAAGGCTCGCCCGAGAGCAGCCTCATGCCATGCTGCGCCCTTCTTCGGGTATGCGTCAGGCTGAGTTCGCCAAGCAAGATCGTGAACGAACGCGGTCGTCGGCGGGCCGCCCCGTCGGCGCTGCGGCACGAGCAATGACGTAGCGTGGGCCACATCGACCGAACGCCCATCGATTCGACTCGGCCATCGCAGCCAACCGTGGTCAATGGCTCGGGTGGCCAACGGCGACGGCAGGCGCATCGACCGTGCGGGCCGGCCGATCGGGCCGCTCGCCCAAGGTCGTAACGACCACTGGTCGGGGCGCTCTGGCCGAGATGACAGTTGCGATATGGGCGCAGCGTCGAGGATGCCTCGTATGTAGGTGCCGATCCCTCCGGGAACGCGGCGACGGAGCTGCTCGGCCAGTACCACGACGTTCACCGGCCTTTTCGCCTGTCCATGTGCTCCAGGCCGACTTCTTGGTACACGTTGCTCATAGCCTCGGCTGCGGCACTCCAGGAGTACTGTGCGACGCACGCCAAACCTCGTAGTGGCCACGGATTGGGATCAGCGAGCACCCGGTCGATCCCCGCCGCCAGCGCGTCGGCGTCGCCGACCGCCACGAGGGTGGCGGCATCGCCCAAAACCTCGGGAAGGCTGCCCGCCGCGGTGGCCACCACCGGAGTGCCGCGCGCCATGGCCTCCAGGGGGGCGATTCCGAATCCTTCGTAAACCGACGGATACACGAACGCCGCGGCCCCGTCGAGAAGGGTGTCGCGTTCGCCATCGTTGATAAACCCGCGTCGGTCGATGCGACGACGAATGGCCTCGGGGAGCGTACTAAGAGCTCCCTCGAAAGCGGTCGAACCCCATCCGTCGGCGCCCACGATGACCAAGCGAAGGTCATCGAGATCGGGGCGGGTGGCCAGCTCCGCGAACGCCCTCAGCAACGTGGGATGATCCTTACGGGGCTCGATAGTTCCGATCGCCAACAGATAAGGCGGCCCGGACCTGACCCGCGGTTCTCGACTGCCGGGCACCGGGGCGATGCCCGGATGCACGACCCGGACACGAGCGGCCGGTTGCCAGTTCCGGATTTCGTCGGCCACGAAAAAACTATCGGCGTGTACTACTGCGCCCCGGGCGATGGCGCGCTGCACCAGCTTCGGAAACCGCAGCGTGGCGGGCGGACAGAGGTGCGGAAAGCGGACCATCGTGAGGTCATGCACGCTCACGACGCTCGCCGCGCTCGTGGGGGGCACGACATAGTTCGTCCCGTGCACCACGGCCACCGACGACCCAGGCCAGAACCGCTCGATCCTCGGCCCGTCGAAGCGAGCCCAACAGCGGTGGGCGATTCGAGCCGGTACCGGCCAGCCGGTCGCTCCGGCATCGCGATGGCCGCGCCACGTCACGGCGTAACGCCGTACCGCGAGTTCGGGTCGGGCGTCGAGCGCTTCCAGCAAGCCTGCGGTAAACTGACCGATTCCACTGCGGTGGCCGAGCAACGGGGTCGCATCGACGGCCACCGACAACTTCGGCGGCGCGCCAGTGGTCGTCGATGGGGCGGGAAAGGGACTATCCGACACGACGAGCGAGACGGTAGCGTGCAGCGCGATGGGTCGGGTTTCGGTCGTCATCCTCAACTATGGGGCCACGATCGACGAACTGCGCATGTGCGTCGCCTCGGTAACCGGTGCCGAAGGCGGAGTCGTGAGCCAAGTCGTGTTGGTCGACAACGGATCGGCCGTCAATTCGACGGCGGCCGATGACGTCGCCGCAGAACTCTCGACAGTTAAATGCCCGGTACGGGTCGTGCACCACGACCGCAATCTCGGATTCGCTGGCGGGGTGAATAGCGCGTTGCCGTACTGTCAATCCGAATTGGTCTTTCTGCTCAACAACGACGCCACCGTCGAGACGACGGCCATCGGCGAAGCCGTGCGGGTGCTCGATGCCAGCCACGACGCCGCGGTGCTCGGAGTGGCTTGCAAGATGCTGATCACCGACGCGGTCGACGGCGCCGAGCGAGTTATCGACAGCGTCGGGATGGCTGTAAACCCCGCCGCCGAGGCCTTCAACATCGGGCTCGGGCAGCCCGATGTCGGCCAATATGACGCCGACGGCGCCCCGAGCTTTGGGCCGTGCTTCGGCGCCGGACTGTTTCGACGATCGGCTTTCGAACCGGATGCCGTTGGCCTCCTGCACGACCATTACTTTCTTTACTACGAGGATGTGGAATGGAATTGGCGGGCCAACCTTCTCGGCTTCTATTTTGTCACCGCGCCTGGAGCGGTGGTCCACCATCGAATGAGTTCATCCACCCGTCACCTCGGCTATGACTTCAAGTTCCGCCTCATCGAGCGCAATTTGTTGCTCACCGCGGCGGAGCTGTGCACTCCGCGCCGAGCCCTGAGCATTTGGGCCCGACGCGGTTTGGGCCTGGCTCGGGGAGCCGTGACCGGCCGTCACTATCCGGTCGCGTCCCTTCGCGCCCTGTCCGGAGCATTCCTTCATCTCCCCCACACGCTTCGGCGGCGGCGATCGCTTCAGTCCCGCCGGGTTCGCTCCGATGAGCAATTGTTCGCCTTTTCGGCCGGCGAACGAACTTTTTACGACGGAGTTGCCTATGCTCCGATCGAGCGCGCTGAGGCCCGCCGGTTTGCCGAACAGACGCGGCGGCGACCGCAGTAGCTCACAAATCAGTACATACGCTTGGGTCCAATGGCCTTGGCTTGCGGGTGCTCCCAGTGTCCGAGAAAGGTTAGAACCCCTTCGGCTTCTCGAATCCACCCTGGCACCACTTCGAACCGCAGTGCGTCTTGCCACCAATCGTAGGTATGGGCGCACAGAAAGTCTTGAATGGCCCCGCTGATCTGATACGTGCCAGCCAGGAGTGGCAGGTGGTCGATGACGTAGTCGAACCACCCCACACCCGACAACGCCACCGGCGCCAAACCGGTCTCCCGGATGTTCACGCCGGTGACGTGTACGCCGTCAGTTCGGTGCAAGGCGAAGCCGACCGTCGGTCGCTCGATCGGAGCCCCGTTGACTGAATAGTGGAGCCGAATGGTGGCCTCTTGTCCTGTGGCGAGACGATCGGCCGGTTGGCCGTCGGCCAACAATTCGATGAGCGTGATCGTCGCTTCACCGGTGCCCCGGCGGGCCACCCCCGCTCCAGCCTCATGGGTCTGCTCGACGTGCACGCTGCCGATATACGCGTCGCAGACCTCGTTGGCCACACCGCTCGCTTGGATCTTGCCCTTGTTGAGCCACACGGCCCGGTCGCACAGCATGCGGATGAGGCCAATGGCGTGACTGACGATGACAACCGTCTTGCCCTGCTG
Source organism: Acidimicrobiia bacterium (assembly GCA_025359845.1). Taxonomy (GTDB): domain Bacteria; phylum Actinomycetota; class Acidimicrobiia; order Acidimicrobiales; family JANYDT01; genus JANYDT01. The sequence goes on from JANYDT010000199.1 coordinate 14,954, forward strand.
TTGTAGTTCCGCGAATTTCTCCATGCAACGGCGCTGAAATGATTCGTCACCGACCGACAGCACCTCGTCGATGATGAGCACATCAGGATCGACGTTGATGGCGACCGAGAACCCCAGACGCACATACATGCCGGAGGAGTAGTTCTTCACCGGCATGTCTATGAACTGCTCAAGCCCTGCGAACGAAACGATGTCGTCGAACCGTGAATCGATTTGTTTTTTTGTTAGCCCCAAAATTGATCCGTTGAGGTACACATTCTCCCGGCCCGACAGCTCGGGGTGAAATCCTGCACCGAGCTCCAGGAGCGCGCTCATCTTTCCGTGGACTTCGACGTTGCCCGAGTCTGGGCGAAGGATTCGAGCCAGCGTCTTGAGCATGGTCGACTTACCTGACCCGTTCTCGCCGATAATCCCGAACGTTTCCCCCTGACGAATGTCGAACGTGACATCGTCGATGGCCCAGAACTCCTCATAGCGGTTCTTGCCCCGAAGGACGCGAGCTTTCAAGCTCTGATTGCGTTCGTGATAGAGCCGGAAGCGCTTCCGGAGGTGATCGACCACGATGGCCTTGGGCGCGTCCGGCCCCGGCCTTGACCGGCTGTGGAAGCCGGGCGCGGTGGGGTCGAGGTCGCGGGCGAGGGAGCCCGGTTCGATGAGCGTCATGGTCAGACCTCCTCGGCGACGCGATCGATCATGCGGCGAAAGATCGACCAACCGAAGATCATCACGATCGGGGTCATGACCCCGATGTAAACCAGCGAACTTACGCCTGGAAAACGGCCGTCGTAAAGCAGGTTTCTATAAGCGGTCACGTAATGCACCATTGGGTTGAGCTTGTAGACGAACCTAACCGGGAAGTCGTGCCAGAACCAGATATCGGCTTTTATGGGGATGAATACATGCTTGTTGCCGGCCTTGTCGATGCTCTCGATCGGATATACGATGGGAGTAAGGAACATCCAGGCTTGGAAGACGATGCCTGACAGGTAGGAGATGTCACGGTAGTAGACATTAAGGGCTGAGAGGGCCAAGCTGAATCCCAGGACAAGAAAAAACTGGACGAACACCAAAACCAAGACGACGGGAATCCACTGCAAGACCATATGACCGGTGAAGCTGATCACGGCCACTAGCACGCCGAGTTCGATGAGGAACGACACCATCCATGAAATTACCGACGCGCCGATCAAAAGTTCCCTAGGGAAGTAAACCTTTTTGATGAGGTTCGCGTTGCCGACCAGAGTCGGAATCGTGGCCTGCACGCCCGACGACGTGAAGTTCCAGGTCAGTAAAGCACACGAAAGGTAGAGGGTAAAATTGTTGATGCCCGAAGGATTACCTTCTGGCGCCACCCCGTGAAGTATCGTGCCGAAAATGACCGAATAAATAGCAATCGTAGCCAGCGGGTTCAGCATCGACCATGCCCACCCGAGCGCGGTTCGCTTGTACTTCGACCGCAGCTCCCGCAACGTCAAATTGTTGAGAAGTTCTCGACCCTCTCGGACATCTTTTATAGCTCCGACAAGAGAACTCATCATCACACTCCTCCCCGGAGACGGGCTCGAGCCGCCTGCAGCTTCTTATAGATAGGATAAATCGGCGTTTTGTTGAGGACGTCGAGCTTCTTGCGGGCCGCCCCTAAGTGGCGTTGGGTTTCAGCCAGTTCCGCCGCCAATCGATGAATCTCGGGATGCTCAGCCCCGAGAGTGCCACCCCCCCCAACGGTCCGGCCTCGCTGGGCTCGGGCCGCTCGCCACGGCCAGGGGTCTCGGGCCATGGCCGCCAGCGGCCCAACCACCTCCGACCAACGAAACTGCTCGGCTAGTGCCGCGCTGTGCCGCCCACAACGGAGGCGAAACTCGTCGTCAGTGAGCATGCGCACGAGCGCCGCCGCCATCGCGTCGACGTCGTTGGGCGTGACCGAAAGACCGGCCCCTTCGCTGGCCACCAGCTCAGCCAGCACATCGCCTTCGGTGGCAATCGTGGGTAGTCCGGCCCAGAAGTGGTCGAGCATCCGCGTCCGCCACGCGAGGCGGCTCTCCGCCATTGCTTTGGCGGCCACGACTCCTACATCGGCCTCCAGCAAGTAGGCGCCCCGATCGTCATATGGCACCCACGGTCCGAATACGACCTTGGTGCCAAGCCAGCCAAGCTCTTCAACCCGGCGTTTCAGTTGCGTCGTCACCGCCATCTCGGGCACCCCGCGGCCCTCCAATTCGAGACCCATGAAGTACAGCCGCGCATTCGCCACGATCTCGACGGTGCGCTCGAAGGCCGCCAACAGGCCCAGCGGATCAAACCAGTCCCAGGTGCCCCCGCCCCACAAGATGATGAGGTCGTCGACGCCGAACACGGGCCCCCGCAGCACCGGCTTGGGCGACCGTTGCGGTGGCTCATCGGGGCAGCCGAAGGGCACGACATCAATGAGCTTGCGCAGGTGGGGATCTTGTTCGTGGGCCGTCTTGTCGAGGCGATGCTTGGCCGCCAGCATCCCGACCCAGAAGTCGCGCTGCCGCTCCGAGGCGCAGATGAAGAAGTCCCCGACCTCCATGAGGCGCGACAACGTGGCTATTTCATGGGCTTGGAGCCCATCGGCCTCCTGTTTGGTCATCGTGTCGTACTGCTCCAACGAACCGAAAATCCATGGGTCATAAAGATCGACGACCACGAGCGCCCGGGTGTGGGCCAGGAACGGGTAGCGCACCAAATCGAATCCGAACACAAGCACCGCGTCGGCTCGGTCGACGAGGGCGAGAAGTTCGGCAGGATCCTCGAAATGCAACACATCGAGGCCGGGGTGGCTCCGCTTGACCGGTTTGGGGCTGGCCAGCGTGGTGGGCACGTCCGTGCTCAGCGCGCACGCCACCTCCCAGGCCCGAATCGCCGTTCCCGCCATGCGGTCGGCGATTACGTCGCTCGAAGACAAAACCACGAATCGGGTGCCTGGGGCTCGATCGAAAAGCCGGTCGATGGCTAGGAAGCGCACGACATCGTCGAGGGTCTGTCGGTAGGATGGGGTGTCGTTACCGAGCGCTTCGAGGGGCTGACCGAAGCTGGCGAACACGTCGTGATCGGGGGCTTGACGGCGAGCCTGGATCCGGCTGCGCTCGGCCATGAGCGACGGAAGATCACGAAGCAGGTCGTTGGTGGCGTGCAAACGGGCCGTGGCGAGCCTGTGCACGGGCTCCATTTCGTCGGCTTTCATGCCCACTTCGTAACTGGCCCGATCGCTGCGGGCGTCGTGCTCGGATCGTTTTGCCTGCATGAGAAGCGCCGCCGCGAGAACCCTAGGAAGGTGCTCGTCACTGACGTTCTTCACCAGTGAGCGCAAGGAGTTGCGTTCCAACAGCAAAATTCGCTCGTGCACGGCGAATCGGGAACTGGTGCCGTGGTGACGATGGTAGCTGCGAGCCTCGGCCGCCAAGCGGGTCCGGTAGCCGCACACCGATAGCCGCCATCCGAAATCGACGTCTTCGAAGTATGCGAAGAACTTCGGGTCGAATCCGCCCAGGTCGTTGAAGATTTCCCGCCCGACGAGCATCGCGCCGCCGCACGCGAACGGCAGCACCTTGCTGTCTTGAAGTACGACATCGTTCATGGCCCGGCCGAAGCCCTGTTGCTGCCCGAAACCGTGGAAGTTGATAGTTCCGTCGCCGAAATCGAGGTGGGTACCTTCCCAATCCAAGATTGCGCCGGCGACGCACACGAACCCCTGTGCCGGCTCATAACGCCCGACCAGGGCCCGCAACCATTGCGGATCGACTCGCATGTCGTTGTTGAGTAGCGCGATGCATTCGGTCGTGGCCTTTTGGGCGGCCAGGTTCACGGCCGGACTGAACCCGAGGTTGGCGGACTGCTTCAGCACATCAACCCAGGGGTACTCAGCCTTCAACAGCTCGCGGGAACCGTCCTGGGAGTCGTTGTCGACGAGCATGACGGTCAGCAGCGCAGACGGGTAATCGAGGGCGCGGATCGAGTCCAAGCACGGGCCCAAGTGGTCTACGCCGTCGTAGTTAACCACGATGATGGTGACCGAGGGCAGGGCAAGGGCAGCACTGCTCGTCTCGTTCGGGGCCATGGCGGGAGCTGACGCTAGTTCGCTGGGTGCGACGTGGGTGCGACTACCGTCGATGCTGTGTCCGATGTCGCCCGATTACCGGCTCCGAGGCTGCGGGCGCTGATCGTGGCTCACATGGGCAATCAGGCGGGGGCGAGGCGGGCGGCCGAGACGTTCGATCGTCACCACGACCGGCCGGCCGACATGGTGATCATCGGCGGGGCCGATCCCCCTCCTGGTATTTCGGTCGAGGAGTGGTGCAATCTCAGCCTTGTGCACCCTGCGACCGAGTTGGTCGCCGCCGTTCGTCCCCGGGTCGTCGCCGAGTGGACGCGACGCCCCGAGGAGCCCGACTCCGAAACCGTCTGGCTTATCCTTCCCTCCGACGCCGAGGTCCACGGTAACCTCGTCGGCCTGGCCAGCGAGTTATGTGCGGCGCCCGGGGCACCGGGGTTGGCGATGTTCGTCACCCGCCGCTCCCCCGCTCCGCGCGACGGTCGGATGCCCGATGAGGTGGCAGTTCGTGAGATGGGCCGCCTCGACCACGATCTCTTCGCGGTACGGGCGGGACCGGTCGCCCAGGCGGAACTGGCATGGTGGGCCGACCTGCAGCGACCGTCGGCGCACGTCGACCCGGACCGGCAGCGCGCCGCGACCTTTCCGTGGCTGGACAGCGCCCCGTTCGAGATCCACCGATTCGCCGATCCCGCGCTCGGTGTGAATTTCGCCAACGCCGACGAACCGGCACGACTGCCGGCTCAGCTCATCCGATTTCCCGGGTTCGATCCAATTCATCCCTGGCGCCTCAGCCCGTATCCGTGGGCCCGAGTCTGGCCCAGTCGCCATCCCTGGTTGCGAATGATCTGTCGCCAACGAGCCGAGGCGTTGCTGCTGTTCTCGGGGCCGCATGGCGCCCGCGACCCCGGAACCGTCCTCCCCGGCGGACAGCCGATCGACGCGGCGATGCGCCGTGCTTACGAACGAGGGCTGATCGACACGCTCGCCACGGCCCAACCCCACCCCCCACACCCCTGGCGCGATGGCGAGCCGGCCTTCATCGCGTGGCTCAACACGCCCCGCACCCCAACCGCGTCGGCCACCCGATATCTGAGTGCCTTGTGGGAACTTCGACCCGACCTTCAAGCACAGCGGAGTCCGGCTCAACTCGCGGACTGGGCCAGAGTCGCAGGCCGTGAGGACGGCCTGTGGTGGCGCCTCATTCTGCCCGACCCGCGCGAATTCGTCGACACGCTGGCCGATCGTCACGACGAGCAGCACGCCGCCGTGCTCCTTGGACCCGACGCCTCGGTATCGACCGAATCAGCCGCCGTCACGACAAGACTGACTCAAGGCGTAAACGTCGTGGGATTCCTTCGCGGCGAGCTGGGCGTGGGCGAACACGGACGGCTCCTACTCGATGACGTTCGACGGGCCGGCCAGGAGACCGCCGCCGTCTCCACCTCCCTTACCGCTCATCGCCAAGAGTTTCCTTTCGCCCACGCCACCTCGATCGACAACCCCCATGATGTCAACTTGCTGGTCGTGTACCCCGATGCGTTGCCCGACTTCATCCGCTCCGTCGGTCCCGAATTTTTCGCCGACCGCATCAACATCGGGGCGTGGGCGTGGGAGGTCGAGGGATTCCCAGCGGCCTACCACGCCGCCTTTGACCTGGTCGACGAAGTCTGGGTCGAGAGCGAACACGTGCGCCGGGCGCTGGCCGCGGTGGCCCCGGCCGGCATTGGCATTGAGGTGATCCCGCTCGGCGTCCGGCTGCCAGCTGAGCTGCCCCCTGAGACCCAAGGCGGGGCACAGCTCACGCCGACCCGAGGCCAGTCCGGAGCCCTCTCTAGCGGTGGAGCATCGACGCCGTTCACGTTTCTGTTCGTGTTCGACCACGCGTCGGTCACCGACCGCAAGAATCCTTGGGGCCTCGTCGAAGCGTACCGTCGGGCCTTCCCGCGGTTTGATCCCGATCCCTCGGCAACGTCGCGTTCAAGCTCAAGGCCGACGCGACTACTTATCAAGTCCATCAACGGCGATCTGCACCTCGACGACCACGAGCGGCTGCTCGCGTGCGTCGCCGCCGCGCTCGGCGAGGCCGGGCCAGGCGGCCGCGGCGGCCGGCTCGCACTTGACATCGAGGTGCGTGACGGGTTCGTCTCCAGCGCCGAATTGGCCGAATTGATGGCTGGTTGCGATGCCTACGTTTCGCTGCACCGCGCCGAAGGATGGGGCCTCACCATGGCCGAGGCTATGGCCGGCGGCAAGCCGGTAATCGCCACCGGCTACTCGGGCAATGTCGACTTCATGACACCCGAGAACAGTTGGTTGGTGCCTTATCGCCTCGTAGACATTCCCGAAACAGCGGGCCCTTACGCCGGCTGCGGACGATGGGCAGAGCCCGATCTCGACGCCGCCGCGGCGGCCATGCGTGATGTCTACGATAACCCCGAGCGAGCCGCTACCAAGGCGCAACAAGGCGCCGCCGGCATGCGGGCGCGGGCGATATCCGACGCCGGACCCGACAAAATGGCGGCGCGCTTGGCCGCACTGCGGTCGCGGTCAAGACCCTCGCTTCCAGACGACCCACGAAGGAGCCCCTTGCCAATGCCGTCGCCCCCGCCCCCCGAGCCGCCCCCTCGTTCGACGTCGTCCCAGCCATCGTTCGAACACCCCGGCCTCGGACCGGTATTGCTGCCGGTGCCGGCGCCGCGTCCCTCTCCGACCCGAGGCGTGGGCGGTTTCGTGCGAAAGGCGGCGGCGTTGGCCACGGCCCCGCAGGCGAATTACCAGGAAGCGGCCGATCACGAGCGCGACGTTGCGGTGGCTCATGCCATAGGTGAAACCCGTCTTGCCATCCGCTCGCTGGCGGACGAACAGCACCGACTTCGAGACGACTTAGCCACCTTCACCACTGCGGTCGCCGGTGCCATCACCCACTTGGAGGCGTTGCAAGTGGCGCACGACCATCTGGCCCGCGAGCGTATCGATGCCGACGCCGAGCTGGCCGCTCGCCTCCGGCGCGATATCGCTGACCTGCGTTCCGATCTTGATCGGGCGCGCTTGGGCGGAGCAGCGCAGCCCCAAGTCGTCAGTCCTTCGTAGCCGCCTTTTTCTTCGTGACAAACTTGCGGAGAATGCGCCGTGGCTTGGTCGTCACCACGGCCTTCGCTACGACCTTGGGGGTCGTCGTGACCGGGGCTGCGGTTGTGGTCGGAGCGGTAAGTTTCAGGACCGATGGCAGCGCCACCTTGCCAGAGTTGTAGTCATCAACTCGGTCGACAAGGGCCTGGAATGAAGCGTCATCAGACAAGGAATCATAGGGATTGGGCAACGTATCGGAAGTGATATAGAGAATCGAAGCATTGCGGGTAAGCGCGTCGTCGACTGCACCCTTTATCCGTGAGGGGGCGACGGAGTGCACCATTTCCCAGATTTGTGAACGCCGTTCGGGCTTGAACATCCACTCATAGAAAGGTACGTTGCCAGGCAAGTTCACGTTGCTGACCCAATCGGCAACGTCTTTGTCGGCTCGCTCCAAATTGAGGTAGCCATCGCCCAGGCCCTCATAACAGTTGAGGATCGGCGCGCCCGGGTTGAGCACGACCAGTTTGCCGGGGTGACGGGCCTTGACCCCTTTGATCGTCCCCTCTCCGTTGGCCAGAAACTTATACTTGTCGCATTGGTCGTAGTTGATTTCGTCGATAAATACTCCGTCGACGTTCGGATAGGCGACAAAGGCCGAATCGATCTTGTCGGCTACGACCTTCCAATCGACTTTGTCGTAGCCTGCGGTCACGTAAACGTACGTTTTCTTGCCCGCCCCCTTGGCTTTGTCGAGTCGAGCGACAAGGTCTTTGTCGGCTACGTACCCTTGGCCGGCGGCCGGAGTGTCGGGATGGCCGACCACATACCCAACCTCTTTCGTGGCGATCACCTTGTCCCACAACGCCTGGTCGGTGAAGTACGCAGGGACTGCGATAGAGATATTCGCGCCCTGAGCATGGGCGGCGAAACCGCCCAGAGTGCTCGGAAACGCGCCGATGAGGAGCGAGCCAGCCAACAGGGAAGTGGCGAGGACGCGAGGGCCGATCTGCAAGGTCACCGCAAGAGAATAGCCATCGAGCGCCGGGCTTCGGGCGCGAGGCTCTCATGTGGTGTATTCCCCGGGCCGATTTCCCACCCGGATCGATGGCGCGCCACCTATTGTCTGGCTCTACGTCACGTGCCTTGCCGGCCACGGCCGGCGACGAGTCAGGCGATCCGGTACGCTTCGAATTTCGACGCGCTGGCCGCGTCGAGCCGAGCGCGGAGACGGGTGCCGCCGTCTTCGTGGGTCTCGACCAAGACTTCGCCCTCCCGGTGGACGGCAGCCACGATGTCGCCCCTCTCGTAGGGCACAACCAGTTCGACGATACAAGCCATCGCCCGTAGCCGATCGCTGACCGCGGTCAGCATCTCATCGACCCCCTCACCGGTGACAGCCGAGACACTGACTGCGCCTGGGCACCTCTGCAAGAGCCAGCCCAACTCCGCCGGCGACGCCACGTCGGCCTTGTTGAAAACTACGAGTTGGGCCACTTCGGAGGCCCCGATCTCATGGAGCACCGTGTCGACGGCGCGCATGTTTCCGACCGGGTCTGACGCGGACGCATCGACCACGTGCAGCAACAAGTCGGCGTGCGAAACCTCATCGAGAGTCGACTTGAACGCCTCGACCAGTTGGTGGGGTAAGTCGCGCACGAACCCGACAGTGTCGGAGAGCAGCACCACTTCGCCGCCGGGCAGGCTGAGTCGGCGGGTCGTCGAATCGAGCGTGGAGAACAGGCGATCTTCGACCAGGACACCAGCTTCAGTGAGCCGATTGAGCAACGTCGACTTGCCGGCATTCGTGTAGCCGACCAGCGTTACCGCAGCCTGGCGGTTGCGAGCCCGACCCTTGCGCTGGGTAGCCCGGACCTTAGTGAGATCTTTCAGCTGCGACTCGAGACGGTGAACCTTGTCGAGAATTCGGCGACGATCGACTTCGAGCTTCGTCTCGCCCGGTCCGCGGGTGCCGATGCCACCACCCTGCTGAGAGAGCGTCCCGCCTTTGCCCCGTAGGCGTGGCAGCCGATAACGCAGTTGGGCGAGTTCGACTTGAGCTTTGCCTTCGGCCGAGCGGGCGTTCTGGGCAAAAATGTCAAGGATCACCGCAGTGCGGTCGATGGCCGTTCGACCCAGGATGCGCTCCAGGGCCAGCGACTGCCCGGGCGAGAGTTCGGAATCGAATACCACGGTGTCGGCGTCGACCGCCTCACTGGTCATTCGCAACTCCTCGGCTTTGCCCTTTCCGATATAGGTCTTGGGGTCCGGCGTGTCGCGGCGTTGCACCACCCGCGAGGCTTCGTCGGCCCCTGCGGTATCGACGAGCAACGACAATTCGTCGAGGCCGGCCTCCACCTCGTCGAGGCTCTTCGGTCCTACCGCAACGCCGACCAACACGATCCGCTCGCGCCGGGTCCGATCAATCAGGGATTGGTTGCGGGTGGGGTCGAGGGTAGCCATGAGATTCCTTCGCGGCGGCGATTTGCGGTCGCTACGACCTTATCGGTACCACTCGAAGGCGAACGACCCAATTCTCTGGGACGGGCCGATCAAGGTCGCACGGTCGCCATCGAGTACGACCTGGGCCGTGCCGCCCGGCTGGTGAATCGTGACCACTCCGGACCGGTCCCAACCCCAACGAGCGGCCGCACCGGCGACCGCGGCCGCGCCCGTGCCACAGGCCTGCGTGACCCCGACACCGCGCTCCCACACGAGCATCTCGACGACGCCCGGCTCGAGCATGGTCACGAACTCGACGTTGATGCCACAAGTGGGGCCGGTCAGATAGGGGTGTTCCAGCTTCGGCCCCCACGCCGCGATGTCGCGTTCGTCGGTCGCGACAACGAGGTGAGGGTTGCCGACGTCGACGGTCACTGCCTCGCCCGGCACACCGCCGAGTACGGGAAGGGCGTCGAATACCAACGTCCCCATGTCGACCGAGATCTGCGCGATGCCCTCTTCGTCGGTCGCGCCCGCTTCGACGATGCGCTCGCCCGCATCGGTCTCGATGGAGACCCTTCCGGGCCCGAGGACGCCGCCGTCGAGACAGGCTTGGACAAAGCAGCGGATGCCGTTTCCGCTCATCTCGGCGACGCTGCCGTCAGCATTGTGAAGCCGCATACGGACCTGGGTGCTCGGTTGATGCGACGCGAGCAAAAGGAGCAACCCGTCGGCGCCGAATCCGAGATGTCGGTCGCAAACGGCGCGCGCCAAAGCGGCTCCGACCTCAACCCATTCTTCGCCCCGCAGCGCCACGAAGAAGTCGTTGCCGAGCCCGTGGTATTTGACCAAGTCGACGGTCGTTGCGGTCATCGATTCCAGTCTGCCAGGACCCGTTCGGCGATGTTGTCGATATCGTCTCCCGAGGTGCTGTTCATGTCGATCCAATGGATGCGCGGATCGCGCCGGAACCAGCGTTCCTGGCGCTTGGCGAAGCTCACCGTACGCCGTCGCGCCTCCGCCAATGCTTCGTCGAGCGGGCCGTCGCCGTCAATGTGGGCCAGGAGTTCGCGGTAGCCGAGGGCTTGGGCGGCGGTGCGGCTGAGCCGACTGCCATACGTCGCCCGTAAGTCGCGAACCTCAGCGAGGAAGCCGGCGCCGAGCTGTTGCTGATAGCGCTCGGCGATACGGCGGGCCAAGATCGCCCGATCGACACGGAGGCCGACGAGCTGAAACGGCGGCGCATCGGTCGTAGGGTCGATGGCCAGACGCGACGGCTGGAGCCCCGGACCGAAGCTCGAAAACGGCCGGCCACTGCCGATCGTCACTTCGAGCGCTCGAACGATGCGGCGATGGTTTCCGGGTTCGATCTTCTTGGCCGCCACTGCGTCGACCTCGACGAGTTGCGCCCACAGCTCAGCGGTCGGTTGGGAGTCGAGTGCGGCCTTGATCTCGGGCCACTGGCCAGGCAGGGTCAGGCCGTTCACCAACGCGTCGATGTACAACCCCGTCCCGCCGACGACCACCACGCGCGGCACCTGCGCCAGGACCGCGGTGGCGAGCCGCTGAAACTCGGCCACCGAGAACTCCTCGTCGGGGGCCACCACATCTATGAGGTGATGGGTAACGCGGCGTCGTTCAGCCCTGGTCGGCTTGGCCGTACCGATGTCCATCCCGCGGTAGACGGCCATCGAGTCGGCCGACACGATCTCGGCTCCGGCCCGTTGCGCCACAGCCAACGCCAAGGACGACTTTCCCGATGCGGTGGGCCCCACGATCACCAGATTGCTCATGAGGGTACGGATCGCGCCATCCGACCGGCTTCTCGGCGCAGGCGGTCGGCCAGCACGTGCTCGTAGTCGGTCGGCCAGTCCACGTCGAACCGCAGGCAGACATCGACGACGGAGTCACGGACACGACCCGCCAACGCGGCCACGTGGTCGATGGCGTTCGCCCCGGCCCCCGGAATCACCATCGTGTCGATCAGCGCGTCAGGGACCGGTTCTGGGCGACCCGACGTGAATGATCCGACGTTGCTGCGATAGACGATGTCGCGACCGTCGATGGCGATCGCGCGGAGGTCCCACGCCAATTCCACGGCGCCGATCTCGTCGCCTCGGCCGGTCACGGCGGCGATTTCGGCAAGCGCCACCAGGCATCGATCTCTCAGTCTACGGGCGAGTTCGCGGCGTTTCTCGGTCGAGGTCACCGCCGGGAGCGGGACCAGCGTGGAGCGGCTAGCCCAAGCGCCCGACTGGCGACCGAGGTCGAGCAGGCGCATGTCCATTGAGGTCCACATGTTCGTGGCGTGTTCGGGCCTGACCATGACCTCGATGGTCGACCAATCGGGCGTCACCATACGCACGAAATCCGGTCCCCCCCGAGCCGTCATCACGTGACGAACCGAAGCCGTGAGCGGTTCCGCGAACGTCTTGCGAAATGATTCGAGCAACTCGTCGGCCACCACGACGTGAACGTCGAGGTCACTGTAGGCGTCGGCCCGGCCGGCCATGAGGGAACCGCCGAGCCCGACGCCGACGATGCGATGATCGCCGCGGGCCCAACCCAGGAGTTCGCTCAGCGGCCTACGAAGGGTGTCTGGCAGGGTCAGCGACGCCGCGTCTGCCCCGGTCGCGTCCAGCCATACCGGGATCTCCTGGGCCCAGCCGTCGTTCAGGGCGGTCGCCGCGCCATCGGTCGATTCTTGTTGATAAGAAGGGGTATCGAGCGCGGCGTTGATCGTTTCGGCGGCCGGGCCCAGATGGCGCTCGAGATAGCGAGCGACGGCGGCCATTGCATCGGTCGGTTCGGCGGCGCCGGCTTCCGCCAGGATCGACCGTCCCGACACAAGCGCCATCGCCGCGGCATCGAGGATGTTCGCATTCACGTCGTCGGGATGGACCGGTCGCAATTGGCGGAGCCGATCCAACGCCCCAGGATTCAGCAGACGATGCGGCGCCACGGTCAGCCAGACGCGGTGGGCCAAGCGCTTGGCGTCAATCGCGTCAGGAAGGCCGGTCACGACACCGGACTCCAGCCCCAGAAACTCGGTCACGATGAGTCGCAGTCCGCGCAGCGTCTCCATCGCCAGTTCGTGCGCATTGGGGCGGGCGACGAGTTTCGGAGTGTCGCCCAGAAAATGGAGCAGATCGACAAAGACCGATCGAACCCGTTCGGGAGCTGACCATCTGGGCACTACCGGCGCCAGCGCAACCTTCGAACCGCGCCGCGCCCAAGCCACGATGGCGGGTTGCTCGACCCCCGCCAGCACGGTCGCCCTTACTTCAGTCAGCACCCCTCCTGCGGAGACGACCCGTTGACCGAAGACGGGTGCAAAATCGCGGCGCAGCGAGTGGACGATGATCGGCTCGCGCCACAAGGGCGGTCCGAGGCGATCGGCGACCGCGCCGACGGCGCGCTGACAACGGCTCCCGAGTGATTCCGAGTGAGGAGAGCGGGCGCCCAACCCATCGTCATCGGCCTCGTCCTCGTGCTGGTCGATGATCACAATCAGATCGAGAGGATCGAACCGGTCGGCCACCAAAGGAAGGCCTACAAGCAACGCCGTCACGGCCGGCTGCGAGCGGCAGGCCCTCAGCGCCCGTTCCATGATCAGTCCGTGACGTCGACCGAGTTGCGCGAGCACAGCGTCAACCTCGGTTGACCACGGGACTCGCATTGGATGGCCGGTCGGCGATCGTCGGCGTAACGCTACGGGCCGAGGAGGGCGCGCAGCGCGTCTTCGGCCACCGCGGCGCGGGTCGGCGCATCACCGGTAATACGACTAAGGAACGTGATCGACACTTCGCCCCGCTCGACAGCCCCGCCGTCAGTATCGGACGGGAGTTCCAGCGCGTCACCCCAATTCATTTTCACATAGAAGGTGTTTTCGTGGCCGAGCTTCGGTTCGATGTCGGCCGAAACCATGGTTCGCGGCGGCATAGCCCCGATGATCGTTCGGCGCCACCCCTTTATTTCGGCGATCGGAAGGTTCGGAATGTTGAGGTTCACGACGATCGGTTCCGGCGGCAAGTTCGCCACAATCGCCGCGACCACGACCTCGGCGACCTCCGCCGCGCTCTCCCAGAGTTGGTCGACCAACATCTCGTCCCACCCTTGGCCTTCGACCCCGAAGCCTTTCACCGCTTGACTGACCGCGATGGCATTGACACCGCCGTTTCGGGCCGTCAGCGCGGCTCCGACGGTGCCGGAGTGATACACCGCCCGACCGACGTTGGCTCCCGGGTTGATGCCCGACACGACCAGATCGAACGGCGCCCCGAAGGCACCAAGGCGGGAGAACATCACGCACAGGGCCGGCGGCCCAGTGACGGCCCAAGCTTCATCGATCCCTGCGATGGTGACCCGGTGAATCTCGGGCTGGATGAGATGGAGCGCCCCGAGCGCGGCACCGGCTCCGGAGTACTCCCGATCGGGGGCGGCGACCACCACTTCACCATGGTTGGCCACCGCCCGAGCGAGAACATGCAGCCCCTGTGAGTCGATGCCATCATCATTGGTCACGAGAATTCGCACTGGACAGTTCTAGTAGACGCTCGCGGAATTCGTGGCCGTCGCCTTGGAAGCAACGTCGACGTTGCGGGTAAGTTGTCGATCGTGAGTTTGCCATGATTGACACCGCCGACCGTTTGGCCATACACGAGTTGCTGGCCGACTACGGAAACCTGATCGACGAACGCCAGTTCTCCCGCACGCACGAATTGTTGACGGCCGATGCTCGATACGTGCTCGTCGGATTTGGCCGGCCATCGACGGCGTCGTCGTCGGCTACGCCGCCATCGCCGACTTCTGGCGTGACCCGGCCCAGCATCCTCTCGCCCATCACGTCACCAACGTTCGCGTCACCGCCGACGGCACCGTCCGAGTCCATTCCAAAATCATCGGCGTCGGCAACAAGGGCAGGGTAGGCAGCGCGACGTACCACGACGTGGTGGCAAAAACACCCGCAGGCTGGCGCATGTCGGAACGGATCATCACCTTGCGCACCCCCGACTCGATCCCTGCGGTCACTTAGCCCGCGTCGCGCCGCATTTGACGCCCTCCGGCAATTCGGGTTGCGAACCGAGGCTCATCCGGTCACGCTTGGGCATGACGATTTGGCCCCTGTTCGACATCCGCATTCGGACCCCTCGCCTTGAGCTGCGACTGCCGACCGATGACCTTGGTTCCGCTCTAGCGGAGGTCGCCGCGGCAGGGATACATCCCCCCGAGTTCATGCCGTTCCTTGTCCCATGGACCGACGTGCCTCCGCCCTTGCAGCAGCGCAATTCGATGCAACATTGGTGGAGCAATCGGGCGCTTTGGCAGCCTGAGAAGTGGATAGCCAATTTCGCGGTGCTCTACGAGGGCACCCGGGGCCGGGCAGACTGGAGGAGTGGCCGACACCTTTCCTCGCCAGTACGCCCGCACCCGGCGTTTTACGCTCGGGGAACCACGTGGGTTCCGGGTATCGCCCGACGACTGTCGGGTCGTGTTTCTGCGCAGTCGCGGCGGCAGCGACCCCGTCACCTGCCTTTGGGTGCTCGACTTGCCCGCACCCAATGCTCCGGCCCCTGGAGTACCAGGGCCCTCAACCTCGGCGGCGCCCGACCCAGGGGCACCGGGCGAGGGTCCGGCGGAGGGCGCGGCCACCCCAGGGTCGGGGAGGGCGCCGCACCCAACCGAGCGACTCGTCGCCGACCCGCTGGCCCTGTTCACCCTCGACGCAGCCCTGCCCGAGGCCGAGAAGGCCCAACGCGAGCGCCTCCGAGAGTCGGCCGAAGGCATCACGTCGTTCGCCGCCGACAAAGAACTGACCCTCGCATGCTTCACGGTCCAAGGGCGCCTGTTCATCACTGATCTGAGGGACCCGGGCGCCGCCCCACGATCGATCCCGCCCAACGGCGTCTTCGACCCGCGTTTGTCGCCGGATGGATCGTTCATCGCCTACCTTGCCGGACGGTCCGTCCGGGTATGCGCGGCGGACGGTTCAGACGACCGCCAGCTCGCCGGGGAGGACGACGAGCAAATCACCTGGGGTCAGGCCGACTTCGTGGCGGCCGAGGAACTCGACCGTTATCGGGGTTATTGGTGGTCGCCCGACTCGACTCGGCTGCTCGCGGCCAGGGTCGATACCACCGCGGTCCAGCAATGGCACATTTCCGATCCGGCCCATCCGGAGCGCACGCCTGCGGTGCACCGGTACCCCGCGGCCGGAACGCCGAACGCAATCGTGACCTTGGCCATCCTGGGGCTGGATGGATCTCGGACGCCAGTGGCTTGGGACTCGACGGCACTGCCGTACCTCGTCGACGCGTATTGGACTGACACCGCGTTGCACCTACTGCTCATGAACAGGGCGCAAACCGCGCAACAACTCGTGCGAGTCGATCCGGCCACCGGAGCCTCGACCACCGTCAGCGAAACCCATAGTGACGTCTGGGTGGAGAAGGCGCCTGGCACCCCCGCCTGGTTGGCCGACGGTCGCCTGGTCGGGGTCGCGCCGAGCGATGACGACTTCGCTCTCTTCTTCGGCGCCGAGCGGATGACGACGGCGGCGGTGCAGGTTCGCCGGGTCGCGCACGTCGGAGACGACTACGCCATCATCTGCGTCAACGACGCCACGACATGGGAGCAGTCAGCCGTCGTAGTCCCAGCGTCACAATCTGCGGCCGGAGCACCGTCGGCCGCACGAGCGCACTCGGTCGAAGGAGCACCGACCGTCACCCGGGCACAGAAACTCGCGACAGGAGGAGGCGTCGATGTCGTGGTGGGTCGGGACGTCGCCGTGGTGCGATCGTCGACGATGCAGCGGACGAGCACCAACGTCGTGAGATGGCGCACGGGCGAAGTCGTGGCCGAAATTGCCAGCCACGCCGAGACCCCCCTGGTCGACCCGAAACCGAGCTTCATGCTCGTCCATGACCGGATCCCCGTAGCGGTGTTATTGCCCGCGGGCGCCGCCGGCCGGGATCCGTCCACGAAGTTACCCGTGCTCATGAACCCCTACGGAGGGCCGCATGCCCAGATGGTGATGGCCACGAGGGGCGCGCATCTCACCAGCCAATGGTTGGCCGATCAGGGCTTCGCCGTTGTGGTGGTGGATGGACGGGGCACGCCCGGCCGTGGCGTCAGCTGGGAGCACGCCGTCCACAACGACCTAGCCGGACCGGTGCTCGACGATCAGGTCGAGGGGTTGCTCGGGGCGGCCGAGCGCTATCCGCAACTCGACCTCACCCGGGTGGGCATCCGGGGCTGGTCGTTCGGCGGATATCTGGCCGCACTGGCCGTTCTGCGACGCCCCGACATATTCCACGCCGCCATCGCCGGCGCGCCCGTCACCGAATGGCGGCTTTACGACACCGGATACACCGAGCGCTACCTCGGTGATCCATCAACCAATGGTGTCGCCTACGACAGTTCGTCACTCTTGGTTGACGCCTACCGGCTCGAGCGTCCCCTCATGCTCGTGCACGGCTTGGCCGACGACAACGTCGTCGTCGCTCACACCCTCCAGTTCTCCAGCGCGCTGTTGGCCGCCGGCAAACCCCATGAGGTTCTCCCCCTCTCGGGCGTGACCCACATGACTCCACAAGAGGTCGTGGCCGAAAACCTGTTGCTCCTTCAAGTGGAGTTTCTCAAACGCCAACTCCGGGTGTGAGCCCACCGATGGGCGCTCGGCATTCGACCGACGGGCGCGCAACGCGCGCCTTGGCTATGGTCACACCATGATCACTGCTTTCATCCTCCTGCGAGTCGAATATTCTCATCTCGTCGAGATTGCCGAAACGCTGGCCAAGACCCCTAACGTTGCAGAGGTGTACGCCGTCGCCGGAGACGAAGACATCATCGCCATTGTTCGCGGCACCGATACCGAAGCGATCGCCGACGTCGTCACACATCAGATCGTGAAGATTCCCGGTGTGAAGGGCTGCCGGACCAAAGTGGCGCTGCGCCGCTACAGCTGACCGGGGCGGCCCTACGGCCGCCTTTTCTCTTGGACGACGAACCGACCATCTGGCCTGACCTCCAGCAACTGGGTGCCAGGTAGGCTTCGGCCATGTTCGCCCGACCCGAAACCGTAACCGAGGAGCAGTTGAGGATCGATCTCGCAGCCGCGTTTCGGCTCGCAGCCGAGCACGACCTCCACGAGGGCATAGCCAACCACTTCTCGGCTTTATTACCTGACGACACGCACTTCTTGGTCAACCCGTTCGGCCTCCACTTCAGTGAGATTCGGGCGAGCGACCTCCTCGTGCTCGACTTCGATGGCAACGTCGTACGAGGCCACGGCGTACCGGCTCCGAGCGCCAAACATATCCATGCGCCGGTGCATCGTCTGTGCCCGCAGGCCCGCGTGCTGATGCACTCCCATCAGCCGTACGCCACCGCACTCACGATGACCGGTGAGGGGCGTCTCCAGTGGGCGTTGCAAACGACAGCGCGCTTCTACGGGCGGGTCGCATACGACCGCGACTACGACGGAGTGGCGCTCGGCGACGAGGTGGGCGAGCGCATGGCCAAAATGATCGGCACGAGCGAGATCTTGATGATGGGCAACCACGGCGTCATGACCATCGCCCCCACCATCGCCCAGGCCTACGACGACCTGTACTTTCTCGAACGGGCGGCCAAAACGCAGTTGATCGCGCAGTCCAGTGGCCAGCCGCTACGCCTGCTCGACCCGGCCATGGTCGAACAGGTCGCAGCCCAAACCACCGTGGAACGCTTCGACCACGGCTACGTCACCGCCCACTTCGCTGCGCTCAAGCGGGTCCTCGACCGCCGCGACCCTTCCTATCAACACTGACCGGCGGCGAAATACGCGGCGACGGCCGCGTCGGGGGGCGGCACCTCGATCGGCACCCCTCCGGACCGGATCGACTCGGCCCCGGCGCACCCCGCGGCCACCGCCTCGCGGGCTCCGATCGGTGAAGTATCGGTGACCCCGCCGACCCTTACGAACCGGGCGAACTCGGCCATGATCCGACTATCGGCCCCGCCATGACCGCCCTTCGTCGGGCGGAACCGATTCGTCGAAGTCGGCTTGGGCGCATAGCCGCTTCGGCCTCGATACACCGCGACATGACCGGCGGTGTCTCCGAAGTTTTCGATTCTGCCTTCGGTCCCTAGAACCGTGTAGTTACGCCAATAGTCGGGGGTAAAGTGACACTCCTGATACGAGGCGAAGATACCGTTGTCGAGTACCATTTGCATCATTGAGAGGTCTTCCACGTCCATCGGGCGATGCATGCCGGTGTTGGCCAGTGGCGGCCAATTCCGCTCCGGATCGAACCAATGCGGTGGAAGGCCCGGCCCATCATGAGTATCCGCAATCCGGCCATACACCGTCAACCCGCCCATGCCATGGACACGCCGGCTCACGCCGCCGGCCAGCCAGTGGATGACGTCAATGTCATGGGCGCCCTTCTGCAACAGCAGACTCGTGACCTTGGCTCGCTCGGCATGCCAATCCTTGAAGTAGAAATCACCTCCATGTCCGACAAAGTGACGACACCAAATGGCTTTCACTTCGCCGATCGCGCCCTCGTCGATTAGTCGCTTCATGATGCGAACCATCGCAAAATGGCGCATATTGTGACCAACATAGAGCCTTGTACCTGTACGCATCGCGGTTGCCAAAATGGCATCGCACGATGCGGTAGTGATCGACAAGGGCTTCTCGGCGAACGTCGCCTTACCGGCAATCAAGCAGGCCGTAACCAGTTGTTCATGGGTGTGGTCGGGGGTCGCGATGATGATCGCGTCGATTCCCGGATCATCGAGCAGGTCTTCAACGCGGGTCGTCAGCCGCGCATCGGGAGCGTGCCCGGCCCAACGCCGCGCCCGCTCGATGTCGAGGTCACAGAGTGCGGCGATAACCGAGCCTCGGCCGGGCCGATGGGCGGCTTCGACCAGGTTGGCCCGCAATCCCAAGCCGACCATGGCGATCCGAACATCGGGTCGAGGGCGATCACGGCCGGCCCGAAGTTGGCCCCGAACCTTCTCACAACGGCCGAATGCGCCAGAATCCTCGTGCATGCCTCATTCTCTCGTGCTGTTGGCCGCCGGACTGGGCACCCGCTTCGGCGGACTGAAGCCGCTGGCCCCTGTCGGTCGTCGCGGCGAACCACTTCTCGCCATTGCGGTTGCTCAAGGGCGCGCCGCCGGGTTCACAGACGTGATCGTGATAGTGAGCGAGCGTTCAGAGGGACCCATCGCCGCCGCGCTCGGGCCTACGGTTCGACTCGCCCGTCAGGAACGGATCGGCCCGCCGCGGGCCACGCCCTGGGGCACCGTGGCCGCGGTGCTGGCCGGCGGCTGTGAGACTGACGGATGCGTAGTCGCCAACGGCGACGACCTGTATGGAATCGACGCACTGCGAACGGCGCGAGTCTGGATCGAGTTGGACTCGGCCGATGGCAGCCCGTCGGTTGAACCCGACGCGCTGCTCGTCGCGTTTCGCCTCGATCGGACGCTCTCTGACGCCGGCGGAGTGTCGCGAGCCGTGGCCCAAATCGAGCCGATGGCCGGGAGAGGGAGTCGGCTGCGGGGGCTGCGCGAACACCGGGGAGTGCGACGAACGGCGGATGGCTTGATCAAAAGCCAAAATGGGCGGGACAACCAGAACGAACACGAGGGCGAGGACGGGCCCGCAATGCTTTCTCCCGATGCGCTCGTTTCCATGAACCTATGGGCCCTTCGACCGAGTGCGCTCGAAGCCCTCCGGGTCGCATTCGACACATTCATCGAGGGCCACCTACGCCGGGCACACCGAGGAGACGAGACCTCGGAATGCGCCCTACCCACAACTCTGGCCTCCCTGGTCGAAGCCCGTCGGCTCGTCATCGAAGTGCGCCCGACCGACAGTCAATGGCACGGCGTCACCTGGCCCGGCGACGTCGCGGTCGTTCGGGCCGCGCGGCAAGGTCAAGCCCAAGACTCGCATAACGACGGTTCACTATGACCCCGCCGCCCGACGGTGTCCTCAAAGCCTTTGACATCGTCGAAGAGGTTGTCGGTTGGGCCCGGTTGGCCGGCGGCCACATCCACGACACCTGGGTGGCCACAATATCGGGAGGGACCCGTTTCGTCGTACAAGCGATAAACACCAGCGTTTTTCGTGATATCGACGCGTGCGAACACAACTTGTCCTTGCTTGATCATTGGCTTGGGGGCTCGCTCATCCCCCGGTTTCGCCGGACGCCCGTGGGGGCCGTGCATTGGCTCACCCCGAGCGCCCCTGCCGCCAACACCGCAAGCCGAGGCTCCGCTCCTTCGCCCACCGCGGCTCCGACAGTGTGGCGGGTGACCGAGTTCGCGGAAGGCACGGTGGGCGCCACCAGCGCGTCATCCGCGGCCCAAGGCCACGAGGCCGCTCGGGCGTTCGGGGCGTTCGTCCATCGGCTCGCACCCATTCCCGTAACAAAATTCGCGGTCACCATCGCGCGATTTCACGACCTGAGCTGGAGGATGACGGAGTTGGCGGAAGCAGTGCAGGACGACGATCTTGGGCGGGCCTTGTCGTGTCGGCGCGAGATCGATCGGGTGAGGGC
This sequence comes from Acidimicrobiia bacterium, assembly GCA_025359845.1. Taxonomy (GTDB): domain Bacteria; phylum Actinomycetota; class Acidimicrobiia; order Acidimicrobiales; family JANYDT01; genus JANYDT01. The sequence goes on from JANYDT010000199.1 coordinate 36,095, forward strand.
CACGGCTGACGCCGTAGGGTTGCCTGGCGATCCGCCGGTGCGGATAGTTCACAACGACGCGAAGGTCGCCAACGTGCGTTTCGCGGCCGGGACCGGCGCGGCGGTCGTTATCGTCGACCTCGACACAACCATGGCTGGTTCGTTGTTGTATGACGTCGGCGAGTTGATTCGTTCAGGGTGCACCGATGCCCGAGAAGACGACGTCGAGGCCGAAGTGGACCGAAGTCGGGTCGAAGCTATCGTGGATGGCTATCTCGAAGGGGCATCCGGGGCGGTTACCGAACTCGAACGGGCCTGCTTCGGCCTCGCCGGCCCGCTTATGGCCATCGAGAACGCGGCACGGTTTCTCACCGACCATCTTCGGGGGGACAAGTACTTCACGACGACCTACGATGGGCAGAACTTGGCCCGATCCCGGGCCCAAACCCGGCTGGCCGACGGGCTCCGGCAACTACAAATCTGATCACCCCCCCTTTCCGTTCGACACAGCGAGGCACATTCATGAACACCGAGACTGCGGCGCGCCACCGCTCCCGCCGAAGCATTTCACTGGCCTTGGCCGCGGCGACGATCCTCGGCGGATTTGTTGTCGGACAACGCCACCCCGCCGCGACCGCGGCCGGGCTGCGCTCGATCCAGATCGACGGAGTAGATGAGCTGGTCAACCGCAATATGAATCCGCGATGGGCGGATGTCTTGGCCCGGTTGGAGTCGTTCGAGTACGTCATCTTGAGCCCCGCCTCAGGGCCCGAGTCGGTCGACGGGGCCGACCCGGGCGCGAGCGGGTACGCCCCGCCCAACCCCGATGTGGAGGACTTTGCCCTTCGAGTCCAGGCGAAAGGCAAACGCGCCCTCGGGTGGCTACCGTTGAGCATGGCGGCAAGGGCCGCCGACTATCAGCGGGCCGGACTCAATGGGATTTTTACCGACGGATGCCCGAGCCCACCCGAACTCGCGACGATATTGGGTTCGTGGCCGGGAGCGTTCGTCGTGGCCGG
>JANYDT010000211.1 GCA_025359845.1 Acidimicrobiia bacterium
CGCCGGCGGCGCTTCCGACGGTTATCGAGTTGGGGCTCACGCCCACGATCTACTCACTCGAGCACATTCACGCTCTCGAAGCCGCGGCGCGGGCCGTTCGCCCAGCACGGCCCGCGCCGTCGGTCAACCCGATCGCCGCACCCGCCATTGCGGTGCATTTGAAGGTCGATACCGGAATGCATAGAGTCGGTTGCCGTCCCGAAGATGCCCTCGCACTGGCGCAAGCCATCCTGGCCAGTCCGCATCTTGCGCTCGAAGGCGTGAGCACCCATCTTGCTGTCGCTGACAACGTCGAAGACCCCTACACCGCCGCCCAGTTGTCCATATTCGAAGGGGTCCTCGACGACCTGGCCGCGCACGGCATCGACCCCGGTATCGTGCACACAGCCAACTCGGCCGGCGCGATAGGTCATCCCGCTGCGCGTCGCACCATGGTGCGTGTCGGCATCAGCGCCTATGGACTCGACCCTGACCTTCGGTTTCATGCCTCCGGTCACGGCGTCGCGCTCCGTCCCGCACTCTCACTTACGAGCGAGGTCAGCCACGTCCAACAATTGCCCGCCGGTAGCCGCCTTTCCTATGGTCTGATCTACGAATTGGTGAAGGAGAGTCGCATCGCCACGGTCCCGATCGGTTACGCCGACGGCGTTCCCCGACGGCTTTCGAGCGTCGGCGGTGAAGTGCTGATCCGGGGTCGGCGCCACCCCATCGCGGGGCGGGTCACCATGGACCAGATCCTCGTCGATGTCGGCGACCTTCCGGTGGAACGGGGTGACGAGGTCGTCCTGATCGGACGCCAAGGCGAAGAGACGCTCGGAGCCTGGGACTGGGCGGTGCGCCTCGACACCATTGCCTACGAGATCACGTGCGCCATCAGTGGCCGCGTTCCGCGCCGGTATAAGACGACCACATAGAAGACTGCTGAGTCATGAAACGAGCTACCCGCTGGGGCATCATCGGAGTCGGCGTCGTCGGAACGGCGGTGGGCGCAGTGCTCGGCGCCGCACGTGTCATCGCCCGAGCCGACCGTCGCCGCTCCACCTCGGATTTCGAAGCTGGGGAAGACCGGTTGGAGATCCCGCCCGACGCGCGGCACCACACGGTGTTGACCCCTGACGGCGCACGAATCCACGTCGTCGAGTACGGTCCCCAAGACGCCCGGCCGATCCTCCTCCTTCATGGCGTGACGTTGACATCGCGAATCTGGGCCCATCAGCTCGCCGATTTCGGCGATAAGTATCGCGTGCTCGCCCTGGATTGGCGGGGTCACGGAGCCAGCACGGTCGGCCGAGACGGTTTCGGGCTCGAGGTCCTCGCCTCCGATCTGCGGGCCGTCATCACCCACTTCGGACTCACCGACTCGGTTCTCGTCGGACACTCGATGGGCGGCATGGCCCTCATGCGATTTTGCGCGGACTCGGAGTTTCTGCGCGATCACGTGGCCAAGGTCGTGTTCACGTCGACCGCGGCGAGCGGCGTCGGCGGCCATGGCGGCGGACGATTCGCACATTTGGCAAGCGCCCTGGCCAAACGGTCTTCCGGCGTTGCCGAGCGATTTGCGGCGCCCCCTTCAGGAGATCTCGGATACGTCTACAACCGGTTCAGCTTCGGCGTCGCGCCAGACGCCTCGTGGGTTGAGCAGGTCCGCGAAATCACCGATGCGATGGTGCCGTCCGCCGCCGGACCATCGATCTTGGCGCTGCTCGACCATGACGAACGTAAAGCGCTGCAGCAACTCGATCTGCCGGTCCTTGTCTTCGTCGGCACCAACGATCGGCTCACCCCCGAAGGGCAAGGGCGCGACATTGCCGACCTCGCTCCCGGAGCCCAACTTGTCGTGTTCGAAGGCGGAGGTCACATGTTGATGATCGAACGACGCGAGCGGTTCAACACCGAGTTGGCCACGTTCATCGACGCATCGTTCGTCGGGCCGTCGAATGTTGCGACGTCGCTCGATGGGACGAACTGATGCTGCCGGGGGTCCGCATCGGCCATTGGAGTGATCCAGTCGGTCGCACCGGATGCACGGTGTTGATCTTTCCCGAAGGCAGCGTTGCTTCGGGCGAAGTTCGCGGCGGCGCGCCAGGCACTCGCGAGTGGGCGCTCCTCGATCCAACCCGCATGGTGAGCCGGATCGATGCGGTTGTGTTGGCCGGGGGATCGGCGTTTGGCCTCGCGGCCGCCGACGGGGTCATGCGGTGGTGCGAAGAGAACGGCCTGGGCTTCAAGACCGCGGGTGGGATCGTACCGATCGTCGTGGGAGCCGTCCTATATGACTTGGCGCAGGGCGAGGGCAAAGTCAGACCGGGGCCCGAACAGGGCTACGCCGCGTGCATCGCGGCCCGTGCCGACGAGTCGCGATCCGGGCTGATCGGAGCAGGCACGGGCGCCATGATCAACAAGTGGCGGGGGGCCGAACACGCCCGCCCCGGAGGCATCGGCATCGCCTCCATCACTGAAGGCGAGGTGACCGTAGCCGCGCTCATCGCCGTGAACGCTTGGGGCGAGGTACTCGACCCCTCGGCGCCACTTCCCATCACCGGCGCCGGCGCTGCGTTCGCCGAGCGGGGCTTCAACGATCCCGCGCTGGTCGACGGGGCCGACGCTACCGGAGCGGGCACCAACACCACGATCGGGGTGGTCGTAACCAACGCCGAGCTCGACAAGGTGGGCTGTCAGCTCTTGGCCCAATCGGCCCACGACGGCCTCGCCCGGTCTATCTGGCCGGTCCACTCCACCGTCGACGGCGACGCCATCGTGGCCGTATCGGTGCCCTTCCCGGCGCTCCTGGAGGACGGCAGTACGACCGCCCCGGTGGTGAGCGCCCACATCGATCTCGTTCGGATGCTAGCCGTCGAGGTCACCGCCCGAGCCGTCGCCAACGCGGTTGCGTCGGCGCCTTAGGGCAGGCTTAGGGCGGCCGAGGACTGAGCGGCTGTTGCTCGAGGAGCGGCCGAAGCCATCGGCTCCAAGTCATCGCAACATGCCTCAGGCAAATCGGGTTCGACCTCGAACGACTCGGGCAACGGGGTCGTGATGGTGGACCGACACCTTCGGCCAAGCCGGCAAAGCCCGGCGGTGGAGGCGGGTCTTCCCTACATACCAGAACCCTCCGAGAACGGTTTGCGTGTTCGTGTACGTCTTGTCAACCTTGAAGTCCCCGCCTTGGCGGATCTCGGTGTTGGCACGCATCAACTCCGAAACGAGGGGAGACGAGCTGGGTTCTCCGTCACTTTTGCGAGCTGTTCTGAGCCTGATTACCGCGCTTTTCGTCGAGGAGTTGCAGTAGTTCGTGAGCCGCCAACTCGACTTGTTGTGGTCGTATTCAGCTGCCCGGTAGTAACAGGCGATCAGGCCTGATCGATGCAGACGACGTAGGTCCCCAAACACGAACGCGTAGCGATTCTTGGTCTCGTCGGTAGCTCCTACTTTCAGACCAAGATGCCACGAGCCATATTCTTCCCGGGAATGCGATTTCAAGAACAAGTTCTGATCCGCAACGCTCGGCTGTGCATCGTGCCATTTGCTGCGAATCACATAGCGCCGGGCGTTGATGAGGTGGCGGACGTGAGCGACGGCTTCTGGTTCACCTCGTGTGTGGGCATATCAACTCAGCCGACGCTCTCAACGGTCCGGTACGTTGCCACGACAATCCCCGATGGTGAGGTAACGGATTTTAGGACCTCAAGATCTGCATAGGTTTCGCCGAACAATTTCGTCCGGTTCCGAGAACCACCGGATGGTGGTGATGACGTACTGATCGATCACGCCAGCCTCGGCGAGGGTGCGGACGAGTTCACCACTTCCTAAGATCACGGGTCTCCTTCGACGTCGTTCTTGAGTTTTTGGACTGATTCGATGACATCGCCGTCTATGAGGATCGAATTTGGATGTGGAGGGGATTATGCAATGTCAGCGGCACCACATATTTCGGAAGGTTCGTAAGAATTTCGACAAACGGGTTCGGTTCGGGGTTGTTCAGCCAGAACCCTACCAGATCAATATAACCCCGTGACTTCGAGGGCGAAAGCGGACAGGACGGTTATGAGTTGGCGTGGCTGTTCCTGAGGAAGGAATTCTCCGCTACCTTCAATTACCGCTCCGCGTACATTGCTGGCACCTACTGCTCGTATTCCAGCCAAATACGGATCGATCGGCCTGTGATCGGCGTCGCCGCGTACATACAGAATTAGAGTGGCGACGTCCTTGTGCCAACGATTGTGTTTTGCGTCTTCGGCCAACGACCGATACCAGTCGAAGCCCGTGGTCAAAGCTTCTGGTCGAAGGTACGCGTTCACGAAGCTTTCGCGCGTCGCATCGTCGACCGCATCTGGGCGACCACCAAGAAGGTCAAGGGAATAGTCGAAGTAGGAGCGCTCGTGGCCCGTCACAAGCAACTCAGGTAACTCCGGAATCGCGTGGAAGGCGAAGTGCCAGATCCGGGGATCGGCAATGACTTCATCCCATGGGTCACGCCCGGGAATGACGGTGTTCATGGTGACCGCTCCAACGATTCGATCGCCGAAGTCTCGTGCTCCGGCGGGCGGGAGCCGTGGGCGTGTCGCTGTTGAGGGCTTCGGTACCCCGCTTGGCATCCTGGGCGTCGCTCGGACCTCGCTTGTGACTATGCCTGTTCGCTTCGTCGTTTTCGGAGTCGAATTCGATGTCGTAGTCGTCATCGAAACAGACGGACATCAGGTAGTGAGCCATAGTGAGGTTCTACGTTCTTGTAACTGATTGGGATGTGGGAGGGTGATTTCAGTGGAGAATGGGTCGGTAGATGAGCTCTTGGGTGTGACCGTCGAGCGTCCGACTCTCGATCAAATCCAAGTCGAAGTCGGACGCACCTTCGAAGATCGGGCGCACCCCGGTCTGACCGGTGATGACAGGAAACAGCGTCACCTGCACGCGGTCGACGAGGCCGGCGGCCATCAGCGCCCTGTTCAACGACAGGCTGCCATGAGAGCGCAACGGAACCGCTGAGTCCTTCTTGAGACGAGCGACGACGTCGATGGCATCACCGTTCACGACAGTCGCGTTCGGCCAGTCGAGCGGTGCCCGCAGAGTCGTCGACACCACGGTTGCCGGCATGTTCGTCATCCGAGTGACCCAGGGGTCACGCACATCCGACCCCTCGGTGCTGGAGCCGAGCATTTCCACAAACTCCCGAAACGTGTTGGCTCCGAAGACCATCCGCTGCTCGGGGCCGTACAGGGCAAGGCGGTAGTCAAGCAGCTCGGGGCCTTGCTTGCCCCAATAGCCGCCCCAGTCGCCGTCAGGCCCCGTACGAGCCGTAGCCGCGAGCCGTACTCCTGCCACGAGTGGCTGTCGAGGTAGGCGTTCTCGCCCGCGGCGTTCGCTGGACGTCACCCCAGTCGCCGTCAAGGCCGACCTGGCGTGCCTTGATGAGCCCCTCAGCATGACGCACTGCTCCCTCGTTGAGGGTGTACGACGCCATCAGATGCTCCTCTCGTGAAGGCACACGGCGTCGATTCCTAGGCTCGACCAGCGCAATCCGCAGCACCGACGACCTTGCGCTCGTCGTCATCGTCGGGTACCGGCCGCGTACGGTCTTCTGATGCGCTGCCGTCAGATGGGTGCATAAGTGAGGAGGACAACGCCGGAGTGGAAGTGTTTCGCGTTGATGAGTTTCAGGTTCCAGGTGGTGGGGGCCTGGTGCGGGTCGAAGAGCCGCCGGCCTTGGCCGACCACGACCGGGTAGACCAACAGGCGATACTCATCGACGAGGCCGGAGCTGATCAGGTTGTAGCAGACGGAGATGCTGCCGGTCACCCCAAGGTTGCCTCCTTGTCGGTCCTTCAACCTGCGAACCTCATCGAGCAGATCGCGGTGGAGCACCGTCGAGTTCTCCCATCCCGGGTCGTCCATCGTGCTCGACAACACGAACTTCTCGACCTTATTAAGGTGATCAGTGACTCCAGTCTTATCGTCGGTCTGATTGGGCCAGTACGCCCGCATCGCTTCGAACGTCTTGCGACCGTACAGCTGTGCGTCTTCCTGGCTCATCATTTCCTGAAGTGCTTGGTTGATGTCGGAGGTGTCCGCAGGATCGCTGGCAGCCACGGAGAACCATTCCCCGGTCTGCTCGTTCTGTTCCACCACACCGTCGAGTGAGCTGTTCTCGGTAATGACAAGCTTCATGTTCAACGTTCCTTATCGGGACTGGTCGCCGCTACGCCTTGTAGCGCCTTTATGCATCGTTGATAGACCTCACGCGTCAGCCTTCGTTTGATCGTGGTATCGGTGTGGTGAAGCACCCCACGCCTGGAACGGGCCGTCGTCGGGCCGCGGTGGGTGTTATCAGTCCTCTTGTCGACCTCGAGGAGCGGCCGCCCATGGGCTCGCCCACCCCTTGCGTTGGCGAATCCACCACCCCAAAGTGAGGGCGACGCCGACAAAACCCCATCCCACAAAGACATCGATCAAATAGTGCTCTCCTGAATACACCAACGCGAACGCCATGGCCACTGGATAAAGCAATAGGAAGGGCCGAATCCACCGCACCGCATGGGGAATTAGCTTCCACACAATGAGCACAACGAGCAGCGCTTCTGCCGAATGAAGGGAGGGAATAGCTGCGAACGGATTGACGGTTTGCTGTCCCTTTTCGATAAGTCGAGAGGCAAAATGCAACCCTACGCGGCGCCAACCCCGTCCCGCGAGTTCCCGCGGCCAAAATTTCTCGCTCGGAAGTTTCAGTCGGTACCATGCGATCTTATGATTGCTGGCCGCGTACCAGGGCGGCGCCGTGCCCCAGAAAGCGAACACACAGCACGCGCTGAACGTGATGGCTACGAACGACGCCGCGTACCAACGCCACACTGGGCGGTTGCGCCAGAGTAGTCCGGCCGCCACATAAGGAACGATGAAATGGGACTGATAGATCACGCTGACCCCAACGTCGTACCAGCTGATTTGAGGATGGTACAGCGCCGATTGAAGCCTCTCGGTGGGCAGTCGTCCCCATCCGAGAAAACGGTCAATGGAGATTTGGGGCGTGATCGCGACGGGTCGACCGAGTCGAAAGCCGACGCTACGGGCAAAGTCATACAGATACAACGCAAGCAGAAAGGGGGCCCAACTGGCGATCACCATGCCCGCGTCGCGCCATGGCCGTCCGAGTGTGGCCAACAAACACAGTCCTACGATCCATCCCACGATGTATTCGCGATCGCTCGGCACCTGGCCCCAGGCCTGCAGCCACAAGTAGGTCGTGACGATGTAGGCGGCGAGCAAGACGCGTCGAATCCACCGCCAGGTCGTCTCTTCAAGGCCCAGCACGCGATTGAGCAGCGGTGCTGCGGGGGCCACGACGTCGGAGACGTGTTCTGCGGTCAATGCCGACATAAGCCCACCCACCTAAGCTAGCCTCGTGATCCTGGCCCGCTCGCCCGACGAAACAGGTGCGTTCGCGCGGCGGGTCGCGATGGCGCTGCGGGCCGGTGACGTCGTGCTGCTCATCGGCGACCTCGGTGCCGGCAAAACCACGTTCACCAAGGCGTTGGCGAAGGCTTTGGGCGTCGACGAACCGGTGACCAGCCCCACGTTCACGCTGGTGAGGACTTACGCCACCGCGACCGATCTCGTGCTCGTTCACATTGACGCGTACCGCCTCGAAGGGCTCGACGATCTGGCGTTGCCCGAATTGCTCGAAGACGGTGGCTGCGCCGTGATCGAATGGGGTGACCTGGTGGCCCGCGCCGTGGGACCCGACCATCTCGACATCCGGTTCGAGGTGGTTGACGACGATGACGAGGCGAGACTCCTCTCGATGACGGGCCATGGTTCGTGGTCGTCGCGCGCCGCGAGACTCGCCAGGGGAGACGAACCGGTGTCGCTTGGTTCAGCGCGTGCCGAGACACTCTCGGCAACCCCTTCCGACACCCCCTTTGAGGCGGCCGCTGCTCGATCGGGAGCCACTCGATGATCATCGCCATCGAAACCGCAACCGAGGTGGTCGGCGTGGCGCTGGCTACGCCCGACGGCGAATTGCTGGCTCACCTCGAAGTCCGAGGGTCGCGCCGGCACGCCGAGACGCTGGTGCCGGCTATCGACTTCCTGTGCCGCCAAGCCCAGCGTCGGCTCGATGCAGTGACAGCAATAGCTGTCGACACCGGACCCGGGCTCTTCACCGGCTTGCGGGTAGGACTGGCCACGGCCAAAGGGCTGGCCTACGCCCACGCCGTGCCCATCATCGCCGTCGCCAGCCTGGAAGCGCTCGCCGCCGCCCACGCCCGCCGAGGCGAGCTGGTGGCGGCCGTGATCGACGCCCGTCGCGGTGAGCTGTACGCCGCGCACTACCGCGACGGACGGGCGATCGTCGAACCGTGGGTAGGCCGTCCCGACGCGGTGGCCGCCCAAGCTGCCTCGACGGCATTCGTGGTAGGAGACGGTCCCCTTCGGCACCCAGCAACCTTCGTCGGCCTGCGGACGGTTCATGCCCATCCGAGTGTTGCCGTCGTCGCCGCGTTGGCGGCTGGACGGGTCGGGGTCGAACCGGGCGTAGCCGCCGTCACGTACCTTCGAGCCCCCGATGCCGAGATAAATTGGGTGGCGCGATGATCGCCGCGGTGTCTCGGTGATCACCGCGGCCATCAGCATCGAGACCTTCGTTGCGACCGAACATCAACTCGACTCGGTCACAGCCATCGAGTCGGTTTCGGCGGCCACCCCGTGGACCCGAAACCAGTTTGCCCAAGAAGTGGCCAATCCGCATGCGTGGTGGGGCTTGGCCCGAAGCGGGGCGACCATCGTGGGGTTCGTCGGTCTGCATCAAGTCATCGATGAGGGCCATATCGTGAACATCGCCGTCGATCCGTTGTGGCGACGCCGGCGTGTCGCCATGCGCCTCTTGTTGGCCGCTTTCGACGAAGGGTGGGCGCGGGCCATTCTGGCCATGACGCTCGAGGTGCGAGGTTCCGCGATCTCGGCCCAGCGGCTCTATCACCGGTTCGGGTTCGTTCCGACGGGCATACGCCCCCACTACTACCCGTCCACGGCCGAACTGCCGGCCGAAGACGCCGTCATCATGTGGACCGAGCCGCTGACCTACCCCGATCAAGAGATGCGCCTGGCTCGGGTCAGGGCCGTGTTGAAGGTCTCTCCATGACCAGAATTCTTGCCATCGAAACCAGCTGTGATGAGACAGCCGCGTCAATCGTGGTTGACGGCCGCATCATCGAATCGTCAATCGTGTCGAGCCAGATCGATCTGCACGCCATGTACGGCGGCGTGGTGCCCGAGATCGCCGGCCGGGCTCACATCGAACGCATTGTGGCCGTCGTCGACGCCGCTCTAACCGAAACGGGCCGTGACCGCACCGGGAGCGGGATCGACGCGGTCGCGGCAACGATCGGTCCTGGGTTGATCGGCGCATTGTTGGTCGGAGTGAGCATGGCCAAAGCGCTGGCGTTGTCGTGGTCGGTCCCGTTCATCGGGGTGAACCATTTGGAGGCCCACCTTTACTCGCCGTTCCTCGAGCACGGCGAGGTCGAACTGCCGCTGGTGTGTCTGCTGGTCTCGGGCGGCCACACTTTGCTGATCCACCTCCGCTCGACGACCGACTACTCGGTGCTGGGCAGCACCATTGACGATGCCGCAGGAGAGGCGTTCGACAAGGTCGCCCGTTTCTTACATCTCGGGTATCCGGGTGGGCCGGCCATTGATCGTCTGGCGCCGTCGGGCGATCCGAAGGCGATCGCCTTTCCGCGGGCCATGCGTCTCGAAGGCTACGACTTCTCGTTCAGCGGGCTGAAGACGTCGGTCGTCAACTATGTGCGCAAGCACCCGGAGGTGTCGACCGAAGATGTGGCCGCGTCGTTTCAAGAAGCGGTCGTCGACGTGCTCGTGGCCAAGACCATGCGGGCCGCCGCGGATGTCGGCGCCCG
>JANYDT010000218.1 GCA_025359845.1 Acidimicrobiia bacterium
GGCGTACCAACTTTGGGGTACGGGAATCGCCGAAGCGCGGTCGCAACGATCCCTCAAGACGGAGTTGGCGACCCAACTCGGTATCGACCCGAAGCTCCTCGATCAACTCGGCGTTGACCCCAACGTGACCCTGCCCACCGAGCCCGTCACTCGCGTCGCCACGACCGTCGCCGAAGTCCCTGATATCAAGGTGCCTGGCCTCCGGATCGGTGCCGATGGCCCACCCGGAACGGATCCATCGACGGTTGTCACTGCGCCTCGGGTGACGACCACGACGGTTTTCCACTCCAAACGGCCCCAGTTGACACTGAAAGCCGGTCAGGCCATCGGCGTGATCCGAATCCCGAAGATCCACCTGACGAAGTACCTCGTCGAAGGCACCGCAGTCGATGATCTCAAACACGGACCGGGCCATTACGCCGGGACGAAGCTGCCAGGGGAGCCCGGACTGGCCGCGATCGCCGGCCACCGCACGACCTACGGCAATCCCTTCTTCGACCTCGACAAGATGCGAGCCGGCGACGAGATCATCGTGGCCAGCCAACTCGGGGTATTTCGGTACAAGACGCTTGACTTGAAAGTCGTGAAGCCCAGCGACTCCGCGGTGCTGGATGACAAGGGTGGCCGCAACCTGCTCGTGTTGACGACGTGCCATCCGAAGTTCAGTGCCTCCCGCCGCCTTGTGCTGACCGCCGAACTCGAAGGTGAAGGCGTACAGGCCGACTTGATCGAGCCGCCGACCGTCCCGACGATCCCACCGACCACAATGCCTCCTTCCACCACCGTGGCGCCCACCACGACGAGCCGCGCCGTCGACCCCGGATTGATCGCCGTCACGATTGCCTGGCCGAGCCCCGATACTGTGCCCGCGGCCGCCCCAACTTCGGCCCCGACCGTCGCCACGACCTTGGCGAACGCAGCGAGGGGGCCGGTGGCAGAGCCGTTGTCGGGCCGCAAGTTCACCTTCGGATGGTTCGCCGGTCCGGCCCATGTCTGGTGGGCCACGCTGGGGTGGACGACGGGTTGTGCGCTCGTCTGGCTCGCCGCCTGGATGGTGGCCAAGCAGCGCCGACGATACTTTGCCCGTCTCAGCGTCTATGCAGGCTTCTTCGTGCCGTTCGTCTTCGTGCTTTTCTTTTGTTACGAGAACCTGGCCCGGCTCTTGCCGGAGAACATCTGAGAATCCGCCGACCAGAAGTCAGCTGATCACGGCGATCAGGTCGCCCTCTTGGACCTTATCGTCGGGCTTTACCTTCAATTCGGTGATCGTGCCGGCGCACGGAGCCTCGACCGGAATCTCCATTTTCATGGACTCCAATATGGCGATCACGTCGCCCTCCTCGACGACCGCGCCCACCGTCGCCGCCACCTGCCACACGTTCGCGGCCATCTCAGCTCGGACTTCAGTCATGACGCTTACCGTAGCCGGGGCTACGTGGTGGGGTACCGTCGCATCCCGATGAAGTTCACGCTCCTCGCCGCACTGGTCGGTATCGCCGCCGGACTGGCCGGAGGGGGCCGCCTTGGCCGTCTCAGCCGCACGAATGCCCGGTGGTGGGCGCTGCCAGTTCTTTGGGCCGCTTGTTTCGTCGTCGCGGGCCGATGGGAAGTCCATTACGGCTTCGAGATTTTCGTGGCCGGACACGTGCTCCTTCTCGTATTCGCACTCGTAAACTTTCGCCGAGTCGCCGGCATTTGGCTGGTGGCGTTGGGCGCGCTTTGCAACCTAACGGTGATCGCGGTCAATCACGGCACTCCATATCGGCTCACTGCGATGCGCGACGCCGGTATCCACGCCGATCAACCCCATTCGGTGTTCCGCTCGACCAAGGTCAGCCACCCCGAGCAACCGTCCGACCAGCTCACCATGCTGGGCGACATCTTGGCCGTCGCTCCCGTCCATGAGGTGTTGAGTTTCGGAGACCTGTTCCTCGCCTTCGGCTCTGCCATTGCGCTCTTTCACGCCCTGACCCGACGCGCCGGTGAACGCCGGTATCGACCTCGCCACACCGCGAGTGGAATCAATGAACGCGTCGATCTCTTCCTCGACCTGCGCGAAACCGAACCGGTCCTCGAGTTGCCCACCATCGGGCCCGGCCCCGGCGACGCCCTTGATGACCCGAGCGCGGGCGATCTGTTCTGGAAAACGCGGGCCGAAGTACTCGGCGCCAACTCCGCTTCGGAGGAACCCTGCGACCCCGACGACGTCCTCGTGTGGGCTCGTCGCGACGACGCCGCCACCGAATGACCAAAACGGAATGACCAAAACCGCAGCCATCCTGTCGTTTCGACTGGGGGGAGCCGACGGGGTCTCGATCGAATCATCAAAGTGGGCGGGGCTCCTTACGTCGCTGGGATGGGCCGTGCGCACGGTGGCCGGCACTGGGCCCGTCGACATCGTGGTGAGCGGCCTGGACTTCAACGACGACACGAAACCCGACGCTTCGTTGATCGACCGAGCAACCCGCGGCTGCGATGTCGTGATCGTCGAGAACCTGCTCTCCCTTCCCTTGAAGCTGTCGGCCTCGCGGGTGGTGGCCGCCGCGCTGGCTGGTCGCCCGGCGATCTTGCGGCACTTCGATCTGGCGTGGCAGCGCCATCGTTTCGCCCACATCACGGAGTTGCCGCCGGTCGATCCGTCGTGGCGCCATGTGGTGATCAACGAATTGTCGCGGCGCCAACTGCAGGACCGGGGAATCGCGGCGACGCTGATTCCGCTCGGGTTTTCGGCGGTCACCACCGGTCGGCGGTCAGACATGCGCTCGGCTCTAGGGCTTGCTCCCGACGATGTCCTCCAACTCCAACCGACCCGGGCGATCGAACGCAAGGGCTTGCCCGATGCGGTGGCCTTGGCCGGCGCTTTGGGCGCAGTTCTGTGGATTACCGGTCCGGCCGAAGAAGGTTACGAGCCAACGCTGGCCGAACTTCTCGCTCGAGCTCCGGGACGGGTAATTCGGGGTTGGCCGCCGGGCGACTGGACCATGGACGACGCGTACGCGGCGTGCGACCTCGTATCGTTTCCATCGCATTGGGAGGGCTTCGGACTTCCGATGATCGAGGCCGCGCAGCACCGTAAACTGCTCGTGGCGCGAACCTATCCGGTGGCTACGGACTTTGCCCGGGCCGGACTGCGATGGGTAGGTGTCGACTCGCCCGCAGCCGTCGCCGACGTGCAGGCCTTTCTGCGGATGCCGGATTCGGGCTGGCTCGACCACAACGCAATGGTTGCGGCACGCGCGTTCGGCGTGGACGGCGCTCGTAGTCGGTTCGCCGCGCTCCTTGAAGAGTGCCTGCGGTAGGTTGACGCCATGCCTATCGATTCGGTGCTCGTGCGCCGAGCCCAGATCACCAAGCTGGTCGGCATGGGCAAACGAATCGGTTACGGCTTGTATCTCGTGGCCATCGTCGGCTTCGTCTTGGCGTTTGTGCAGGGCCAGAGCGACACGTGGGTGGCAATTGTCATCGTGTCGATGCTTGTCGGTTCGGTGTTCCTGCTTCCGGCCATCATTTTCGGGTACGGCGTGAAAGCGGCCGAGCGCGAAGAACGTCGCGCCGAATCGGCCCGGCTCAGGTGAACAACGACTGAATCATCTCGGCGATTTCTGCGGTCCACCGATTGACGAGTTCGGCCCCAAGCGCTGCCCTGGCGCCATTCGGATCGCCCAAAACGCCGTTGAGTGTGACGGCGCGCAGGCCGCGCTTTTCGATGATCGGGAGGAGTTCGGCCAGAGAAGTGGAATTGCCGGCTTCGAACCGATCCCTGCGCACGAGGTCGGGCGCAATATGGAGCATTATCGACGTTTCGGTGATTCCGGCGTGGGCATCGCCGGTCGGTTCGGTCGGCCACCATGCACATATCGTGCGACCCTCGAAGCGAAGGGTGCGCACGGCCCGAGACACTGGCGCGAAGTTTCCGCCGTGTCCGTTCACGAGCACGATGCCCCCAACGTCAACGGGATCGATGCTCCTGACCAGTTCGACCACCACCAACTCGAGCGCCGCCTGTCCGATGGAGAGCGTACCGGCAAAGCCGGCGTGCTCGCCGCTTGACCCGTACGGCAACGCCGGCGCGACGACCGCATCGATCCCTTGAGCCAGAACCGCGGCGGCCGCTCGAGTCGCCATCACCTCGGCGATAATCGTGTCGGTGCTCAGGGGCAGGTGTGGACCATGCTGCTCGGTGGAGCCGAGAGGAACGAGCAGGACAGGACGCCCGGTCACCGTGGGCCACGTCCGATCACCGATGCGAACTAGATGAGGTTCGGTCATTGCCCTTCAGCCGACGCGGGATCGTCGATTTCGCCCCAGGCGTGCAGCGCCGCAAGAATGTGCTCGGCCGCGACTTCAGGATCAAGCACCAGTCGTTGGGGGGGCGTGCGGGTCGAACCCATTCCGAGCAGCGCGTTCGACCTGTCGCGCACCGACCCGTGGGGTCCGTCGACGATCTTGGTCCGAGGCCGAAACGGCCTCGCATGGACGAGCCGAACGGGCTCAGCGGGGTTGGGCGTTGACGGAGTCCTGACGTCGATGCTCGACCGCGCCGAGCTGAGGACGCCGCCCAGAGGCGCCCGTCGAAGGCGGGCCGTCGACCCTTCCACCGCCAGAACGGCAGGCGCCCGCACGATCAGCCGTTCGCGGCGCCCGCCATCGAGGCGTCGTTCGGCTCGCACCACCCCGGTGGCATCGAGCGAGAGGGCGACCAGTCCGCACGCCTGCTCCGCTCCTCGGGCATGGGCGAGAAACGGGGGCACTGATCCGGAGCCCCGATCGAGCGACCAATCACCACACACGATCAAGTCGGCGTCGGCCAGTGCGGCGGCCAACTCGCGTCCGACAGCCGCGCTTGGGAGTGGATGCTCGATGTCGATGCGAATGGCTGTTGTCGCGCCGCACGCCAGCGCGTCGCGCAGCGCCGATTCGGCGATCGACGCCCCGACAGTGGCCACCGTCACCGAGGCGCCCCACGCCTCGCCCATCCGCAGGGCCCACTCCACGGCCGCCTGATCGGCCGCCGAAACCCCCGAAAATCGATCATCGGTCTCGACCGAGCCGCTCAACGGATCAATGTCGGGGCGCAACGCGACCCATTTGATGCACGCCGCTATTTTCATACGAGCCCGACCGCTCAGCCGTGGCGAAACACGACGCCGTGCCCGCCCTCGGGATAGTTCCAGGTGATGGCGCCCTCGTTGTTGCACACGGCGTAACAGGTGCCGCACTCGAAGCACTGCTCGTAGTTGAACAAAATACCGCCGTCGTTCGTGGTCACGAACAACTTGGCCGGACAGGCCACGAGGCAGGCCCGAGTCGTGCAGCTGCGACATACCTCTGAGTCGACAGTGATGTGGGCAGTGTGCGAGATGCGAAAGTCGACAGTCGCCATGCGGTCGTCAAAGGCCAATACCGATTCGCGGCGCGAGATGTCGGTCACGGCCTCAACCGTAGATCTTCAGCGCGTCGCGCCCGTCGCGAAGGGCGTGTCGGATGCGTAAGCCCGAGCCCTTCCACAACGCCCGTCCGATGGTCAACGCGCCGCGCTTGGGCAACGGGTCCTCGACGGTGTAAAGCTGCTCCAGAAGATCACAGGCGATCTGCGGATAGCGGTTCTGGAGACGGTCCGACAACAGCAGATGAGCCGCCTTGCGGGTCTTGCGGTGGTTGCGCAACACGAACGTCGCCTCCAGCCGGTCCTTGTAACTGACCAGTCCCGCCTTGGAGAAGTTTCCTTTCGCAATGGCCTCGTGGACGGCATCAGCCGCGCACTTGCCCGAACCGATGGCGTAGTTGACGCCTTCGAGCCACAGCCCGGCGGCGAGGCAGAGCCCGGCCGCGTCACCGGCCACGAGCAGACCGTCTCCGACCACCTCGGGCATGGCATCGAACCCACCTTCGGGGATGAGATGGGCGGAGTACTCCTTCAGCTCGGCCCCATCGACCAGCGGGGCCAGCGACGGATGGGCCTTGAGCCCCGCGATGACTTCTTCGGGGCGGACCTTCGACGCGCTGAGACCACCTAGCGACAGGACTGCCCCGATGGAAATCGTATCGAGGTTGGTGTAGACGAAACCTCCGCCAGCAATACCTTGCGTACCGCCCACGATCTCCAGATCGGCGCCTTCGTTGGTGCCACTTCGAATTCCGAAGCGGGCCTCGATCTCTTGTCGAGGGAGGGCGAGTACCTCTTTGACTCCGAGCGTCAGATGGTCCTTCGAAAAATTCGGATAGAGCCCGGCCTCCTTGGCCAGGAAAGAGTTCACGCCGTCGCAGGCAATGACCACGTTGGCCATGAGGTCACCCTCACGGTCGGTCTTCACGCCCCCGACCAGCCCGCGATTCGTACGGACCAGGCCGGTCGCCGTCGTGGAACTGACGAGCGTGGCTCCGGCTTTCACCGCTTCGTCGGCCAACCACTTGTCGAAGTCGGGCCTGTACGCGGTGGCCCCGTTGTAAGGCGCTTGCGCCCAAGCGGTGCTGCGATAGTCGATGCACAGCGACTGATGGTCGGTGAGCAGCATGGTGCCCCTCCGAGTGATCCAGCGCTGCACGGGCGCGTGCTCCCACCAGTGCGGAATGAGTTCGTCGAGAATTCGTCCGTAGATCACCCCGCCGTACACGTTCTTCGACCCCGGAAACGGGCCGCGCTCCAGCAGACAAACGGAATGGCCAAGGCGGGCGAGACTCAGGGCCGCAATCGAACCCGCCGGTCCGGCGCCGACCACGACAACTTCGAAATCAGGCACGCGCGGTGGCCTCAGACCTTGGGCGTACGGCAGAGACTGCTGCTGTCGACATCATTCGTCCTTCTCCTTCGCTCCGGCGGCGGCTTCGCACTTACCGAAGGAGACTACGGGACCTCCGGGTGGATGGCGAAGCGCGATACTCGGGCAATGCCAACTCTCGAGGGATTTGCCGTCCAAGTCGCGGTCAAGCCGAAAGCTGTCGCTCCAGTGCGTCCAGCACCGCTTTGGCATCGCTCACGATAGCGATGTCGGCCATGGCCATCATGGGACAGCTGGCGTCGGTGTTGACGGCGATGATGTGCGCTGGATCGCCGAGACCACTGGTGTGTTGGGTGGCCCCGCTGATGGCAAACGCGAGGTAGACCCTCGGATTTACGGCCACGCCGGTCGTGCCGATCTGGCGCTCGAACGGTATCCACCCGGCATCGCTGGCCACCCGGGTGCCGCCGAGGCTGGCCCCGAGCGCAGCCCCGATGCGGCCCAGCTGCTCGAACCGGACGGTCGAACCGAGACCTTGGCCGCCGGCGACGATCCGCGTGGCCTCCACCAAGCTCATGGTGGAGGGATCGGGCGGGAGGAGCGCGATCAGCTCGGGGTCGTTCGGGGTCGCCGCGCTGGGGCCTCGTGCGTCACTCCCCCGCACCGCCATCGGTTCGCGCCCCGGCGCCGCCATCGGTTGGCTCTCCCGGGCCACCACCGGCTCGCTGTCCCGGGCCATCGAGTCCGCCGCGCCAACGCCCCGGACCCCCGGCAGCAAGGTGGCCACGAACGGTCCGTCCACCGCCACTTCTTCGAGAATTCGGCCGTTCTGGCGGACTACCTGGACCGAGTGGACACCGACGGCCAGGGCGGGGGCGAGCAGGGGCCATCCGAGAAGCGCAGCCAAACGGGGAGCGAGGTCGCGACCGTCGGGGGAGGCGGGAAGGATCACCGGCTCATCAACGAGCCGCCCCGCCAGCAACGCGGCGTAGGCGGCCGGTCCGAACGGGCCCGCTTCGACCAGTGTGAGAGCCCCTGACAACTCGACGGAATGTACTTCGGTGCCGATCACAATCGCCCGGCCCCCGGCTTCGGCCACGCACTCGGCCGCGCCAGCCGGCAGTTGGCCTTCGCGCACTACGATCACGGCGATCACAATGCGGCCCCGATTCGGTCGCCTTCTATGACCGCAGCGTGAATGCGGCGAGGCGCCACGCAGTCACCGACCCGGTGCACCGTGACCCCTTGGGCCAGCAGCTCGAAGTAGAGCTCGTCGGCCGCTCGCGGGGCAACGGCCAGCACGACCCAATCGGTCGCCAGCTCGTGCATCGTGTTGCTCACGTGGTGGAGCACCGACAGGTGGGTGCCGTTCCAGCCCATCACGACTGAGTCAGTGGTCAAGATGATCGACTTCGCCGCCGCCCTGGTCAAGAAGTTCTCCATGTCGAGGGTGATGCCGAGATCTTGGGCCACGACCATGCCATTCGTGAGAATCTCGACCGAGCAGCCTCGATCGGCCAACACCTCGGCCACGCTCGTGGCTTGATGGAACCCGAGCTCATCGACGATCACGACCCTTGCCCCGGCCGGAGGCCACGCCGAGCCGGTGAGCACGTCGAGTACGTCAACAATGGTTGACGCGTCTCCGGGCGCCCAGTAAGGACGGGCGGGCGCCGCGCCCGTCGCCACGATGACCACGTCGGGCTTTTGCGCCGTAACGAAACCGGCGTCGACGCCGTGACCTAGGCACAACTTCACGCCGTGGGCCACCAACTCCCGCTGCTGATTGCGAAGCACGTCACCCAACTCGGCGCGGTTCGGCACCGATGCGGCCCACCGGACCTGCCCTCCTACTTCATCGTCGCGCTCATAGACGGTGACCTCGTGCCCGTGGGACGCGGCCGAAATCGCGGCCTGCATACCCGCTGGTCCGGCCCCGACGACCAACACCTTCTTCGGCACCGGCGAGCGGCTCGGCACCGCCGGCACGAGCGCCTCGCGACCGGTGCGAGGGTTCTCGATGCAGCCCAGCCACCGGTTCAGGCCCATCCGCCCCACGCATTCCTGATTGCACGACAAACACAGCCGGGTGTCTTCGTGAGCCCCGGCTTGGGCCTTACGGACAAAGTCGGGGTCAGCGATCTGGGCCCGCACCGCGCCGACCAAGTCGCAATGTCCTTCGGCCAGCGCCCGTTCCGCTTGCAGCGCGTCCTTGAAGCGGCCGACACCCACCACCGGTATCGAGACGGCCCGGCGGATGGCGTTAGGGATGAACAGCGCGTACCCGGGCGGCACGTGCATCGATGCTTCAATCACGTACAAAGTGGCCGTGGCCACCCCGATCGAGGTATTGATGTAGTCGACCTGGCCGGTGGCCTCGACCATCTTGGCCACCTCGACGGCCTCGTCGATCGTCGTTCCGCCTTCGATGAGCTCGTCGCCACATAACCGCACGCCCAAAGCCAGCCCCGGACCGATCGCCTCACGGACGGCGCGGACAATCTCGATCAGGATCCGGGCCCGGTTGGCCAACGACCCTCCGTACTGGTCGCGGCGAAGGTTGGTCGCGCCCGAGAGGAAGCCCCGCACGATCGAAGAGTGCGAGCACTGCAGCTCGACGCCGTCGAAGCCGCCCTCGCGACAATGCCCGGCCACCAGCGCATAGCCGGCCACGATCTCGGCGATCTCGCGCACCGTGACCGCCTTGGGCACCTCTCGGAACAAAGGGTCGGGGACGGCTGATGGCGCCCACACGGGGAGGCGCGAGTACATCGAACTGGCCTGTCCGCCGTTGTGGTTGATCTGGGCGAAGATCGGCGTACCGTGACGATGGACGGCGTCGGTGATGCGCCGGTAACCGGGAATGACCTTCCGATGAAAGCCGTGAATGAGCTTCTCGTAGGGCCAGTCCGTCGGATGGGTCGAGTGTTCTTCGGTGATGATGAGCCCGGCCCCTCCTGCGGCGCGCGCCTCGTAGTAGGCCGCGTGCTGCTCGGTGGCCAGCCCGTCCTCGGCATAGTTCGTGAGATGGGCGCTGAAGATGACTCGGTTGCGTACCGTCACCGGTCCGATGCGCAACGGCGAGAAGAGGTAGCGGTAGCGGCCCATAGATCAGGCGTGATTCTGGCACGGCCGTCGGCATCACCCGTCGACATCGGCCCACAGCATCGGCCCGCAGGGGCCGAACCGATCGGCCGGCGCGAAATTCGATCCGGGTCGGCCCGCGCTGACGATACCGTCGGGCATGGCCACCGAATACTGGACCGGGTTGTTGCGCAATGTCTTCGCCGGACGCCAGGTGATCGTGACTGTCGAAGTTCTAGCGGCCTCCACCGCCACCGTGGCCGCGGTGCGAGAGCTGGGAGCCGTCGCCGTACTGGTCGTGGCCACCAACGGGCGCGGCGCCGGGCCCATCCCCGGACCCGAAGACGCGGCCGTCGTGATGGGATCAGTGGTCGCGTTCGGAGCGTTGGCGATGATTCGAGCCGGTCACGAAGCGTTGGCGAATCCGTCGGCCGAGGTTCGGGCCGCCGTCGAGGCCTTCGATCCAGCGGGGGGCGCGCTGTGCGTCGGCGGATTCACCAACGAACACGCCGCTCTGCTCGGACGCCCCTATCTCGGGTTTCGCCGCCCGGAGTGGGTGGCGCTCGAGGATAAGACGACCTGCGATGCCCTATGGGACCGGGTCGGCGTCGCTCGAGTGCCCAGTTACATGGCGCCGCTCGATCCGGTCCCGACCGCGCGCAACGTGGTGTGGGCGGGCGACAACCGAGAAGGATTCCACGGCGGGGCCGAGGGCATCCGCTGGATCCGCACCGACGCCGACGCTGCCGCTGCCGCGACCGAGCTGAGCGAGCGGTGCGATTCGGTACGGATCATGCCTTTCCTCGAAGGCGTGCCCTGCTCCATTCACGGCATCGTCTTCCCCGACTACGTCGCTACGTTGCGGCCCATCGAGATGATCACGCTGCGGCGCCCGGTCCATCACGCCCAGGCCCATCACTTCGTGTACGCCGGTTGCGCGTCGTTTTACGATCCGCCGGCGATTCGGCGCTCCGAGATGGGCGAGGTGGCCCTGCGGGTGGGACGGGCGTTGCGGGCCGAAGTCGGCTTCCGGGGCGCGTTCACCGTCGATGGGGTCATGACCGGTGATGGCTTCCGGCCCACCGAACTCAATCCTCGGCCCGGAGCCGGCCTCAACGTGTTGCGCGGGGCGCTCGGATCGTTCCCGTTGCTCCTCGCCCTCGACGCCATCGTGGCCGGGCTCGACGTGGACTGGCGACCGCGGGAGCTCGAAGCCGAACTAGTGCGCGCCGCCGATGACGAACGGGGCGGAGGGACGTGGCGCATGGTGTCAGCCGAGGTTGACGAGGCTGAGCGCCCCCTCCTGCTCAGCCCGTCGCCGCGGTGGGCCCTCGACGGCGAGCCTCATGATGTGACTGTCGAGATTGGCTCCAGCGGCTCCGTCGCGTTCCTCCGGTCAATGGCGGTGCCCGGACGGGTGCCAGTCGGCGCCAGCTTTGCGCCGACTGCGGTGGCTATCTGGGAGTTCCTCGATCGTGAGCTGCACTTGGGTTTTGGACCGGTTCTTGCCTGCCACCCGTCGGAGGATGCCGACGGGGAACGATGATGGGGCATGCCCGCGGCCGAACTTCACGATCTTCGTGATTCGCGCGCCGTGCTGTTGGCGTTGTACGACCGCGCCGTCGGCGAGGTCTATCGTTACCTTCGGGCGCGATGTCAAAGCGACACCGTCGCCGAAGATCTCACGTCGGAGACGTTCCTGGCCGCCGTCAGCGCGGTCGAACGCAACGCCGTCGCCGATCTCACCACGGCCTGGTTGATCGGCGTCGCCCGCCACAAGCTCGTCGACCACTGGCGCCGTCAAGCCCGCGAAGAGCGCAAGCTTCACGCCATCGCCGGCGGGCTCGATGGGGAATCCGAGCCATCCTGGGACCCGTGGGACGCGACGCTGTAGGGCGGACGGGCGCAACAAACCCTGGCCTCGCTAGGTACCCATCATCGCCGCGCGTTGGTGTTGCGCTACGTCGATGACCTGTCCGTCTCTGCCGTCGCGGTGGAGTTGGGCCGCACCCTGCACGCCACCGAAACGCTGCTTGTTCGGGCCCGCATCGCCTTCCGTCGAGCCTATGAAACCGTGGAGAGTGACGATGTCTGAGACCCACGACCCATTCGTCGTTCTGCGGGCGACCGCCGACGGACCTAACCCGTCAGCGCCCCGTCCATCGTTCGTCGCGGCCTTGCGGGCTCGACTCGAACTCGTCCTTACCCCCACCATAGAACTCCCGGAAAGGTCGGCCACCATGACCGATACCGCTGCATACACCACCCAGACCCCGCCCGTCGCCCTCAACGCCACCCAGACCCTGACTCCCTACCTCACCGTGCACAGCGGAGTGGAGGCCCTCGATTGGTACACGCGGGCCATGGGCGCGATCGAAGTCACTCGCTTCTCTGGCGACGACGGGCGGATCGGTCACGCCGAACTGCGCATCGGAACGGCAACGTTTTTCCTGTCCGACGAATACCCCGAGATCGGCGTCATCAGCCCCCGCACACTCGGCGGCACACCGTTTGCGCTCCACCTCGATGTGGTCGAAACCGACTACGCGTACCAACGCGCTGTCGAGGCCGGAGCCGAGGGCCTGTCGGCCCCCGAGGACAAGCCCCACGGCGCCCGTGGGGCGACGATCCGTGATCCATACGGACACCGTTGGATGCTGTCGCAAGCCATCGCCGACCCGACCCCCGAAGCCATCATGGCCGCCGACCCGTCCTTCACCGTCACCGGACGGGTGCCGTCCGAGCCCGGCTACATCACCATGCATATGGCCGACCAGGTCAAGGCCGCGACCTTCTTCGGCGAGCTGTTCGGGTGGATGTTCGAGCCCGGCGGCCACATCAAGAACACCCGCTTCCCAATGGGCATGACGTCAACTTCGACTGACAACCGCGACGTCAAGCTTTACTTCCGGGTCGACAACATCGATTCGTACGCAGCCCGAGTCGTCGAGTTGGGCGGTCAGGTTCTGGGCACAACCGAGTACGACTCTGGCGGTAACGCCGAGTGCGTCGACGATCAGGGTTTCCGGTTCGACTTGTACCGGCCGGCTCCGGGGTACTGAGCCTTCCGGCCGGCAGGTCCGCGGACCTGACGGTAGGGCCGCGCCCCTAACGACAGGTCCGCGCCCAAACGGCAGGTCCGCGCCCAAAACTGCCACCCAAATCCGATTTTTGGGTTTTGGGTGCCAGTTTTGGGCGCGAGGAGCCAGTTTTGGGAGCGGATGGCCTCACCTCCGAAGCGCCATCGCGGCGCGGCGGCCTTCCAGGATGGCTTCGTGGATGGTGCGGGGCGCGACAGCGTCGCCGATTCTCAGCGCATCATCATCTCCGAGCGTTTGGTCGGGCACCCGATGGCCACAAGCGATCATCGCAACGGCTTCGATTTCCGAAGTCATCCCACTGAACCGGTCCTCTACCTGAACGGCGGTGGCCGTCACACGACGGACAAGAGCCCGTTTCACCAACGTAATGCCGGCGCCGTGCAGACGATTCTGCGACGGGGCGAGATCACCAGTAATAGAGAGCTTCTCGCCGACAAGTAGATCAGGGGTGATGAAGGTGACGGCTCGACCGTCGGCCGCGAGTCGCTCGGCCACGCTGATGGCGATCGGGCCCGCGATTGGGTCCCACACCGCGACGGCGCCCTGAGGTAGCGAGAGCCCGCTCAGCACCGCCGCCGCGTGGTGCACGACGCCGTCGTCGTCGACCGAGAACGGCAGCGGACCGTCGGCCCCTCCCGTGGCCAACACCACAGTGGCCACCATGTCGACGGGCGTGGCGGTGTGGCTGAACGAGAACGTGACGCCGAGGCGCACACACTCGGCCTCCAGCCATTCCCCGATGGCCGAGAGTCGATTCCGCTGGGCCCCCTGAGCCGCCGCGATCGCCACCCCGCCGGCCCGCGGCGACCGCTCGATCACACGAACGTCATACCCCCGCAGGGCGGCGACCCGGGCGCATTCCATCCCCGCGACACCGGCCCCGACGATAGTGATCCGGCCACCGGCACGGGCCCGATCGACGGCACCGCCAAGATCGTCAGTCGTCCCAGTAACTCCCCGGCCCTCCGCCATCGACACATCGGCCTCGACCGGTTCGGCCGGGTCGTCAAGCTCGTGGCCCGTGCGAGGGTCGACCACGCACGTGACGATCGGACTGCGGTTGTCGCGCACCTTACAGGTCTGGTTGCACAAAATGCAGGGACGGACGCGTTCAGGTTGACCGGCGCGCACTTTGGCCACGAGGTCGGCGTCGGCCAGTTGGGCGCGAGTCATTTCGACCCCGTCGGCCGCTCCCGACTCGATCGCCCATTCGGCTTGCGAGGGTTCGACGATCGACCCTTGCGCGATCACTGGCAGGCCCGTGTGTCCGGCCACCTCGAGCGCGGTTCGTACTTGGCGGGCGAGATCGATTCCGAAACCGGGCGCAACGTGGCCGTCGGGCTGAGTGGCCCATGCTGTGTAGATCGACCCCCGCACGACCGTGAGCAGATCGACGAACGGCGCGAACTCCACGGCCAGCGCGGCGCCCGCTTCGGCGACGATACCGGCCCACGGCGCCATCTCATCGACGCAGAGCCGCAGCGCCACGATGCACTCACCGGCCGCGCTTCGTACTTCGGTGAGCACCCGGCGGGCGAAGAGCGAACGATCGGTCCCGTACTCGTCGCCGCGCTGGTTGGTCAGGCCCGAAAGAAACTGCCGAATGAGCGAGAACTGGCCGGCGTTGACTTCCACCCCATCGAGCCCGGCGGCCACTGCCAGTCGCGTAGCCTCCCCGAAGCCGGCGACGACTTCATCAATGTCGCAGCCCTCCATAGCCTTGGGCACTTCCCGGGTGGCTACCTCTGGAACCGGCGAGGGGGCCCACAGTTCGCGTTGGCTCCAATGGCTGGTTCCCTGTCCGCCGGAGTGGCCGATTGCGGCCAGGACCAGGGCGCCGTGGCGATTGCACGCGTCACCGATGGCTGGCCAGCCCGTCGCACACGACGACGCCAACAGCGAGCGCTCGTAGGGCCAGTCCGAAGGGTGAACCGAGGCCTCCTCGATCACTACGATCCCCGACCCGCCGGCGGCCCGCCGTTCGTAATACGCCGTATGGGCGGCGCTCGGGGTGCGGTGGCGACCCAGGTTGGTCTCGTGCGGACCGAACAGCACGCGCGACGGGGCCGTGGCGTGACGCACATCGAGAGGTGAGAGCAGCTTCATGGTCGGTCGCCATTCTGGCCGATGAAGCGGCGCAGTCCACGATCGACGGCGGCCGACCACGACGGATACCTCGGGGTGACCGACCGAAGGTCAATTGACCCGTTCCACCCGCGCTTTGAAGCCGGCCAACAAACAGCCCAAGGTGCGATCGAATCGGTGGCGGTCGTGACTGGCCTCAGCGATGCGCGACCACACTTGCGACAGACCGACGTCGGCCACCAAGGCGGCCAGCGCCGGATAGCGACCTTGGGCCAGGAGGTCGCCCATATATCCGACCATGTCGTCGGGTTTGGCATCAAAGTGTTGAGATTCGTTTCGTTGGTGGAGGCAGAAGCCGAACACGGCCTCATCGACGGCCATAATGACGTCGAGCTTCTCGTCGAACGTGGCCGCCATGGTCGAAAGCGCCTGCCAGGACTGATCGAAATGGCGCATCGCGTTCGGTCCAATACGGGCATCGTCGGTAATATCGAGCACCCACGGATGGCGCTCCAGCGCATCTTTGGTCCGGCTCGCTATCAACGTCATCGCGACCCGCCAATCCTCGGGAATGGAGACCTCCAAAGGTACCACCACCTCGCCGAAGAACGCATCGACGATGAGCGTCAGCAGCTCGTCCTTCGTGCGCACATAGTGGTAGAGCGTCATCGTGCCGGCGTCGAGATGAGCAGCGATGCGCCGCATCGACACCGCCGCGAAACCTTCCGCGTCGGCGATCTGCATGGCGGCTGCGGCGATGGCGTCTCGGGTGAATCGTGGTCGACGAGACACCGGCTCGGAACGGGTCCAGACATCGAGGGCCCCGAGCCGAGCGGCCAGACGATCGATGGTCTCGATGTGCTTGACCGTCTTCGCGGCGACCTTTTCGGCGGTCTTGGCGACCACCTTCTCGGCCTGCTGGGTCAATTTGGCGTTGATCTTCTCCGTCGCCTTGTCGACAAGGAGCTGACGGGCCCGAGCCGAGGCCGGTGACGTCCGTCGCTTTTCCTGAAAATCGCTTGCCACGCCGTACAGTGTACTAGTAGGGTTAGCCGTACTATGTACGAACAAACAGTTCGGCCTCTCAAAGGGGCCGGCGACCCGCTCTCGGGGGGTGTCGTCGCCACCGGGCTCGGAAAGCGGTTCGGCGATCTCTGGGCGTTGCGCGGCCTCGACCTGAATGTGGCTCCGGGCACAGTGCTGGGCCTCCTCGGCCACAACGGCGCCGGTAAGACCACTGCGATCCGTATCCTCACCACGCTGAGTCAGGCGACGGAAGGGTCAGCCACCGTCGCAGGGATAGACGTCGCCGCCCACCCCGGTCGGGTACGCGAGCGCATCGGCGTCGCGGCGCAACAGGCCACCGTCGATGGCCTGATGACCGCTCGGCTGAACCTGCAGACGATCGGCTGTCTGCATGGCATGTCGAAAGCGGAAGCCCGGCGTCGGGGTGATGTCTTGCTGGAGCGTCTCGACCTGAGCGAGTTCGCGTCGAAATTGGTGCGGACCTACTCCGGCGGCATGCGCCGGCGCCTCGACGTGGCGGCCAGTCTCATGGGCCAACCCGAAGTCCTGTTTCTCGATGAACCGACGACCGGGCTCGATCCCCGCAGCCGAGGAGATCTGTGGGAGATGCTGCGCGAACTTGTGAGCGAGGGCACCACGATCATTTTGACCACCCAATACCTCGAAGAGGCCGACCGCATGGCGAACGACATCGTCGTGCTCGACCACGGCCGAACCGTCGCCCACGGCACTCCGGCCGAATTGAAGGCCCGCATCGGCGATGATCGCCTCGATGTCAAAGTCGCCAACGCCAGCGAACTCCCCGGCGCCGCGAAAGCCATATCAGTCTTCGCCGAAGAGGAGCCGATGTATGACATGGACGGCCTCGTCGTCACCGCGCCCATCCGCCCAGGAGTCAGGGTCATCGATGTCGTGCGAGCGCTCGACGACGCCGGTATCGAGGCCATCGACATTGCTCGCCGGGAGGCCACTCTCGATGACGTCTTCATGAGTCTCACCAGCAACTCCCATCACCAGCGCGACGATAGTAAAGACGATCAGAGGGACCCGATATGAGCAAAAGTGTTCTGACTGACTCGCTGATTTTGGCCCGCCGTAATCTCGAGCACATCCGACAGGTTCCCGAAAAGCTCACCAATGTCACGGTCCAGCCTTTGATGTTCGTACTGCTGTTCGCGTATGTGTTCGGGGGTGCCATCAACGTGGATAACGGCGGGTACAAGGAGTATTTGATCGGGGGCATCCTCATCCAAACGCTGGCGTTCGCCATGATGGGTCCGGCGATGTCTATTGCCACCGACCTCAAGGAAGGAGTGATCGATCGGTTCCGGACGCTGCCATCGCGCCGCTCGGCATACTTGTTCGGTCACTACTTGGCCGAAATGGCCGGCTCTCTGCTGACGATCGTCATCCTCCTCGGCACTGGCCTCATTGTCGGTTGGCGGACCCACGCCGGGTTCCTCCACGTGGCCGAAGGACTGGCACTGCTTTTGGTCTTTGCCACGGCCGTAATCTGGATCGGTCTTTGGTTGGGCATACTGGTCCGATCACCCGACGCGGTGATGGGCATCGGGTTCGTCATCGTGTTCCCCATCACGTTCATCAGCAACGCGTTCGTGCCGATCCAGTCGATGCCGAGCGTGCTGCAGTGGGTCGCGTCGGCCAACCCCATAAGCGTGCTCATCGCCGCCGTCCGCACGCTCTTCGGAAACCCGGTCTCACCCGTGACGAAGCACATCTGGCCGATCGACCATCCCGTCCCGGCGGCCTGGATCTACAGCGTCCTCCTGGTCGCCTTGGGCTGGACCATCGCGTCGCGGCGGTACCGGGCCCGCACGATGGACTGAGACGATCGCCTACTTCACCCGTCGCGTCCCAACAGCCACGCGAACGCGGCGGCGCGTTCGTGCACCACACCGGCCAGCAACCCAGCGGGCGGGGGGCTTACGGCACGACTGAGCAGGTGCAGCCGGGCGGCGACGTCGGCCGCGTCGAGCAGCTCCTGCTCGGCGCGCAACTCCAACGAATCGGACGGCCCAAGCGCAAGAACCACTGCCGTGAGTTTGCCGGTGTCTACCACTCCATCGGGGAAGGCGAGATGGCGGACCGACCCCATCGCCCACAACAAGACATTGACGGCCTCGAAACGCCACGCCGCGTGCACGAGTTCGGGAGCGGAAGGCTCGGGGTCGAGGATGAAGTCGGTCTCCGCCACCGTCAGCGCATCCCACACCGAAAGGGCGTCGGCCATCGCGAACACCTCAGCCTGCGACAGACCTTGGCCCTTCAGCGCGCCCAACGAGAAAGCCAAGATCCGAGCCCGCACCGCCGACACCGACCGCCACACCACCGAATCCGCGGTCACCACCGGAGCCTCTTCGGCGGTCAGCGGCACGCCCCACATTTGGCAATACGCGTCGGTCCGCCGGCGCCGTCGGGCGGCGTCGTCGTGCGGCCCAGGCAAAGGTTCGGTCACGCGCTCAGAGAACTGGCGCGTTACCGGCGGGAGAGCGCGACCGGTGTCGGCTTGGAGTGGCCAGGGCCCGGCGACGGTTTTGCGCCGACCAACGCAAGCGCCTCATCGGCGTTGCCCCAAACGCACTCCGGGTCGGGTCCATCGAGCGGAAGCCCGGTGAAGAATTTCGCCGCCATGCAACCCCCCTGGCAGGAATCGAAGCTGCCGCACGAAGCGCACGCTCCGGCCGACTGCGGCTGGCGAAGCTCAAGAAACAGCTGGGACTCGCGCCACACGCTGGTGAAACCGCCCGCGTCGCGCACGCTGCCGGCCTTGAAGTCGTCGTGGAGCACGAACGGGCACGCGTAGACGTCGCCGACCGGATCGATCAGGCACACGATTCTCCCAGCCCCACAAAGGTTGAGCCCGGGTAGGGCCTCCCCGAGGGCGGAGAGGTGAAAAAACGAGTCACCGGTCAGCACGTGGGGACGGGCGACCAACCACCGATAGAGCTCGCGTTGCTGGCCGTTGGTGGGATGCAACCGGTCCCACGAATCGGCGCCGCGACCGGCCGGACGAAGGCGGGTGAGGCGCAACTCGGCGCCGTAGCCGAGAGCGAGCGCCTCGAAGTCATCGAGCTGATCGACGTTCTCACGGGTCACGACCACGGAGATCTTGAACTGGCCAAAGTTCGCCGCGGCCAAGTTGTCCATCGCCCGGCGAGCCGTGGCGAACGAGCCGACGCCGCGCACTGCGTCATTAGTGAAGGCGTTGGCCCCGTCGATCGAGATCTGCACGTCTATGTAGTTGCTGCCGGCCAGGCGCCTAGCCGCCACGGGATCGATCTGGGATCCGTTGGTCGAGAACTTCACGCCGACGCCCTGGGCCACCGAATGCTCGACGATCTCGAAGAAGTCGGGCCGGATGGTGGGCTCGCCGCCGCCGATGTTCACGTAGAACACTTGGAGCCGGGCCAACTCGTCGATGAATGCCTTGCATTCGTCGCCGGTCAGTTCGCGCGGGTCACGACGGCCCGACGAGGACAAGCAGTGGATGCAGGCCAGGTTGCACGCGTAGGTCAGTTCCCACGTGAGGCATATAGGGGCGTCGAGGCCCCCCTTGAGTTGTTCAACGAGCGGCGGCACAGATGATCTCCGATGCTTCGAGGTCGGCGAGTGCACGCTCGTAACTGGCGTGCTTGGAGGGAGGGATGGCCGCGGCCTTGAAGGCCTCGGCGAGGGAGCCGTGGTCGGCCAGCGAACGCACGAGGGCGACCATCGTCGGCGTCTTCAGGAACACGAGTTTGCGATTACCATAGTGGTACGCCAGCGCGCCGAAGGGCTCCGGTCGCAAGGCCACTTGAGGGTGCAGCCGATAAGCCGCGTGCGAGTCCACCCCAGGAGATTACGCCTATCCGCACGCCGAGTCCGCCTTCGGCCGAAGTGAGATGACCTCCAGACTCACCGACGACCGGCGGTCGTAGAAAATCCGCAGGGGTTACGCAGGGTCGCACGGTACGGTGGACCCATGGGCGACTCGCACTGGGGCTTGTTCGCGGGCCTCCTGCGGCCACACCGCCGGGCCCTCGCCCTCTACGGCGTCACCCTCTCGGTCGCCACATCGCTGCCGCTGGTCGGTCCGCTCCTCCTCGGGCGCTTCGTCGACGCGTCACGGCGGCGGGCCCCCTATGGCGAGCTGCTGGCCCTCGCTGGCGGCTACATCAGTGTCGGCATCGTCGCCTCAATCGTGAGTGCCATCATGACGTGGCGATCAACGGTGCTGGCGTGGCGGGTGACCGACGGACTCCGTCACGAGCTCGTCGAAAATGCCCTCCACGCCGACCTGGCCTTCCACCGTGATCATCCGACCGGCGAACTCGTGAGTCGAATCGACGCCGACGTGACGGCCATGACCAACTTTCTCGGCCAATTCGTGGCCAGAGTGCTTGGCATTGGGTGCATCGCCGTGTTCGCCGTCGTGATTCTCGCTTTCGTCGAGCCGCTCCTGGCCGTGCCCCTGAGCCTCGTGCTCGGTCTCGCCCTGCACACCGCGTGGCGTCATCGAAACGATGCGCTGGCCGAGGCCACCGAAGAACGCACGGCCGAGAGCAACGTCATGGCCTTCGTCGAAGAGCGCTTGGCTGCGACCGGCGAAATATCGGCCTTGGGCGGTGGCCACGACTCCCTACGGGCAATGGTGCGCCTGTCGGAGCGACTGGTACGCGCCGTGCGAGCGCGGGCCGACAGCCAGATGCGAGCGCAGACGGCCATCAAGTTGTCGGTGGTCGGCGGCGAGCTGGCGATGATCGCGACAGGCGCGGCCGCCTTCGCGTCGGGACGGATCGGAATCGGCGCGGTGTTCGTCGGCTACCGGTTTGCCAGCGCCGTGCGCGAACCCGTTGACACGCTCTCGTGGCGCCTTCAAGACCTCCAGGGAGCCTCTGGATCGGCCCGTCGAGTCCTCGATCTGTTGGTCGAGCAACGCCGTAACCGTCGTCCGGGCCAACACCATTTACCGACCGGTCCGCTGGAGATCGAACTGGTCGACGTCACCCTGCGCTACGACGACGGCGCCCTCGCCGCCGGACCAGCCTCGTCAACCGGAGCTGACGACCGTGACGACGCTGCGCTGCGTGATGTCAGCCTCCGCATTCCGGCCCGGCGCTGCCTCGGCGTGGTTGGTCGAACCGGTTCGGGCAAGACCTCACTGGCCCGCCTGATCCTCGCTCTCATCACGCCGACTGAAGGCAAGGTGGCCGTGGGCGGTATCTCGCTGGCCGACGTCGAAGAGGCCGACCTCCGCCGCCGGATCGCCGCGATCCCCCAGGACGTGCGAGTGTTTCCCGGCACAATTCGCGACAACGTGACCCTCTTCGCTTCGGCTTCTGATGCACTCGACGACACGGCCGTGCGCAATGCTCTCACGCAAGTGGGTCTGGGGCCATGGCTGGACGGGCAGAAGCAGGGCCTCGACCAGCCCCTGAACGCGACCGGCGACCGCGCCCATCCCGAAGGCGCGGGATTATCGGCCGGCGAGGCCCAACTCCTGGCCCTGGCCCGATGCCTCCTGCGCGCCCCCGACGTGGTGGTGCTCGATGAAGCAACCTCACGTATCGATCCGATGACGCAGGAGCGGATCGCCGCCGCAACCGCGGCGCTGGTGCGCAATCGCACCGCCGTGATCATTGCCCATCGACTCGAGACCCTGGCCATCTGTGACGACATAGCCGTCTTCGAGGCCGGACGCCTCGTCGAATTCGGTCCGCGCCAACAGTTGGAGGCCGATCCCACATCAAGGTACGCGACGTTGCGGCGCGGCCCCGCCCACGCGGAGGAACTGACCTGATGAGAGCGCTGCGCCGGGCTGTTCATCTCGTGTCGTTTCGGCCCCGTCAGTTCTGGGTCGGCAGCCTCGCGTGGATCACGTACTTCTTGTATCCCATCATCCCCGGCGTCGTGCTCGCCCGGGCCTTCACCGCGATCGAGCACCGAGGATCAGCCGTACTGATTGGAGCGCTCCTGGTAGGCCTGTTCGCCGCCGAACTATGCGTCCGCATGTTGTTGCGCTTCGGCCACCGTACGTACATGGAGGGCTTCGAGGCCGCCAACGCTCTGACGCGGGTCAATGCCATGGACGCCCAGCTGCAGAGCGGAGGTCTAGACGTCGGACCGAGGGTGCTCACCGCCGGCGACGCCATGACACGGCTGCGCGACGATCCGAAAGACCTCGTGATGTTCGTCGACAACTGGGTCGATGTGATCGGCTCCACGGTCTTTGCCGCGATCGCGGCCGTCGTGCTCGCCAGGACACAGCCGTGGGCGACAGCCGTCGCGATGACGCCGCTGCTGATCGTGGTCGTGGCCAACCGCTCGGTCGGCAACCTCATTCGCCGCTATCGACGCGCCTCTCGTGACGCAACCTCTGAAGTCTCGACGTTCCTGAACGCGACGCTCGGGGCCGCCCTGACCATCAAGCTGGCCGGCGCCCAGAGCGGCGTAGTGGCCCGGCTCGACCAGATGAACCGACACCGGGCCCACGCCATGGTGCTCGATCAAGTGTGGTCCGAAGGCATGCAAACCGTCAACGCTGCGACGAGCAATATTTGCGTCGGCCTCGCGCTGGTCGTGGCCGCTCGTAGCCGTATTTCGACGGCCGAGATTTCGCTGTTCGCCTCATACGCCCTGAATCTCGTTTGGTTCCCGGTGCGGATCGGCCAGGTCATGGTCGGGCGCCGTCGCTTCGAGGTGTCGGCGACGCGGATGGAGACGATGTTGCCACCAACGACAGCGACGCACGATTACCTGACTCAGCACCGCGCCATGCCGGTCGCACACGGGCCCGAGTTGGAGGCGGCGCCCCCGGTCGATCGCGTTCCCCTGGAGAAACTTGATGTGCGCTCGCTGAGTGTGGCCGCACGCGGCCTCGACGACGTGAGTTTCGCAATCGAACGGGGATCCCTCACGGTGGTGACCGGACCGGTCGGCTGCGGCAAGTCGTCGTTGATGCGGGCCATCCTCGGCCTGATCGCCGCCGACTCGGGCGAAGTCTGCTGGAACGACACGCCGGTCGCGGATCGGGCCGCCTTTTTCGTGCCTCCCAACAGCGCGTACGTGGCTCAAGTGCCCTCTCTGTTCGCCACCACCATCGCCGGGAACGTGTTGTTGGGAACGGGCCTTGGTACCGGACCAGGCACCCAGGCGGCAATCTGGGAAGCATTACGACTGGCCGCCTTCGATACCGACGTCGCCAGCTTTCCCGACGGAATCGATACGGTGATCGGCGCCCGCGGTATGCGGCTCTCAGGCGGCCAGGCGCAGCGCCTCGCCGCGGCGCGGGCGTTCATCCATCACCCGGAACTGCTCGTCATCGACGACTTGTCGAGTGCCCTCGATTCGGCGACCGAACAGCGACTGTGGGACGAAGTGCGCGGCGCCGGCTTCACGGTGCTGGCCGTATCGAACCGGCCCGCGGCCATTGCCCGGGCCGATCAAGTTGTCAATTTGGGCTGACCCCGGGTCTGTCAACGAGCCGGGCCCTGGAGGATCAGCCCCGTTCAGCGACCAGCCCGGAGCGGCGTACCTTGCCGGCGTCGTCACGCACGGGCGTGTCGACATACTCGAACGTCCGAGGGATCTTGTAACGGACCAACCGTTCGGCCAGAAACGCCCGCATCTCGGTATCTGGATCATCCAATCCGTGATCGGGCGTCAGTTGGATGACCCCGTGCACCCGCTTGCCCAAATCTTCGTCGGGCAATCCGATCACCGCGCACGACACGACAGTGTGATGCTCGAGCAGCGCGCTCTCGGTTTCGGCCGGATAGATGTTGGCCCCGCCCGACAGGATCATGTCGGCTTTGCGGTCGCCGAGAAACAGGTAGCCCTCAGCGTCGAACCAACCCATGTCGCCGAGGCTCTCCCACCCATCGTCGATCCGGTGCGGTTCCGCGCCGCGGTAGTGATACGTCGGCTTTCCTTTGGCCCGAAGGAAGATCTCACCGATCTGACCGGGAGGGAGGTCTTCGTGGGTCTCGGGGTCGAGCACTCGCATCTCGCCGTCGGTCACGCGACCGACGGTGCCGGGATGGGCCGACCACTCGTCGCCCCGCACGACGGTGACCGCCTGCGCTTCGGTGCCGGCGTACAGCTCGTAGATTTTTTCGCCGCCCAGCCAGTCGATCCAAGCCTGCTTGAGCCAGACCGGGCAGGGGGCGGCCATGTGCCAGATCACTTCTAGGCTCGAGAGGTCGTACTGAGTTCGCACCGCTACGGGCAGACGCCAGATTCGGCTCATCATCGTCGGGACGAGCAGCAGCAGATCGGGCCGATACGTGTCGACGGCCCGCAACGTTTCTTCGGCGTCGAACTTCGACATGAGCACGACGTGCCCGCCCCCGAACAATGAGAGCGACGACACTTGGAAAGGCGCGCTGTGATACAACGGGCCGGGCGCGCATGAGACCCCGTTCGGCTTGATCCGATAGAACTTCATGCCCGGCCCATCCTCATGGAACGTTCCCGGGGCGCCGGAAAGGATCAGCTTGGGCCGGCCGGTCGATCCGCCGCTCGTGGGCGCCTTCCAGGACGGGCTTATGATGTCGGGCAGCGGATCGTCGCTCAACCCTGCGTCGGGTTCCCATCCCTCGCGCACCACGCGACGAGTCGGATGAGCGGACGGCTCCGCACCGACCACAAGCGCCGAATCAGCCAACTCGACGATCGCCTGACGCTCCCGGTCGGGCAGGCGGTAGCTCACCGGCTGGGGAATGGCGCCGAGCTTCCACGCCGCCACCGCCGCTTCGAGAAAGGCCACCGAATTGGGCAGGGCGATCGTGACGAGGCTGCCCTGCGTAACTCCCATTGCCGCGAACGCCCGAGCCATCCGATTCGTGCGGAGGTCGAGTTCGAGACGGGAGACTGTCTCGTCGCCACAAGTTATGGCGGGACGGTCGGGGTCACGGCGCGCCGCATCGGAAATCAGCCAGCTGATGGATCGATAAGCCACGAGCGTCACCATACGCAATGGGTCCGAACGCGGCCCTATCGGCTGGCCTCCCTCGCGCTTACCGGCCCACAACCTCGCCCAACGAGCCCGGGCCGGCCCTACGACACCGGCGGCCAAGACGTGACGAGCGGCCACAGGGCCGATCCGCCGGCCGCCACCAACGACTGTCCGAAGAAAGCCGCCCATTCCGACTCGGTACCGTGCTCATCACGCCAGGCCCACAAGCGGCGGGTGGTGAGCTGGAGGCGGTGCTCATCGGTGAAGCCGATCGCACCGTGGATCTGATGGGCGAGACGGTTGATGATGCCGACCGCTCGGCCGGCGACAGCCTTGGCCGCGCCGATCGCTTGGAGCTGCTGGGTTTCGGACACACCCGCGGCGACCAGCTCGAGCGCGGTGTCGGCCGCCGCCTCGGTGGCGCACGCTTCCCCGGCCATCTCTGCCAGGTAGTGCTGAATGACTTGTTGCTTGCCGATCGGCTTGCCGAACTGAGACCGCTCCGAGGCGTACTGCAGCGTGAGGTCGACGGCCCGCTGCAGGCCGCCGGCCATCAGCAAGGCACGGTTGAGAGCCATGGCCCCTCGGTCCGTCTCGGAGACGGCGAACGAGCCGACGCCCCACGGTTCGCCGGCATAGTTGGTGCCTGTGTCAGCAAAGGTTGACGAGACCCACGCCGAGCCCGACAGCACGTGGCCCGCCACCGGACCCCACGTGACGCGCGGCCCCGCGGCAACGGCCAACGGCCCGGCCGGCACATCCAACCCCCGCAACGCCGCCAGCGATGCGGCCACCAACGAATCGCCCAGGGGCACCGGCGCGGCATGGTAGCCGGCGGCCTTCACGATGGCGGCCACGTCGAACAGGGTGCCGCCCGACCCGCCGGCCGACTCGGGCACGCCCACCAGGGTAAGTCCGGCGTCTTCCAGCTTGGCCCACAGGGCGACGTCCATCCCACCCTCCGCGGCCACCACGACCTCGGGGGCGCAGTGATCGCCCAGCAAGGCGTTGATCGTTTCTACAAGGAGCGGATCGACGTTCGACATGTCAGCGGACCCCAAGCTCTCGGGCGACGATTCCTCGCAAGATTTCATTCGTACCGCCTCGGAGCGTGAATCCGGGGGCCGACAAGATCGAGTCGCTTACCAGCTGGTCGAAGGCCGGACTTTTGCCCGGCGGCACCAGTTGGCGGGCCACCTCTCCGATCTCTCGCTCCAGCTGGGTGCCCATATCTTTCACGAGGGCCGCTTCGGTGATCGGCGCCTTGCCCTGATCGAGCATCACGGCCACCGAAATGCACATCTTGCGCAACGCCGTGAGTCGGGCCACCAGCGTGCCCAGCGCGGCCGCCGCTTCGTTCGACGCATTGGGCCCGATCGCGTCAACCAATGCTGACAACAGCGGGTACGTCGAAAGGTAACGCTCGGGGCCCGAGCGTTCGAAGGCCAATTCGCCGATCACCTGATTCCAGCCATTGCCTTCCTCGCCGAGCAGCATGTAGTCGGGCACGAACGCGTCGGTCATGACGACCTCGTTGAAGTGGTGATGACCGGTCAACAACCGGATCGGACGGATCTCGCACCCTGGCACGCGGAGGTCCATGACGAACTGGCTCATACCGATGTGTCGATTGCCGCCGCCCTCCGACAGCGGCGTGGTGCGAACCAGCACAATGAAGTAGTGATTCTTGTGAGCCTGGCTCGTCCACACTTTGGTGCCGTTGAGCAGCCAGCCACCGTCGACCTTGGTTGCCGTTGATCGAATGTTGGCGAGGTCCGATCCGGCGTCGGGTTCGCTCATGCCGATCGAGAAGTAGATCTCTCCGGCCGCCATGCCCGGCACTGTCTCTTCCTTCATTCTGTCGTTGCCGTGCTTCAGGATGGACGGACCGGACTGGCGGTCACTCACCCAGTGCGCCGCGATCGGCGCGCCGAGGGCCAGTAGTTCCTCGGAAACGACGAACCTGTCGAGTGCGGTGCGCTCGTGTCCGCCGTACTTCTTAGGCCACGACAGCCCAAGGAAGCCATTGGCGCCCAGTTTCTTCGAGAACTCGGGCGAATGCTGGCCGAGCCAGGTATCACAGCGGGGCGTGAAGGTGCCGGCCGCGATTTCATCGGCCAGAAACGATCGGATACGCAGCCGTAGTTCCTCAGTCGAGGCCGGGAGCGAAGCGGACGGATAAGACAGGCGAGCCATAGCGGCGGGCAGTCTGGCACGGCTATCGTGGCAACGACACCTCGAGCCGGCGCACCCGTCCCCGCCGGCGCGTCAGGGTCGGCGCGTCGGGGCGCTCCCGGATGCCACGCTGAGGCAATGGACTCCGTGCCCTCGTCGATCATCCGTCCCACCATCAGCGAGGCGTATCGCCGCATCGGCGGACACGTTCGGCACACGCCCATCCTCGCCCTCGACCCGAACACCACGCTCAAGTTGGAGTTCATGCAGCACTCGGGCAGCTTCAAAGCCCGCGGCGCCTTCAACCGGATGCTGGCCGAGCATCCGCCCAAAGCCGGGGTCGTCACCGCCAGCGGCGGCAACCATGGCGCGGCCGTTGCGTTCGCGGCCCGACAACTCGGTGTGAAGGCCACCGTGTTCGTGCCGACCGTGACGCCGCAAGGCAAACGCGACAGGATCGCGTCGTACGGAGCGACCGTCGAGGTAGGGGGTGACGTCTACGACGACGCCCAGCGCGCCTGCGACGAACGGGCCGGCGAGACAGGCGCGATGCTCATCCATCCTTTCGACCATGGCGCGGTGGTGGCTGGCGCCGGCACTGTCGCGCTCGAGCTGGAGGCGCAAGACCCAGGTCTCGACACGGTGCTGGTGGCCGTAGGCGGCGGCGGACTGGTCGGCGGAACGGCGGCCTGGTACGCAAGCCGCCCAATGGTGCGGGTTATCGGTGTGGAGCCATTGGGCATGGCCACGCTTCACGCCGCGCTGGCCGTGGGCGAACCGGTGCAGGTCGAGGTGAACGGGCTGGCCGCCGACTCCCTCGGGGCCCGCCGCATAGGAACGATCGGCCTCGAGCTGTGCCTACGAAAGGGCGTGCAGTCGGTCCTGGTCGATGACCACGCGATCGTGGCCGCCCAGCGCCGGCTCTGGTCGGAACTGCGAATCGTGGCCGAACCCGGCGGCGCCACCGCGTTGGCCGCCTTGTGGAGCGGTGCCTACGTGCCCGAAGACGACGAACGAGTCGGCGTGATCGTGTGCGGCGCCAACTGCGATCCAGCCACCGTAACCGGCTGACGCGCCGCGTGACTCCTCGGTCCACCGGCTCCCCTCACCGGTTCACGCACACCGGCTCCACGCTCACGGCTCGGGAGGTTCACGACAACAGCTGTCGGACCCGATCCTTGGGTCGTCCGATGATCGCCTTGTCGCCTTTCACCACGACCGGGCGCTGGAGCAGCGCTGGTCGTTGCAGCAGCAACTCCACCACCGCCTCAGGCGTCTGATAATCCTCTTCTTTCAGCCCCAGTTTGGCGAACTGCGAATCCTTGCGGACGAGGTCGGCGGCCGGGTCTTCGAGCTTTGCCACGATCGACTCGAGGGCGGCGCGATCGGGGCGGGTGGCTTTCTTCATGTACTCGACGATGTCGAACTCGACACCCAGCTCTTGCGCAATGGCAACAGCGTTTTGCGAAGAGTTTCAGTGAGGGTTGTGGAAAATGGTGACTTCGGCCATGCCTGCGACCTTACCGCCGGCGGAGTCCCGACACGAAGTACGCGGCCATGGGTCGTTCGACTCATTTCCGTCGGAGGAGCGAAAGGTGGGCGCCGCATGTGTCGATGCAAACGTTGTGTCCGCCATGTCGTCTTCCGTTCGCTCGGCCGATCCACGCATCGCCGAGGCCCTTCGCCTACCCGTGATGGAGCGCCACACCATCCTGAACGACCTCCGTCTGCGCCGCCGCAGCCGAAAGGTCGGAACAGCGGTGCATGACCGCTTCAAGATCTCGCTGCCGTGGGACGATCACGTCGGCCTCGCCTGAGGCTCCCACTACCCCGTACGCTTCCAGCCCATGAGCATGGGCCCAATTTGCGATGACCTTCTAGCCGAAACGGCCGATCTGACCCGAGCATTGGCTCGGCTGAGCGATGACGAGTGGCGCATGGCAACTCCCGCCGAAGGATGGTCGATCCGAGACACGATCGCCCATCTCGCGTTTTTTGATGGGACGGCCACGCTCGCCGCGACCGACGCAGACGCGTTCGCGGTTTCGACCAAGGCCATTTTCGATCGGCCCGACCCGATGGCCGCGGCGACCGATACCGCCGGGGCCCGAAATGGCGCGGCGATGCTGGCCTGGTTCGATGGGGAACGGTCATCGATGGTCGAGGTTTTCCGAACGCTCGATCCGAAAACCCGCATCCCGTGGTACGGCCCGGCCATGGCCGCCACCAGCTTCGCCACTGCCCGACTGATGGAGACGTGGGCGCACGGCCAGGACGTGTTCGACGCGCTCGGGGTGACTTGCGCGGCCTCTGACCGGTTGCGCCACGTCGCCCACATCGGCGTGCGCGCCCGTCCCTTCAGCTACGCCACCAACAAGAAGGCGATGCCCGCCGGCAACGTACGGGTCGAACTTCAGTCCCCCAGTGGCGGCGAGCCGTGGGTCTGGAATGACGAGGAGCACGAGCACGTCGTGAGTGGATCGGCTCTCGACTTCTGCCTCGTCGTCACGCAGCGCCGCCACATCGCCGACACCGACCTCGCCGTGCACGGCGCTCGAGCCGAAGACTGGATTCCGATCGCCCAAGCCTTTGCCGGCGGTCCCGGCGGCGGCCGCCGGCCCGGTCAATTCCCGCGGCGGTAGCGCCTCGCAAAGACTCCGGCCTTAGTTGACGGCTTTGTCTTTGCCCTGCCAATAGGGCGCGCGAAGATCGCGCTTGAGAATCTTGCCGGCGCCCGACTTGGGGAGGGCCTCGCTGCGAACGTTGACCGACCTCGGGACCTTGTAGCCGGCGATTTGCTCCCGACAGGTTGCCACGATCTCATCGGCGGTCACGGTGGCGCCGGCTTTGGTCACCACTACGGCGTGGACCATTTCGCCGAAGGTTTCGTGAGGAATTCCGAAGACCGCGACTTCGAGCACGGCCGGATTACGGAAAATGGCATTCTCGACTTCGGTCGTATAGATATTTTCACCCCCAGAAATGATCATGTCCTTGGCCCGATCGACGATGAAGAGATAGCCGTCATCATCAGCCCAGGCCACGTCACCACTCGCATACCAACCGTTGCCCACGAGGGCTTTGGATGTCTCTTCCGGACGATTCCAGTAGCCCATCATGATGTTCGGGCCTCGCACATGGACCTCGCCGGGCTCACCGGTATTGCAACGAGTGCCGTCGGGCCTACGGACCTCGACCTCAACTCCCGGGACGGGTTGTCCGCAGCTGGCCAGCCGAGCGCGATACGGCTCCTCGCCCGCTGCGCCCCGTCTATTGTCGTCAGCTTGCGTTGACGTGACGATCGGCGCCGCCTCGGTCATTCCGTACAGCTGGACGAAGGAGCATGGCAGCACCTCACATGCCTTCAGAAGCACCTCGATGGGCATCGGCGAGGCCCCGAACATGAGGAGTCGCCACGCCGAGAAGTCACGCTCCTTGACCGAAGGATGGTTCACCAACATGTTGATCATGGTCGGAACTATTAGCGAAACCGTGACCCGCTCGGCCTCAACCGTCCGGGCAAACAGGTCGGGCTCGAATCCAGCAATGCAGATGTGGGCGCCTCCCACAAACGTGAAAGCGAACGTACTCGACGCGTCAGCTGCGTGAAACATGGGGGCGGCGTGAATGAAACGATCCTGCGGGCGAATCGGGTTCGACATCAACATATGCTTGGCGTTGGCCAGCAGGTTGCCGTGGCTCTGCATGACGCCCTTGGGCAGGCCGGTCGTGCCGCCGGTGTACGAGATCGCAGCCAGCGTGTCGAAGGTGATTGCGGCCAGATCGGGATGGGTCGGATCGAGGGGTGTCGCTGCGCACAGGTCGTCCCAGTGAACCCAGCCTTCGGGCGCGAGCCCGTCCCCGGCGAATACCAGAACCTCGATACACCCGCAGCGACGCTTCAGCTCACGGGCCACTTCAAGGTACGCGCTATCGGCCACAAGAGCGCGTACGGCGCAGTCGTTGACGATGAATTCCAGCTCGGCTACCGCCAAGCGGTAGTTCAAGTCGTTGAGCACCATTCCGGCCGCCGGTATGCCCACCCAGCATTCGAGGTGGCGGTAGGTATTCTGAGCGATAGTGGCTACGACATCGCCGTTGCGCAGGCCGATATCGCGCAGTCCCGTCGTCAGACCGTGAATGCGGCGGCCCCACTGGGCGTAGGTGAGCCGGACCGCGCCGTCAACGACG
The DNA here is from genome assembly GCA_025359845.1 of Acidimicrobiia bacterium. Lineage (GTDB taxonomy): Bacteria > Actinomycetota > Acidimicrobiia > Acidimicrobiales > JANYDT01 > JANYDT01. Next base: position 31,338 of record JANYDT010000218.1, read on the forward strand.
GCTTCACCGGTAGGGTTCGTGGCCAGCGCGCGAGTTAGCGGCCACGCCAGTGTGCCTTGGGTGGTTGTGCCTTGGGTGGTCACGAACGCCCGCCGAACCGAATCGGAGGACGCTGCGACCCGCCAGAAGGATGCCAGCAGCCACTTCGGCGGGAACCCGGTCCGAAGCCGGGCACAGGGGGGCGAAGCGAGAATGGCATATGGGGGGTGCGTTTATCGACTAGTAAACGCCACACATGCCATCGATAGAAATTTCTTCGATCAGCAATTCATCGTCGACCAGTTCGTCGTCGAGCGAGTCTTCGATTTCGACGTTGGGGTTAGCAGTGAGGGTTGACACGGAACGGTTCCTCCGATGACGGTGACGGGCGGGCAGTCCCCGCAGCATATCGAGTTGCCAGGGCACACTCGGCTTCGCCTCGATCCGAGCGCCGAACGCCTTGCCGGACGCGACTGTCGGACGGTGATCATGGGCGGTTCGCCGCTACGGCTGATGCGTCTCGATCAACGCGGCATCAAGGTATTCGACCAGCTCGGGTCGGGGATTCGCCTCGATTCGGTCACCAGTGCGTCGCGACGGGCTATCGCCAACCTGGCCCGACGGTTGCTCGATGGGGGCCTGGCCCACCCGGATTGGTCGAGCGAACCCGACGCCGTTTCGCCCACTCCTTCCGGACGGTTTACGGCGGCCGATGTGACCGTGGTGGTGCCGGTGAAGGACCGCCCGGAGCAATTGGCCCGCCTCCTGGCTTCGGTCGGGCCGGGGCCGGTAATCGTGGTCGACGACGGATCGGCGGTGCCAGTCGGCCACCTTCCGGCCAACGTCGAGGTGGTCCGCCACAACCAATCCCGCGGGCCAGGAGCAGCCCGCAACACCGGCTTCGCGCATGCGACCACGGCCCTCGTTGCGTTCGCCGACTCCGATGTCGTGCTGCCCGGCGGTTGGCTCGACGCCCTGCTCCCCCATTTCGACGACCCGGCGGTCGGGCTCGTTGCGCCTCGCATCGCGCCTCTGGTGTCCGATGGCTCGGTGCTGACCCGCTACGAAGCGGCCCGATCGTCGCTCGATCTCGGGCCCCTGCCGGCCAGGGTCGCGCCGCGCACGCGGGTTGGCTACGTTCCGGCCGCAGTCCTGCTCGTGCGCCGCGAGGCCTTCGATGGGTTTCTCGAAGCCATGCCGGTGGGCGAAGACGTCGACGCCGTCTGGCGGCTCATCGCCCGGCACTGGACCGCCCGCTACGAACCGGCCAGCACCGTTCAACACGACCACCGGACCCGCTTCGTCGACTTTCTCCGTCGCCGTGCTGAGTATGGATCCAGCGCCGCTCCCCTCGCCTTGCGACACCGTCACGATGTGACCCCGCTCGCCGTCTCGGGGTGGAGCGCCTTCGCCTGGGGGTTGCTCGCGACCCAAACGCCATTGGGTATTGCCGGCGCGCCTCTCGTGGCCGGAGTCACCACAGCAATGCTGCCGGGCAAACTCAAATCGCTCGCCGAACCCAACCATGTCGCGGTCCGGCTCGGCCTCCGCGGCCATCTCGGCGCCGGCCGCCAGATCGCGTCGGCGATCATGCGGGCGTATCTCCCAATGGCCGTGCCGCTCGCCGTCGGATCGCGAAGGGCTCGCAGGGCGCTGCTCGCGGCCGCCGTCGTGCCGGCCTTGCTCGAATGGCACGAGCGGCGCCCCCCTATCGACGCGCCGCGGTGGGTGTTGTTGCGCTGCGCCGACGACGCGGCCTATTGCGTCGGAGTATGGATAGGCGCGATCGAACACCGCACCATCGCGCCGCTGGTTCCTGACTTCACCAGTTGGCCCCGCACTAGAAAGTGAGGCGGCGCACTAGAAAGTGAGGCGGAGTGAGGCTCTACGCTGGCGCCATGGCCTTGGAGTTCGTGCGCGAGTTGGAGTTCGAATACGGGCGGGTCGACCGCGTGGCGCCGCGCATCCGACGGGTGATCGCCAACAACCCTGGTCCCTTCACCTATCTCGGCACGGGCACATACATCGTCGGGACGGGCGAGGTGGCGGTCATTGATCCGGGGCCTGACGATCCTGTCCACTTGGCCGCCCTTGAGGCCGCGCTCATGGGCGAGACGGTCACGCACATCTTCGTGACCCACACCCACCGCGACCATTCGCCCGGTGCCCTTCCCCTCCAGGAGCGGACGAAGGCGCCAACGTACGCATTCGGCCCCCATCCGCACAGTGACGAACCGCCGGAGCCAGTCACCGCGGAGGAGGCCCAGGCGGCAGAGAAGGCGGCGGCGCAGAAGGCCGCAACGGAGAAGGCCGCTACGGACCAGACTGAGGCCGGAGACGGCGACCCGACCAGCCACTCTGCGCCCAACCCCCAGAGACTCGAAGACAGCTACGACGCGGCCTTTTCGCCCGACATCCACCTTCGCGACGGCGACGTGGTCAACGGCACCGACTGGTCGATCGAAGCGGTATACACGCCCGGGCATATTGCCAACCACCTCTGTTTCGCCCTTCGCGAGGAGCGGGCCCTGTTCAGCGGTGACCACGTCATGGGCTGGTCGACCTCGGTGATCTCCCCACCGGCCGGCGATATGACCGCCTACCTGGCGAGTCTGGCCAAACTGCTCGACCGGCCCGAAATCACATACTGGCCAACGCACGGCCCGGCCCTAACCGAACCGCTCCCTCATGTACGCGGTCTCATCGGGCACCGCCAGGATCGCGAGGCCGGGGTCCTCCAACGCGTCGGCGCGGGAGACCGGTCAGTAGGCGAACTCGTCACGTCGCTCTACGTGGGGCTCGACCCTCGCCTCGTGAAGGCCGCCGGCCGTAGCGTGCTGGCGCACCTGCGCAAGCTCGTGGCCGAGGGTCGAGTGGACTGGGAGCCTGATCCAGCCTACGACACGGGCGTGCCCAATACGACGTCTATATACTATATCGGTTGAGGATTACGGCTGGTCAGAGCATCTATTGGTGATGTGCGACCCACGCCGCAGCGCGAGCTCGGGTAGCGTCGCGACGTGGAGTTCGACGACAAAGCCAATCTAGACACCAGCCAGGTCGACGACATCCGCGGCCAGGGCGCCGGTGGAGGCGGCGACGGCGACGGAGGGGGTGGAGGCGGAATGTTCGGTGGAGGCGCGGGTGGAGGAAGGTTCCCTATACCGGGCCGAATGGCCGCAGGAGGGGGCGGGGCCATGCTGCTCATCCTCGGCCTCATTCTCAAGGCGTGGCTCGGTGGCGGAGGGGGCGGTGCGTTCAACCTTCCGGGTGCCCGGAGCCAGTCCGTCCAGGTGCAACCGCAGAACCCCGACGCCGTGCAACTGGGCCGGGGGGCAACGTCGGGTGTCACCCAGAACTGCAAGACCGGCGCGGATGCCAATCGGCGCCAGGATTGTCGCATCGTAGGCATCGCCAACTCGGTGCAGGCCTATTGGGCCGATGATCTACCCCGTCGCGGCAAAGAATACGTCAAAGCCAAGACGGTGCTCTTCAGCGGCAGGGTCACGACCGGGTGTGGTGGCGCCACCGCCGCGGCGGGACCATTCTATTGCCCGGCTGATCAGCGTGTGTACCTCGACCTCGATTTCTTCAAGGTATTCGAATCGCAGTTCGGTGGTACCGACACGCCCTTCACTGAGGCCTACGTGATCGCACACGAATACGGCCACCACGTCCAGAACCTGCTCGGCATCTCTGCGAAAGTGGAGAAGTCCGGCGACCGTCAAGGCGCCACGTCATCCTCCGTCCGACTCGAACTCCAGGCTGACTGCTTCGCCGGAGTGTGGGCCAAAAACGCAACGTCAGGACCGAGTCCGCTCATCGTCAACCTGACCGAGAAAGACATCACCGAAGGACTCGACGCCGCCGCCAAAGTCGGCGACGATTACATTCAGAAGAACCTCGGCGGCGGTCGCGTGAACCCCGACGCCTGGACCCACGGATCGTCGGAAGAACGCCAACGGTGGTTCCGCAACGGTTACAAGACAGGAGAACTGACCGACTGCGACACCTTCAACACCGATACGCTCTAATTTCTCAGCGTGGCGAGTTTCTAAGCGTGGCGAGCGCCACGTCGGGCACGTTGGTAATGATCGCATCCACGCCCATGGCCGCGAGTTCGCGCATGCGGGCGGGCTCATCGACAGTCCACACGTTCACTTGAAGGCCCAACCGGTGCGCCTCGTCAACCAACGTTGACGTGACTTCTGATTCGTTGGGGTGCACCGCGCAATGGCCGGCGGCAACCATTTCGAGCAACGACAGACGCGGTGTCTTCACGTAGAGGTAACCCGTTCGAAGCGACGGATCGGCCCTGCGGACGGTTGCGATCGTGGCGGCGTTGAACGAGCTGACGAGCATAAGGTGACCGTCGCCGCGCTTTGCCAGCAGCGCGGCCACTTCGATCGCGATCGAATCGGACGGATCGAAATCGGGGTCCCGCGGGCTGTTCTTGATCTCGATGTTCACCTCCATGTCGAGCGCGCCGCACAGGTCAAGCGCTTGAAGGAGAGTCGGCGCTCCAGGCGGACGGACGTCGAAAGGATTGTGATGAATCACCAGTTCGCCGTCGGAGGCTCGCCGTACATCGAGTTCGACCATCGCCGCCCCCATTCGTGCGGCCAGAGCGAACGCTTCCAGGGTGTTTTCGGACGCGGCCTTCGACGCTCCCCGATGAGCGACGACCATCGGTCGAACGTGCGGCATAGCTTGAGCATCGCACGAGTGCGAGCCGTTCGCGTCGGGCCACCTGCGTCGGGCCACTAGCGTCGAAGCATGTCCCTCGTGATCCTCGCCGATGTCCGCATCAAGTCCGACGCCCACGACGCGGTTCGCGCCGCGGGCGTGAAGATGTGCGCGGCGACGATGCTCGAACCCGGATGCCATCGATACAACTTCGCCTTCGACATGGCCGAACCCGACCTCGTGCGCATCTCTGAAGAATGGGAAAGCGACGCTGCGCTGGCCGAGCACTTCGCCAGCCCGCACATGGCCGAGTTTCAATCGGCTCTAAAGAATCTGGCCGTTGCGGGCGGCGGAGGTTCGAAGTACGAGTTCACCAGCAAAGGACCGGTCCGGTAGCGCAGTGTTGCGCGACCTCCACCCTTGGTCGTCGAGTCACCGCATTAGCCGACGCCGCAAACCCGCACGATGGCGGCGATGAGCCCATCGAGAGTCGACGGATCGGCCGTCGCCGCGATTCGGTAACCGCGCTCGGTCGCCGCAGCCGCTGTAGCCGGCCCCATGCACACCACCGTCAACGGCACCGCGCCGGTCCAGGCGCGCACGGCCGACGGCGACAGGAACGTGATGGCATCGACTTTGTCCATTACCCGTCGGTCGAGCGCCGACAGCCGTCCGAGCGGATCGGCGATAGCTTCAGTCCGGTAGGCCTCGACCGCATCGACGGTCCAGTCCTTCGCCACGAGGCCCTCGACCAACGCCGCCCGTCCTTCGGCCGCCCGAGGCAACAGGACCCGGCCCGGACCGACTGGAAACGCTTCGACGAGCCCGTCGGCGTCGGTTCGGATGGGCACGAGGTCAACACGCGGCAGCGTCGCCGCGGTGCCCGGTCCTACCGCGGCGATCTTCACGCCTGTCAGCCTCGGTTGACAAGCCAAGAACCGGGCGGCGGCGACCCGTGACGCCAATACCACCCAGTCGTAAGTTTCGAGCCGACCCACCGCAGCGCGCAGCGCGGCCCCGCCATCGGTCGGATCGACAGTCTCGATCATCGGCACCCCCAGCACCGTCGCCCCGAGGGCCTCGAGCCGTTCGACCAACGGGCCGGCCCGGTCGGCGGCCCGGGTCACGGCAATCGTCCTCCCCCACAAGGGGCCCTCAACGGGCAAGGAGCACCCGCCCACCGCGGTCGAGCAAGGATTCGGCCAGCGCGGCACCGTCGATGCCGACCCCCCGCACGACCGTCGAGCCGTCGAGTGCCGCGATCAATCCTTCGATATGCACCTCGCCCGTTTCGACCATTACCGCAAGCGCACCGACCGGAAGGTCACAACCCGACCCGAGCCGCTCCAGAAATGTCCGTTCGGCGGTCACACACGCCCGGACTCGGGCATCATCAATGAGAGTCAGCAGCTCGACAGTGGCGCGGTCATCGGTCCGGCATTCCACCGCCAGGGCGCCCTGGCCGACCTGGGGCAGCATCACCGCCGGGTCAAGTCGCTCGGCGAAGTGCCCCTCGAGGCCCAGGTGTGTGAGCCCGGCCACGCCGGCCACGATGGCGTCGAATCCGGCTGCCTTCTCGACACGGGTGTGCATGTTGCCCCGCAGTTCGAAGAATTGCAGGTCAGGCCGCAGGGCCGCGAGTTGCGCCCGCCGCCGAACCGATCCGGTCGCCACCCTGGCCCCGGACCTCAGGTCGACGAGACGCGAACCTACGAGCCCGTCGCGCGGGTCGGCCCGCAGCGGAAAGGCGGCGATGACCAGCCCGGGCGTGGGGCGCGAGGGCAGATCCTTGGCCGAATGGACGGCAAAATCAGCGTCGCCACGTAACACCGCCTCCTGCACTTCCTTCACGAATACGCCCTGTCCGCCGATGCGATGCAGCGGCGTGTTCGCCGTCTGGGTACGGTCGCCGAGCGTGTCAACCAATACTGACGTAATCGCGGGACCGGATGGCAGGGCGCCGACGAGCGCAGCTACCAACGCCGTCTGCAACTGGGCCAACGGGCTGGAACGAGTCGCCGCTCGCAACGGCCGCAGCTGGGTGGTCACAGATCGAACAGGGTGCGCAGGGCATCGGCCATGCGTTGACCCCTAATGGTGCCCGCCGCCTCTTTCAACCGGACCGTCGGCTCATGAGCGATCTTGCCCACCAACTGACGGGTAAGGGCCGCTACCGCCTCGCGCTGTTCATCGGTCAGTCCTGACAGACGAGAGTCATAGCGAGCCAGCTCGGCCGACCGGATCAACTCCAGCTGCGCCCGCAACGCCGTCACGACCGGAGCGACTTGGCGGGCGGAGGCGCCGGCCGCGAACCGATCGAGTTCGTCGCGAACTATAGCTTCAACTGACGTTATTTCGGCCCGACGCGACGACAATCCGGCTTCCACAAACGTCCGGATCGCGTCGAGGTCGAGCAACGTGAGCCCATCGAGCGAAGCGGCGGCCGGGTCGACATCGCGGGGCATGGCCGCATCGACGACGAGCAGCGGGGCCTGGCGCAGAGCCATCACCGCGGCGAGGTCGTCGACGCCCAACACGATCTCGGCCGAGGAGGTAGCCGTCAACAACACGTCGACTCGGGCCAGCGCGCTCGGCAGTTCGTGGAGCGGGACCGTGGTGGCCTGAATTCTCGCCGCCAAGGCGGCGGCCTTCTGGCGAGTCCGGTTGGCCACCAGCACCTCACCGACACCGGCGTGTTGAAGCGCCGTGGTCATGCTCACGCCGATCTCGCCGGTCCCGAGCACCAACACCGACCGTCCGACCAGCGACCCGAGTTGCGCCTCGGCCAACTGGACGGCGGCATGGCTCACCGAGGCCGTGCCCCGCGCGATCGCCGTCTCGGTCCGGGCCCGTTTGCCAACCTCGAGGGCGTGGCGGAACAGCGCATCAAGGCGGGGACCGGGCGCGGCGCGCATCATCGCCTCGCGGACTTGGCCCAAGATCTCAGACTCGCCGACGACCGCGGATTCGAGGCCGGCAGTCACGCGGAACAGGTGATGGACGGCCTCATCGTCGATCCGGGTGACCAACGTCTCGACGAAGCGATACATAGGCAGGCCCGAAAGCGACGAGAAGAAGCGGTGAATATCGTCGACCGCGGGGTGGAAACCCTCACAGACGGCATAGACCTCGGTTCGGTTGCATGTCGAGATCAAGACCACCTCAGAGAGATGATCGGAACTCCCTAGCTCGTGCAGGGCCTTGTCGAGGCCGGCGGCGGGAACTGTCATGCGCTCCAAGAGTGACAGCGGGGCGCTGCGATGGTCGACTCCAACGGCCACGATCGACATGGGTCAGCGCCCTCTCGAACAGCTCGACACGCAATTAGCGTACCTGCTCACGCCAACCCCCTGCACTTCGTCGCGGGGCGAACAGAACCGGTGGTCGCGGCGCCCCTGCGGGGCCTGACGCTCGCTGACAATGCGCCCAAGCCGATCGACAGTTCATCCGGGTACTCGGCGTCGGGCCCGGTCGGGTCGCGGTGGTGATGATGAAAGCTCAAGATCTGCAGTTCGAGGGCGAGGTCGACCCGCCTGACGGCCACGTGATCGGGTACCACCAACAGGGTCGGCGAGAAGTTCAACAAGCTGGATACTCCGGCCGCCACCAGCTGGTCGGCCACGGCTTGGGCTGCGGGCGCGGGCGTGGCGATGATGCCGATCGCCACGGCCCGCGCCTTCACGATCTCGGCCAGTTCGCTCGTCGGTCGCACCACCAATTCGCCGACTTTCTGCCCTCGTTTGGACGGATCAGAATCGAGCAGGGCGGCCACCTCGAACCCGCGCGTACTGAAACCACCGTAGCCGGCCAACGCCCGTCCGAGATTGCCGATCCCAACAATGACCACCGGCCAGTTCTGAGTTAGCCCGAGTTCCCGGCTGATCTGGTGGAGCAGATTGTCGACGTCGTAGCCCACGCCACGGGTACCGTAGGTGCCCAGATAGCTCAAGTCTTTGCGAACTTTGGCGGCGTTGACACCGGCCAACTCCGCCAATTCTTCCGATGAGACGGTGACCGAATGGGTCTTGGCCAGGTCAACGAGACCGCGGTGGTAAAGGGGCAGCCGGGCGATCGTAACCTCGGGGATCCGCCTGGGGGTGCGCATCGCTCCTGATCCTACACCCGCTTGTGAATCCGGGCACAAAGTTCGCCGGCCTCCGGTATCGTCACCCTTGTGGACGACTGCGATGGCTTGAAGACCATGGCCTCAACCGGCGCGTCCCGCGCCACGACGTGACCACGGCTTTGGCGGTGGCCGCCTTCCTCTTCTCGGTGGCGTTCGGGGCCTGCACCCTCGAACGCTGGTTACTTCGCCGGTCCCGCCAACTCTTGGCCTGGACCGTGGCGTTGGGCATGTTCGCGGTCGGGGCCGCGGCCCTGGCCTGGGGCTCGGCCCGAGGCTGGAGCGCCTCATCGTTTCGCCTTTTCTTTGCGTTCGGGGCGGTCTTGAACGTACCTTTCCTGGCGCTCGGACAACTTTATGTTCAGATCCGCCGACGGGTAATCGACCGCATCGCCGTGGCTGTCGGCCTGCTCGGCGCCTTCGCTCTAGGCGTCGTCATCTCCTCACCGCTCCGGGCGCCGGTTCCCACCGATGACCTGCCCCAAGGGTCGCAGGTGTTCGGCCCGGCACCTCGTGTACTGGCTGCGGTGGCCAGCGGCGTGGGCGCCTCGGTCGTGTTCATCGGGGCGGCGATCGGTGTTTGGCAGCTCCGGCGGCGACAGCCGAAACGCGCCGGCGGGCTCGCCCTCATTGCCTTGGGCACGCTCACGTTGTCGGCCAGCGGATTGCTCAATTCGGCTTTTGGGGCCATGCGGGCCTTCAGTATCACCCTTACCATCGGCATCGCCATCTTGTTCGTGGGGTTTCTCGTCACGACAACCGGCACCACCAGTGGACCTACGAAGGGGACATGACCGCCGGCCCGACAGTCGCGTGAGGACGAACCGCGACGGATACGCTACGCGCCACAACCAAGGGGGATTGAACGTGTTGCTGTCGCCATATCGGGTACTTGACCTGTGCGATGAACGGGGTCAACTGGCCGGACAGATGCTCGCCCAATTGGGGGCGGAGGTCATCGCCATAGAAGCGCCGGGGGGATCCAGGTCACGCCGTTTGGCGCCATTCGCCGGAGACCAATCCGGCCACGAGACCAGCCTGTGGCATCGCAGCTTCAACCGAGGAAAGCGGTCAGTCGTTCTCGATCTGGCGGCATCGGAAGTTGATCGGGAGCATTTCCGCGGTTTGGTGCGGGGCGCCGATGTGGTTATCGAGTCGGGCCGCCCGGGCGACTTGGCCGCCATTGGATGGAGCTACGCCGATCTTTCGGCGCTGAACCCGGCGCTCGTGATGGCTTCGGTCACGGCGTTCGGCCAAGACGGGCCCAAAGCTCTCTGGGCCGCCACCGACCTCACCGTCTGGGCATCGGCCGGTCCTATGGCGATCACGGGCGATGCCGATCGGGCGCCCGTCCAGGTCGGTGTGCCCCAAGCATTCGCCCATGGCGCCGCCGAACTCGCGGGAGCCGTCCTGATCGCGTTGCACGAACGGTCGTGGTCGGGTCTCGGTCAGTACATTGATGTGTCGGCGCAGCAATGCGCGACGGCGGCCACCCAGTCCACCATCCTCTCGGCCCCGAACAACGCCACCCAAATGGAGCGAATGTCCGGGGGACTGCGGTTGGGTCCGATGTTGATTCGCATTGTGTGGCCGTGCCAGGACGGTTACGTGTCGGTGTCTTTGCTCTTCGGCTCCGGAATCGGTCCGTTCACCGTCAAGTTCATGCGCTGGGTGTGGGAAGAGGGGTTTTGCGATGAAGCGACCCGCGATAAGGATTGGATCGGGTACTACGGCCTGATCGCAACGGGTCGTGAACCCATCTCGGAGTACGAACGGGTCAAGGAGATCGTCGGACGGTTCTGCGCCAGCAAGACCAAGGCCGAACTCATGGCGACGGCCCAGAAGCGCGGGCTACTCATCGTCGGCGTGACGATGATCGACGACGTCGTACATCTCGAACATTTGCAGGCTCGCGGCTACTGGGATCACATCGACGGGGTGACGTACCCAGGGCCCTTCGGCAAGTGCAGCGCCACTCCCCTCCTCAGGCTCGCCTCCGCCCCGAAGTTGGGACACGACACCGCCGCGGTGTTGGCCGAACCCCCCCGAACGCGAGGCGAGCCCAGCGGAGCCCAGCCGGCCGGCGATGGGGCGCGACCGGCCCTCGCCGGTTTGAAGGTCCTCGACCTCATGTGGGTCATGGCCGGACCGGCCGTGAGTCGGACACTGGCCGACTACGGCGCCACCGTGGTGCGAGTCGAGTCGTCCAAACACGTCGAAGTAGCCCGCACACTGCAGCCTTTCAAGGATGACGTGACCGGCGCCGAACAATCCATGCTGTTTGCCAACCTCAACGCCGGAAAGCTCGGAATAGCCGTCGACGTGCGCACCGAAGAAGGCAAGGCGGTGATCCTCGACCTGGTTCGGTGGGCCGATGTCGTGCTCGAGTCGTTCTCCCCCAAAGCCATGCGCGGCTTCGGACTCGGATACGACGTGCTGAAGGCCATCAACCCGAAGATCGTCATGATGTCGAGCTGTCTTTTCGGCCAGACCGGCCCGCTTTCATCGTTCGCCGGTTTTGGCACGATGGCCGCCGCAGTGAGCGGGTTTCTGGGCATTACCGGCTGGCCCGACCGCGATCCGTGCGGGCCTTACGGCGCCTACACCGACTACATCGCCCCCCGCTTCGCGCTGTGTTTGCTGCTCGCCGCGGTGGATCATCAACGCCGGACCGGCGAAGGTCAGTACATCGACTTCGCGCAGGCCGAAGGGGCCCTTCATACGCTGGCGCCGGCCATCCTCGAGTACAACCTCAACGGCCGGGTGTGGCCGCGACCGGGTAACAGCGATCGAAATCTGCATCCCCACGGCGTGTTCCGGTCCTTGGGCAACGACCGATGGATCGCCGTCGCCTGCGAGAACGACGAGCAACGAGCCCGCCTGAAAGCGCTCGTGGGCGAACTCGATGAACCGTCGATCACCGCCTGGACGAGCCGGCGCGATCCGAGCGAGGCCACCGAAACGCTTCAAGCCATCGGCGTCGCCGCCCATCCCGTCCAGAACTCCGCCGAGTGTGCCGTCGATCCGCAACTGGCGGCCCGCGGGCACTTCATGACCCTTCCCAATTCAGCGCTCGGCACGGCCACGATCGAAGGGCCGCGGGCCCATTTCTCGCGCACCCCGGCGGTTGTGACCAACGCTGGGCCGTCGCTCGGCGAGCACACCTACCAAGTGCTCACCGAAATTCTCGGCTACGACGCGGATCGCTTCGCCGAGCTACTCGTGGCCGGCGCCCTCGAGTAATAGTCAGATGCCGCCTATCTTCAGTTCGCGGCGCAAGATCTTGCCCGCGACGCCGTGGGGCAGGTCGCGAACGAAGAGCACTTTCGACGGGCATTTATACCGGGCCAGATAGGTGCCGCAGTAGGCAATCACTTCATCCTCTTCAAGGGCTCGGTCGGGCTTCGCGACCACGAATGCCTTCACCGATTCGCCGGTGTGGGGATGGGGCACGCCAACGACGGCGACTTCGGCCACTCCGGGATGACCAGCGAGCACCTCCTCGACCTCGCCGGGATACACATTGAAACCCGACACGATGATGAGATCTTTGACCCTGTCGACAATCGTCAACTCGCCGTCGTCGTCGATGACCGCGATGTCTCCGGTCCGAAGCCACCCCTCAGGAGTCAAAGCCCTGGCCGTGGCCTCGGCGTCGTTCCAGTAACCCGGAAACACGTTCGGGCCGCGCACCCAGATCTCGCCGGCGTCTCCAGCCACCGTGTCATCACCGTTCTCGTCGACGATGCGCACCTCCACCCCCGGTATTGGGCGACCGACAGTACCGGGCACGGGATTCGGTTGCGCGGCCGCGGTCACGATCGGCGCCGCCTCGGTGAGGCCGTAGCCCTCGCCTATGGCGACACCGAAGCGCTTCTGGAAGGCCGCGGCCACGTTCGGGTCGAGGCGAGCGGCACCGCTGGCCGCAGCCCGAACCGTCGCAAAGTCGGCCCGGGTTGCCTCCCCGTCGTCGAGGCGGACCCACGCGTCAAACATCAACGGCACGCCTACTATCAAGGTGACGCCGCGGTCGCGAACCGTGGCCACCGAACTCGCCGGATCGAAACGTTGAACGAGGACGGTCAGAGCGCCCGCCGCCAACGCCCGTCCAAGCACCCCATTGAGCCCGTACACATGAAAGAGCGGCAATGCGCCGAGCACCACATCAGACCCCACAACATCGTTGCCCGACGACGCCTGCGCCTGGGCGATGTTGCTGAGCAGGTTGCCATGGGTGAGCACGGCCGCCTTGGGCGCCCCCGCCGTTCCGCTGGTGAACAACAAAACCGCGGGGGCATAAGGGGGTCGATCGACGATCGGCGCCGGTTCACTAACGAGGAGGTCTTCGAACGAGAGGGCGTCGGCCAGATCGACGCCATTAGGCACGAGCACGGTCGCAATGCCGACACAGGACCTGTCGACCTTAGCGAATGCATCGGCCGCCGTCGGCCCGACAACGACCACCTTAGGGCGCACCGAAGCCAACTCTGCGCTCAGCTCGGCGGTAGGGCTCTGAGGATTGAGCGGTACAGCGATCGCCCCGCTACCCAGCACGGCCAGGTAGGCGGCCACAAAATACCAGTTCGAGGCCAGCATCAGCCCGACTCGGTCGTCGGGCTCGACCCCCAAAGCGGCCAAGCCCCCGCGCAGGGCAGCCACTTGGGCTCGTAGCGCGCCGTACGTTGTGACCTCGTTGGCGCTCAGGATGGCCGGGGCGGCGTCGGGATGAGAGGCAATCAAAGATGCCAGGTTCATACGCAACCCCTATCTGAACTGGAATGCGAACTGGTAAACGGCGGCGGCCATAATGAGAAGCAACAAGAAGACGAGGACGAGCGTCGTGGCGGGCCGCATGACTCAATAATGCCCCGCCGCTCAGACGGCGACCGACAGCGTGACCGACATGCCCGCGGAAAGCCCGAGTTCGACGGCGGCAGAATGCCTATCGAGGCAAATCGATAAAAGGCCATAGCTATCGACGATGAGACCGACTTGTCCGGTCTTGACATCGGCGTAGGTGTTCGCGCGGTGACCGGTACGGGTCGTCTTCAAGAGCCCTCCCCAACGCAACGAGAGCACATCGCCGAAACCCTCGATCTCCGACGGGTCGACGTTGAGTTGCGCGTTACCGAAGCGATCGACCCACAACACCTCGCCAATGAGAATCTCGTGGTCTTCGCCCGAGGTCCGCGTGAGCGGCAACACGCTGGGCAACAACGTGACCGGGTCGATCACCGGCCCGAACTCCTCCATGGGCGTCCCCGAACTCAAGCGCGCGGCCACAGGAGCGAAGATGTCGCGCCCGGCAAAAGTAGGGCCAGGCGCAATCAGATGAAAGGCCGGGTTCGTAAGTTCGACGGCCCCGATAGCACCCCCCAACATGGCCACGGCCGGCGCCATCAAACCGTTGTCGGGTCCGACGAAGACCAGCGCTCCTGCGCTCACGGCCACCGCTCGACGGGCCGTCCCGACGCCTGGATCGACGATCGCCAACACCACCCCGTCGGCCATGTATTGAACGGCCCGAACCAAGGTTAGCGAGCCGGCCCGGATGTCATGAGGCTCGATGTCGTGGCTGATATCGATCACCCGACTGTCGGGCGCCAGCTGCGCGATGACCGACTTGCAGACGCCGACAAACTCATCGACGAGCCCATAGTCGGTCAAAAACGAGATAACGGGGGCGCTCATGGCGTCATCGCTTCGGTTCGGTGCTTGCGGATGTCAGCCGCCTAGTTCGCGAGAGCGTTCGGTGGCGGCGACTACCGCGTCGAGAAACGCGGCCCGCACGCCGCGTTGCTCGAGGACGCGCAGCCCGGCCGCAGTCGTGCCGCCGGGCGAGGTGACGTTTGCCCTGAGAACGCCAGGGTCGTCACCGGACTCGCTGAGCAACCGAGCCGCGCCGAGGAGGGTCTGAATGGCCAGAGCCGAGGCGGTGTCGCGGGGCAGGCCTACGAGCACGCCCGCCTCGACGAGCGCTTCGGCGACCAGGAACACATACGCCGGACCCGAACCAGAAAGACCGGTGACTGCGTCGAGAGCGGCTTCGCCAACTGTGCGAACGATGCCCACGGCCGAGAGCAGCTCTGAGGCCCAGCCCAGATCATCGGGCCGGGCGGTGGTGCCCGGGGCGATCGCCGCCGCTCCGGCCCCAACCAAGGCCGGGGTATTGGGCATGGCCCGCACCACCCGCACGTCGGGCCCGAGCCACCGCTCGAGATTGGCGATCGTGACCCCGGCGGCGATCGACAAGGCCCGCCCGCCGGCCAGCGCCGGCGCCGCCGCCCGACAGGCGCCCTCCACGTGTTGCGGTTTGACGGCGATTATCGCCCCTTCGGCTCGGAGCCCTGGCGTGATTTCGCCCTCCACTCGTAGCCCTTTGAACCGGTGGGCGAGTTCGGATTGTCGGAGGGCTACCGGTTCGACAACCACGACTTCATCGAGCCGACACCAACTCGCGGCGACGAGTCCGTGGAGTAACGCCTCGCCCATCTTGCCGCCCCCGACGACGAGCAACTTGACCTGAGCATCCATCGTGGGCGCAGGTTACTGTGGACAAGGGACGAGGCGCGGCAGAAGGCCTCGGCGGGCCGGCTCGCACTTCCCCGAACGAACCGACACGGCACCGTGGCCTTCTGTCTTATGAGAACGCTACACGCCGCGAGAGGCACCGCGCAAGGCCGATCTTTGATGATTTCCAACTAGTCGACGCTCGCAGAAGTGAGCGCCGGCTCACCGCCGGTAGCGGCTGGCGAAACCGATGCTCATGGCGGTGGAGAAACACTCTTCGGAATAGGCGTAGGCCGACCCCAACAACCGATCGAGTTCAGCCCTGGCCTCGGTTTCAGAACCCCCGAGCGCCGAGAGCGGGAGCTGCGCGATCAAGTAGACGGCGTCTTCGTCTCCGATCGCAAATTTCATGCCAAAGAGGCGCTGATTAGCCCGCAAGAGGTACTCGAAACAGGCCGCGACCTGCTCTTCGGGAGCAGGCATGAAGTATGTCTCCGCGTACAGGGTCATCTCGCGCAGGGTCAGCCATACGGTAATGATCTGCTTTTCATCGCCTCGCATGCGGACATACCAGCGCTGCGGCTCAATGTCGCGATCGATGGCCAAGATGGTGGTGTTGTCACGCTGCTCATCGCTCAGCCACGCATCGATAAGCATTGCGAACGACAGCGAATCGAGCGGTACCGTGCTCACTGGGCGATTGACAGTGTTGGCGCCGACGCTAAACGCACGCCAGGACCGATTCGCGGGCGCGAAGGTCACCGAACAGTCGCCGCAGACGACCGGCCGTGACCGACCACGCATAACGCCTCGAGCGCAGTGCGGCGGCTTCACCCAATAAAACGGCCTCGGACGGATGGGCCAGCAGCCGGCAAAGGTGGTCGGCCCAGATGTCGGGGTCCCGACCATCGACAAGCACGCCGGTGATGTTGTCGTCGATGATGGTTTGCAGCCCCCCGACTCGGGACGCGATCACGGCCGTGCCACACGCAGCCGCCTCGAGGGCGACCAGACCGAACGACTCCGATCGCGACGGCACCAACACGACATCGGCGGCCCGGTAATAGGTCGACAGGAGATGATGAGGTTGCGGATCGACGAACTGCACGCGTCGGCTCAACCCCCTGGCGCGGACTAGGTCGTGAACCCGATCCACCTCCTCGATGCCATGGCGTCCACTCGGACCGCCAACTATTACCAGTCGGGCCGTAGGATGGTCGGCTCGGGCGAATGCTTCCACGGCCAAATCCGCGCCTTTCAGCGGCTGGATACGGCCCACGAAGAGAACCGTCGGCACATCGGGAAACCCCACCGCACTCCGAGCCCCGGCCGACGACCCCGGCGAAAAATAGGCCCGGTCCACGCCCAGCGGCACTTCTTCGATGCGGGCGCGATCGGCGTCGTACAGCGTCACGAGCTGGTCGGCCTCGATCGAACAGGAGGCGAGCACCGCGTCGCTGCAGCCGATGATCGACTCCTCCGCTCCCGCTCGGGCCTCCGGTTCGGGGTCGTTGCTCGCCGTCTTGACTCTCGCCAGGGTATGGAAGGTCGTCACCAACGGAACGTCGAACTCGTGCTTAAGGAGGTGTCCCACCGCTCCCGAGAGCCAGTAATTGGCATGAATGATGTCGGGCTTCTGCGCTATGAACCGTTCTCGAACGGCGGCGGTGAAGGTCGGGAGTAATCCGGGAAGGTCTTCTTTGGCCACGGCCGCCAACGGGCCCGCAGGCACGTTATGCACGCGAAAGCCCGGTTCCACCGACACCGTAGCCGGCTGGGTCGGATCAGTGGCACGGGTGTAAACGTCGCACTCGACTCCGGCCCGGGCCAACGCCGTTGACAATTCCTTTACATAGACGTTCATTCCACCGCCATCGCCCGTGCCCGGTTGGGCCAACGGTGACGTGTGCAGGCAAACGACGGCGACAGACGGAGGCTGACTCATGACCAAAGATTTCTAACGTCGAGCGGAGGCAAATTCTTCCGCGCCGAAGACCTGAGACCGTGGGGCGCCGAGCCCGGGTCGGGCAAATCAACCACCAAGCAATCCTTCGACTTTAGCCTCGCCCGACTTATACCGCTTGACCAGCTCGGCCTGCAGGGCATCGATCACATCGTGCAGCCTTCGCCGCTCCGTCGAGACCGCCCGCTCCAGAGCGTTGAGAGCGTCAGTGAGGGCGTACAGCGTATCGTCAGCGAGTTCGGGCACGCTGGCCAGGTCAACTCCGCCGCACACCGAATTAACACGGTCGGTAGCCCACTCCTCCTGCTCTTCCGGCGGCGCCGAAGCATCAATCAGACGACCGGTCGCAGTACGGCTCACGCCATCGGCCAGTGCTTGCGGAAGCTGCTCGACGATGGCGCTTACATCAGTTCGTTCGTCGGAGACACGAGCGCGAATCTCGAGGCCGATCACATCGAGGCGGCCCTGCACCAGCCGCCGCAAGTACGAGGAGGCGTCTTCGAGGCGCTGGGCCTCGTTTCGTTTCTGGCGGAGCGCCTCCAGCGCCAGCGCGTCGAGTTCGGCGAGATAGCCGACATGCAACACGCGCTCTAGGGTCCGGTTCGACATATAACCGGAAAGGTTACCCGCCCGACACGGGCGGGAGCACGGCGACCTCGTCCGCGGCCCCGACCGATTGTTCGGGCTCGGCCGGTTCGCCGTTCACCCAAACCCGGCAATGCGGCAGAATCTCAGCGAAAGCGACTCCGAATCGAGCCGAGGCTGCGGCTAGAACTGTCGCGACAGTGGGCTCGTCAAACTCCGCGTGCCCGGTATCGGCCGCTACCCGAGCCGACGCGAACAAACGGAGCTTGGCCACCCCGTCAGTCTGCTTCACTTGGCCGCCATGCACGTTCTCGTCGTCCGCCACGCCGTCACTGCGTGGAATGCGGCCGGACGCTGGCAGGGGTGGGAAGACGTGCCCCTATCAATCGAAGGTGAAGCGCAGGCCGATCGGGCTGGGACGATCCTTCGTGACATCGACCCGCGTTTCGATCGGGTCGTGGCCAGCGATCTGCTCAGGGCCCGCCAAACCGCCGAACGATTAGTCGCGGCAATGGGTCAATCGGCGATCACGATCACGCCTCTCGCCATCGAGGTCGTAGAGGGTTTGCGGGAGCGAGATATTGGGGCCTGGTCGGGCAAGCTCACCGCCGAGATCGAGGCGCAGTGGCCTGGCTGGCTCGACGCGTGGCGCCGGGGCGAGCTTGATCGACCCCCCGAAGGCGAATATGAACCCGAGTTCCGGGCCCGCATCTCGACGGCCCTTGAGGCGATTACCTCAACCAGACAACGGACGCTGGTCGTGACTCATGGGGGCGTGATCCGAACCCTCGAAGTGCACTACGGGACGAATCCCGCTCCCGTCGCCAACGTAAGCGGGCGCTGGTTCGGATTGGCCAATGGACGGGTCACGCCGGGTGATCGGGTCGACCTCGGCTCAGCCCCTTCGGCCTCGTCTTTCCCCGACCCAGTCCCGGTCGTCCTCTAAATCGTACAGGCGGAGTGGTCATGACGTTCGACGAAGTTCGCATCCTGCGGTCGAAGAACCGCCGCAAGACAGTCTCGTCGCGTCTCATCGATGGTGTTCTCGAAGTCTCCATTCCCGCCTGGATGTCGAAGGCGGAAGAGGCTAGGTGGGTCGACGAGATGCGCAAACGATTCGAAAGGAAGTCAGCGTCATCGGAAGTCGACTTGAACGAACGGGCGGCACGACTGGCCCGGCGTTACGGCTTGCCGACGCCCTCATCGGTGCGCTGGGTGTCCAATCAGCAGACCCGATGGGGATCCTGCTCGACCCAGGAGCGATCGATCCGAATCTCCGACCGGCTCGGCAAGGTGCCGCTATGGGTGCTCGATTCGGTGCTCATTCACGAACTGGCACATCTCGTACACGCGGACCACTCCCCCAAGTTCTGGGCGGTCGTCGAGCGCTATCCCAAGCTGGCCCGAGCCGACGGTTTTCTGGAAGGGATGGCCTACGCCTCAGGCCAACCGACCTGGCTCGACAATTCTCACGACAGCGCCGCGGGGCCCGAAGACGATCTAGTCGACGCGCCGCCCGAACTTGGGCAACAGCCGCTCTGGTAGCGACTTCGACTGACCGCGACTAAAACTACCGATCCGCGACAGCGAAATTGATTACCGGATCATGGGGTTGAGTCCGATGGAAGTTCGGCGCCCAAGGCTCGCTGAATCAGCACCGCGGCCCGGGAAAGATCCCGAACGTCGAGCGCCTGCAGCGCGTCTTCGACGGTGACAAGGTCGGCCTCGGCGCGTTCGAGGTGGGCCAGATCCATGGCCACGCACGCTACCGGCGCCGCCGCCACCGTCGAAAACGATGACGAGCCGTGCCAAGATAGAGGAATGATCCGGAGAATTCGGCTGCTCCACGCTGTCGTCGCGCTGGGCATCGCAGCCCTGGCCGCGGCCACGACGTTTGTGCCTCCTCTCGCGCCGGCCGCGACGGCTGAGCCATGCTTCTTGGGCCTAGATTGCCCGACCACGACGACGACCACGACCGCCCCTACGACGACGACCACCATATCGGCGACGACGACTACGGCCGCAACCACCACTGTCGCAACTACTACGACCCTGCCTCCGACCACCACGATCCTCGCCCCAACCACGACGTTGGCGACCACGGACGCGGCCACTACCACGGTGCTCGCCGGTCCCGTGGTGACCGCGCCCCCCGCCAATACGTCGGTTTCGGCTTCGACGATCCCGGGTTCCGGTACCACGACGACCACGATTGTTTCGGGCCCATCCACCACTACTGCTGGTACGACTACTACTACCACTACGGTGGCCAAGGGCCCGACGACCACCGCGATTCCTCCGTCCGGCAAATTCATGAACGTGGTCGTCGAAGCGCGAGGCGACAAGCCGGGCCCGGCGGCCGGATTCGGAGTCGTGTTTGGCTGCAACGGTACGGGCAATGTCGACGCCGCCCTGCTCTACCCGGCCGGTGCTGGCGCACAGGTCGTCCCGGTGCGCACGGAAACCGATCGGTGCGGCATCGTGGTCAGTCCGCGATGGAAGTCCGGCGAAACTGCCGGCGGCTTCTGGACGGCCAGCGTTTACGGTCCGGTGACCAACGCCGCGACCGATATCTTGCCCCTTGCCCCGCTGCCGCAGCGCGACCGCACCGGGACGTTCGGTTTCCCATTCGGCAATACCGTTGCGGTCACCTACTGGGCCGGGACTCCGGCGCTGAAAATTCGAGTCCGCGCCAAGGGGGGTACCACCGCTCCGTTCCCGCGTGTCGGCGTCGCTTGTGATGGCGTCCGATCGACGTACGCGCCGGGGGCCGGCGGGGTCGTGCTCGGACCGGTACAGGTGGCGACACCCTGGGATCGCTCCATCGACATCGGCGCAATCGCATGGGAGATGGGGTGTCGCCCCGGAACTGTGCTCCGATTGACCGCCGCCCCGCCCAAAGACCAGCCCCTGAAACTGAGTTTCGCGACCAACGCCAAGGCGGTGGGCCTGCCTGATCGCTCAGGAGTGCTCGTCACCCTCACTACCTCCCAGCAGCTCGACGTCGTCTGGAAACGCTGACCTTCGCAGCCGTAACGCGCCGGTCAGTGGTTAGGTCCGACGAACCGCGGACCCTAACGAGGGTCAGTGGATGGACCGGGATGGGCCTCACGGCGTAATTCAATGACACGGGCGATCGCCCGATCAACGGCGCGGTCCAGCGATCGATCCACCGCCTCCTTCAATTCCTCCGTGGTCACGGCGTCGGCCAGAGTAAGTCGGATCGACGCCAATTCGCGGGCGATGAACTCGGTATCGGCCTGCGTTCGAGCCGACACCGCCCGGTCGCTCTCGATCACTTGGCGGTCGCGTTCCTCTTGGCGGTTCTGCGCCAGCAAAATGAGGGGAGCGGCGTAGGCGGCCTGGGTGGAAAACGCCAGATTCAGCAAGATGAACGGGTACTTATCCCAGCGTAGAAACGCAAAGGCCACGTTGAGCGAGATCCATATGACCACCAGGATCGTTTGCACCACCAAGAACCGTGCGGTGCCGATGAACCTCGCGATCGTCTCGGAGAACTGGCCGAACGCATCGGGGTCGTAGTGAATGCCTAAGCGGAAACGGCTCCGTCGGCGCGGCGATGAAAGGTCGACTCGCCGAACTGAGCGAGAGGCAGGCGTCTTGGCCATGGGTCGCTCACCTCACCGGCTCCAGATGCTTACGGGCCGACCACAACGCGGAAATGGGCGTTCCACCGGTGCGGGAGCCCGAACGACGCCACCCGTCGGGCAGCAGGTGGTCGAGCACGTCGTCGACGCTGACCGCCCCCAACAAGCGGCCGGCGGCGTCGAGCACGGGGACGGCGACAACATCGTGAGCGGCCAGCCGTCGAGCGATCTCGGCGATCGGAAGGTCATCGGAGACCGGCTCGGGCACTTCGTCGAGGCATTTTCCGAGCGGGGTCATGGGCGGTTCGCGAAGGAGCCGCTGGAAGCCTACCGGGCCCAGGTACCGACCCGTCGGGGTCTCGAGCGGCGCCTCGCAAACAAATACGTGAGCCGCTTCGGCCGCTGGGAGGTCGGGATCACGAAGCCGCGCCAGCGCCTCGGCCACCGTGGCCTGCCCGGAGAGGATAAGCGGTTCGGGGTTCATGAGACCGCCCGCGGAATGCGGCGAGTACTGCAACAGGCGCCGCAACGACTGCGAATCCTCTGGGTCCATCTCGTTGAGTACGTTTTCGCGATCGCGAACTGGCAGTTCGGCCAACAAGTCGGCAGCATCGTCCTGATCCATTTCTTCGAGCACATCGGCGGCCCGCTCAGCCCCCTCCTCCTCGATGATGTGCCCAATAATCGTGACGCCTTCGTTTTCGGGTAATTCGACGAGCAGGTCGGCCAAGTCTTCATCTTCCATGGCGGTGGCCAGCGCGACCCTCTCGCGTTCGGGCATGGCCGCCATCTGGTCGGCGGCGTCGGCAGGATGCATATCGCGCAGTTCGGCCAGATGCTGTTCGGCCGGACCGGCCAAAAACAGTTGTAGCAGCACATCCCAGCCGGCGATGCGAGATGATCGCCGACGCCGCAAGAACCCCGTCCCTGCCATCGAAACGCCACTCACCTCCCAGCTGCGCAGCTGGCCTGGGGTAGCCCGGAGGGCGACATCGTTGATCACCTCACGGCCCAGCGTGCGCTCGAACAGCTCTTTCTTGACGAGCAGCTCGCCGTTGCGCTGGCGAAACTTGCGAAGATCGACAGTGCCCGTCAGCAGCCGGGCCCCCGAGGCGTCGAGTTCGCTCACCCGATTGGCGTTCACGAAAATTTGGCGTCGCTGTACTTCGGCCACGAAACCTAGGACGGGCGGAGCCGAATCGGCACCAGGGTAGCCAATCACCACATCGACGACGCGACCCACAGGCGAGCCGTCGCGGGCCAGCAACATGAGCCCCGTCACGCGGGACACGAACACGGGGGCGTTCGACATTGACCCGAACTTACCCCCTTCCACGAGGCTGCCGTCACTGTTTTGCCCAGGCTGGTCGGTTCATCGCCTATTGTTGACCGAATCGGTCGGCTTTCAATTCGGGCTTGTCCTCCGCCGTCCTCACCGTCCTGCCAATCACGAAGGGAGCCGAGCCATGAGCCCAGGCCCGACAACCGCGACGCCGTCGCCTCACTCGCTCAGCAACTTGCGCGAACTCGAAGCCGAATCAATCCACATCATGCGCGAAGTGGCAGCCGAGTTCGAGTGCCCTGGCCTGCTGTTCTCGGGCGGTAAAGACTCGATCGTCATGTTGCGCTTGGCCGAGAAAGCGTTTTGGCCGGCCAAAGTGCCGTTTCCCGTGGTGCACGTCGACACCGGACATAACTTCGACGAAGTCATCGCGTATCGCGACAAGCGAGTCGCTGAACTTGGCGTACGCCTCATCGTCGGCTCGGTACAGGCCGACATCGACGCCGGCCGGGCGATCGAGGAGACCGGCCCGCGAGCGTCGCGCAATCGCCTGCAGACTGTCACATTGTTGCGCACCATTGAGGAGCAGCGCTTCGATGCCGCGTTCGGAGGAGCCCGGCGCGACGAAGACAAGGCTCGGGCCAAGGAACGGGTCTTTTCATTTCGGGATGAATTCGGTCAGTGGGACCCGAAGAATCAGCGTCCCGAGTTGTGGGCGCTGTTCAACGGTAAGATCCGTCGCGGCGAGCACATTCGCGTGTTCCCGATCTCCAATTGGACCGAACTTGATATCTGGCAGTACGTCGACGAGGAGAAGATCGAACTCCCGTCGATTTACTTTGCCCACCGTCGTCGGGTTTTCTTGCGCGACAACATGTGGCTGGCCGACACGCCGTTCGTGACTCCACAGGCCAATGAACCGATTATCGAGAAGCTGGTCCGGTTCCGAACCGTCGGCGACGCTTCATGCACGGGAGCAGTCGAGTCGGCCGCCGACACCGTCGAGAAAGTCATAGCCGAGGTGGCGGCCACCCGGATCACGGAACGAGGCGCGACGCGGGCCGACGATAAAATCAGTGAAGCGGGTATGGAAGACCGCAAGAAAGAAGGGTATTTCTAATGGCGATGGCTTTGCACAATCGAGAGATTCTTAGACTCGCCACGGCCGGATCGGTCGATGATGGCAAGTCGACTCTGATCGGGCGGCTCCTCTACGACACCAAGTCCATTTTCGAAGATCAATTAGAAGCGGTCGAGCGAACATCGATTCAGATGGGATCGCAATATGTCAATTTGGCGCTCCTGACCGATGGACTCCGAGCCGAACGCGAGCAAGGCATCACCATCGATGTGGCCTATCGATATTTTGCTACGCCCAGGCGAAAGTTCATCATCGCCGACACTCCCGGCCATATTCAGTACACCCGCAACATGGTGACGGGCGCGTCGACGGCCGACCTTGCCCTTATTCTCATTGATGCCCGCAACGGCGTCGTCGAGCAGTCGCGGCGCCATGCCTTCATTTCTTCGCTCCTTCGCATCCCCCATCTCGTCGTATGCGTCAACAAGATGGACCTCGTCGGGTACGAGGAAGAGGCATACGAACTGGTCTGTGCCGAGTTCACCGAGTTCGCCCGCAAACTTGATGTGGGCGATGTTACTTTCATACCGATCTCCGCGCTGCACGGCGACAACGTCGTCGACCGCTCAGCGAGTATGGCCTGGTACCAAGGCACTTCGTTACTGCACCATCTTGAGCACGTTCATATTGCTTCCGACCGCAACCTTATCGACGCCCGGTTTCCGGTCCAGTACGTGATCCGTCCCTACAACGACGAGCACCATGACTATCGAGGTTTGGCCGGAACCGTCGCAGGAGGCATTTTCAAACCGGGTGACGAGGTCATGGTATTGCCTTCGGGTTTGACGAGCCGAGTGGCCGCCATCGAAACGTTTGACGGATCGCTCGACGAAGCGTGCGCGCCGATGTCGGTAACCATCCGATTGGCCGATGACCTCGATGTCTCGCGCGGCGACATGCTCTGTCGGCCCAACAACCAGCCGATGGTGGGTCAAGACATCGAAGCCATGGTCTGCTGGATGGGCGATCGCACACGCCTCACCGCCGGCGCCAAGCTGACCATCAAACACACCACCCGTACGGCTCGCGCCTTGGTGAAGGAACTGCGGTATCGACTCGACATTAACTCGTTGCATCGCCAGGAGGGCGTCGAGTCACTCGGGCTGAACGACATCGGACGGGTTTCGTTGCGCACCACGCAACCGCTGTTCTTCGACGAGTACCGGCGCAACCGCGCCACCGGAAGCTTCATTCTCATCGATGAATCATCGATGGCTACGGTCGGTGCCGGCATGATCATCGGTCCGGAATGACCGCGGAATCGTCTCCGTCTGGCTCTGGGCCGGGGCCGTCATCGTCTTCGGGCTCGGCCGCCGCCGATGGGCTCATCCCGCAGAACGTCGTGTGGCACTCTCCGATTGTCTCTCGCGAGGAGCGGTGGCGAGCCCTAGGTATACGAGGGGCGACGGTTTGGTTCACCGGCTTGTCGGGCTCGGGCAAGTCGACGATCGCGGCCGAAGTCGAACAGCTCCTCATTGCTCAACGCCAACCCACCTACCTGCTCGACGGCGACAATCTTCGCCACGGTCTCAACGGCGATTTGGGCTTCTCCACCACCGATCGTGATGAGAATGTGCGTCGGGTCGCCGAGGTGGCCCGCCTGTTCGCCGACGCCGGTGTTGTCGCCCTCGTTCCCCTGATTTCGCCCTATCGACGCGGCCGCGACGGAGCGCGCGCACTCCACTCTGCGGCGGATTTGCCATTCTTCGAGGTATTTGTCGACACGCCGTTAGAAGAGTGTGAACGGCGAGACCCGAAGGGCCTCTACGCCAAAGTTAGGGCCGGCGAACTACGCAATTTTACGGGGATCGACGACCCGTATGAGGCACCTGAGTCTCCGGATTTGGTGCTTCGCCCCGGCGATGGATCAGCCCCCGAATTGGCAGCACGAGTGCTGGCGTTGCTCCCGCCGATGGGGTGACCAGGTCAAGTTGACACGGCCGGGTACGTTCTTCGAATCGAGCGAAAATTCGTCGTCCGCGATCAAATCGACGATGCGACGCCCGAGTTGTTGCGGCGCTACTTCGGGAGGTCGTCCGGAGTGAATGCGCCGGGCAACAGCTCGGCCATTGAGCGGGGCGGGGAGCCATCGACAAGCAGCTGCGGGCCGCCATGTTCGTGGAGCAATTGCCGGCACCGCCCGCATGGCGTGAGCGGCGACCCTGCCCCGTCCACGCACGACACCGCCACCAGGCGGCCCCCGCCACTGGCGTGGAGGGCGCTGATCATGGAGCACTCGGCGCACAACGTCAGCCCGTATGACGCGTTTTCGACGTTGCACCCAGCCACGATTCGGCCGTCTTCGGTCAGCCCGGCGGCGCCGACATGCAGTTTGGAGTACGGCGCATAGGCCCGCTGCGCGACCTGGGTCGCCGCTTGGCGAAGTGACCGCCAATCCACGACACTGGGGTCGAGACGAGGCCGTGGAGCGCCGGCCGAAGATGGACCGGATGTAGGAGCGGCGGGCGGATCGCTCCGAGCCGGTAGATCGGTCTCGGCGTGGGGTGGCGTCGATGAGCGTTGGTCTTCGCGCTTCGGCAACGGGGGCATCGAGAGGTCTGACACAACAATGAAACTATCCGCGGTGCCGATCTTCGGCCGAGCCTTCGCCAATGCCTGTCTCCGGCTGACAAATAGGGTTGTCGGAGGGCCTAGCGTAGAGAAATGCGCGCTGGGCCGAACCTCTCATCTTGGCCACGCGGCGGCGCGCCGCGCCAGTACAGGTGGCTGGGTCTTGGACTGGCCGTAATTGTCACGGTCGGCGCAACGACATTGGCTGGGGCCTCAACCAAAATACCGTCAAGGCGACCTGCACACGCCGCACGCCTCGGCCGGAACCGTCGTCCTGGGCGCGTTTTAACGAAGCCGTCGACGATCGTGATCATGGTGCCCGAGGCCGCGCCGATCGCAGCCAGCGTAATTGCGCCCAGCTCAACGCCGGCACCAGTCCTGTCCATCCCAACGACCCCGGCATCGGCCCCACCCACGACCGCCGCCCCCGATCCAGCCACAATCGCCGCGCCGCCAACCACGATCGCCGCACCTGCGCCAACCACGACTGCGCCAGCGGTAAATCCGACGACCGCGCCCGCGGTGAGCGCGCCTACTGAGCCCTCGGTAAACGCGCCGCCCGCCAATGCGCCAACCACAACAATCGGGATCAGCCCGAGCGCCTACCTCGAAGCCGCGTTGGACCGCATTCAGCGGGCCAGCTTCAAGGTGCAGCGCAACCTCGTCGACATCGAACTCATCAAGGCCAACGCCCGCCAGCGGGCCACGAACGCGGCCAACCTCGTCGACACCTATCCGGCCATCCGAGAAGCCCTTCTCGGCCTGGGCGACGGTCACAGCAGCTTCGCCGACCCCGATGCGGCCAAGCGGCTCACGCAGGGTACAAGCACCGGATTCGGATTTGATCGCTTCCGGGGCGGCGTTGTGTTCCCGTATCCGGGCTCCCCTTCGTTTCTCGCGGGCATGCGCGATCTCGATCGCATCGTGGCCGTGAACGGCCGACCGGCCGAGGGGCCGACCGTCGCCGAATCCGCGCTCGACACTCTGCGTATCAGCGTTGTTCACCGGGGCGAAGGCGCACCTGTCGAGTTGAATATGACCCGAGGGGTGTACGACAGCGCCCGGTTGCCCCAGTTCACATCGATCGGCCACATCGCCTATCTCGAGCTGCCCGGCACCCGCGGCACCGGCGCCAAAACGCAGGCTTTCATTCAAGCGGGCGTCGTCGCAACGCAGAGCGCTAATCAGGTCGACAGCTGCGGCTGGGTGCTCGATGTGCGCCGCAACTCGGGCGGCTTTCCGTACCCCATGTTCGCCGCGATCGCCCCGCTGGTGGGCGAGGGCCTGTTCTTGAGTCAGGCTCGCACCGACCGGACCGATCCATGGGTATTGCTCGGGGGACGGGTCTACGTGAGCGGCGTAGCCGTCACCGATACCGGCAACGCCACCCCCCTTCGCCAGCCCGCCCCTCCTATTGCGGTGCTCACCAGCACGTCGACCGCCAGCGCCGGAGAGGCGGCCGTGCTGGCCATGATCGGACGACCCGACACCCGCATCTTCGGTGAACCAACAGTGGGAGTCACGTCCACGAACGTGGCCTACACCTTGGGCGACGGGTCACTCATGCAGGTGACCACCAGCTACGACGTCGACCGCGCCGGCGTATTGCACGACGGCCGCATCGCTCCCGATCAAGCCCTCACCACCGATTGGTCCACCCTCGGTACCGATACCGACCCCACCCTCAATGCCGCGATCGCATGGCTCAACGAGCAACCCGCGTGCCGTACGGTGAGCGCGCCATGATCCCGGATAATCGCCGGCCCAGGAGCGAGCCAAATCGCGGGCACCGGAGCCAGCAATGAGTCGGGCCATCGATTTACAGCGCCGCAAGCAAGCAGTACCCGACGACTTCGACCTCGTGGCCCGGTCATATGACCGGTTGGTGCGCCGCAATCCTGGTTACATCGAACACCTCCGGTTGTCGGCCGACCGCCTCGCCATTGCCGACCGAGGTAGAGGCGCGCGCCTGCTGGACTTGTGTTGCGGGACGGGGCTGTCGACCGAGGCCTTGGTCCGGGCGTATCCGGAAGCCGAAATCGTTGGGCTCGATGCGTCGTCGGGCATGCTCGCGCTCGCCCGTTCCAAACCGGCGTTGAGCCAGGCCACCTTCGTGCTCGGCGACGCCTCCGACCCGGCGGCAGCCGACATTGGCGGGCCCTTCGACGGCGTCCTCATGGCGTACGGCATTCGCAATCTTCCCGAGCCCGATGTGGCCCTGGGCCGGATCTCCAACCTACTCAAGCCCGGCGCGCCGATCTGTTTCCACGAATATTCCGTCAAAGGCAACCCTCGAGCGGTCGCCATTTGGACGGGCGTGGCGTGGGCCGTCATCATTCCGAACGGGCTGGTAACAGCCCGCCATACCCGCATTTTTCGCTATCTGTGGCGAAGTGTCCTCGACTTCGACAGCCCTTCACAATTTGACGCTCGACTTCGACGGGCCGGATTCGTCGACCGGTACACGCTGCCGGTGCCGGGTTGGCAACGGGGCATCGTGCATTCGTTTCTGGCTCGGCGTCCTCGGTGAGCGGCCCACCGGATCCTGCGTGAACGGCCCGCCCGGGGCTCGCGACCGCCATGCGCGATCCATCCCCCAGGCCACAAAAGGGGCACCCTCCCTCCTTCTTCCGGGCAGCCGTAGCGCGGTTGTCATTGGCGCAGGACTGGCCGGTGTGGCCGCCGCCGTGGTGCTGGCCGAGCGCGGCGTCAAGGTCGAGATGCACGAAGCCGGGCCGGTTCTGGGGGGACGGGTCTCGTCGTGGCCTGACCTCGTGGGCGGCCACGACGTTTCGATGGAACGCGGTTTTCATGCCTTCTTTCGCCAGTACTACAACGTGCGCGCTCTACTGCGTCGCGTTGATCCGGCGTTGCGAAGCCTTCGCGCCATCGACGACTATCCGCTGTTGGGGCTCGACGGGGCGAGCGAGTCCTTCGCCGGTTTGCCGCGGCGACCCCCACTCAACTTGGCTGCGCTGATCAAACGCACGCCAACGTTGGGCCTCCGAGATCTGCGGGCGATGGACGGAAAGGTCGCAGCTGAGATGCTGGCCTTCGACGGAGATGTCACCTACGAGCGCTACGACGCAATGAGTGCAGCGGAGTTTCTCGACGATGTGGGTTTTCCCACCGACGCACGGCGCATGCTGTTCGAAGTCTTCGCCCACAGTTTCTTCAATCCGGAACAGTCAATGAGTGCGGCCGAAATGCTCATGATGTTTCATCTGTACTTTCTCGGCACGTCCGAAGGTCTGCTCTTCGACGTGCTCGACGAAACCTTTGACGACGCCCTATGGCGCCCGCTACGTCGGTATCTCGAGAACCGAGGCGTGGTCATTCATACCGGTTCGGCCATCGTGACATGGACCGACCCCGAACGAATCGACGGGTTGGTGTTGGCCCTTCCCGTTCGTCCGCTGCAGAAAGTTGTCGCGGCCAACCCCTGGCTCGGTACTGCGTCTTGGCGTGACGACGTCTCGGCGCTTCAACCGGCCCCTCCGTTCGCGGTGTGGAGGTTGTGGCTCGACCGACCCGTCCGGGCGGAACGAGCGCCGTTCGCCGGCACCGCCGGCATCGGGGTGATCGACAACATCAGCGTGGTTGATCGGTATCAAGGCGAGGCCCACCGCTGGGCCCTCCGCACCGGCGGCGCGGTGATTGAGCTGCACGCGTACGCGCTGGCCCCCGAGTACGCCAATGACGACGCCCGCACGAAACAGGAACTTCTCGGCTCCCTTCATTTGCTCTACCCCGAGACTCGCACCGCTCGCATTCTCGACGACCGCTACTTAGTGCGCGATGACTGCCCTGGGTTCGCTCCGGGTTCTTGGGCGAGGCGCCCCGGAGTTCTGGTACCGATGCCGAAGGAGTCGTTGCTCCCGACCGTGGCGCTGGCCGGCGACGTCGTCAAGCTGCCCTTTCCCACCGCCCTCATGGAGCGCGCCGTTGCGAGTGGGTTCATGGCCGCCAACCACCTTCTCGGTCAATGGGGTGTGCAGCCGGAGCGGGTGTGGTCGATCCGCCCGACTGGGCTCCTGGCCCGATTCCAGCATCGCTCATAACCGCGGGCCGCGCCGACGCATGATTACGCGCCGCGACGCATGTTTACTCGACGCATGTTTACTCGCCGCGACGCATTACGAAGCGCCGTTCGGCGTATCGGGCGTCGTCAGTCCACAACCGGGACGCCAACAGTCTCATGATGGGACGGATCGCTGGCGCGACGCGCCGGGCGTAGGCGAAACCGGCGCGATCCGACGTGGCGAGGGTCGCTTCGATGATCGCGGTTTGCGGACCTCCCGCCTGGTCGGCACGAATTAGGGGAGTCGCATGCGTCTCGACGACCGAGCCCGTCCCTTCGCCGTCGGTGATGGTCATTACGATCGTGCGCGGATCGGGGCAGTGGAATCGAGCTTTCACCGGTACCCCAAACCGGCCCGCAAACCGATACGTCACGTCAACGTCGAGGGCTTCGTCAGACTCGTGGGTGACCTCCAACTTCGAGAATGCGTAAGGGTGCAGATGAACTCCGTGCCACGGATCGAGTCGGTTGGCGATGATGTCTTCGGGTTCGCAGTTGGCCTGACGCGTGATAACTGCGTCGATCGCGCGTAATGGTCGCGGGGCGAGGATCGGAGCTTCGGTCACTGTCGATGCGTCATCGTCGAGACGAGCCCAGACGAGCACGCCATCGTCGTGCACCGCACGGGGTTTCCAGCCACCATGGCCTGCCGGTCCGAGCGCGAGACCGTGCCATGGACAAATGAGCAAGTCTCCGTCGACCCGCCCACACGAGAGATCAGCGCCGAGGTGCGGACACGCAGCCGGCGCCACGAACAGGCCTTCACCGCCCGAGGCGTTCCACGCCACCAACTCGTGGCCGTTGATCATGAGACGTTTCGGTTTGGACAGGGCTCGCATGGCGCGAGTGGAGCCCACGACGAACCAACCACCGCTGGGCAACCTTTGTGACCGCGCGAGCGCAGCCTCGATCCGGGCCGGCTGAGCGAGCATCCAGTCACGGCGGCCCGGTGAGGTACGTCGTTCGGGCATGCCCCCCAGCATGACCGAACCGCGCTAGTTACTTGTTGGGTTGGGGGACCACCCGAAGGTACGGCTTGACCGTTTTCCAGCCGTTCGGAAACAACGTCTTGGCTTCGTCATCGGTGACGGCCCCGCCGATAATGACGTCATCGCCATCTTTCCAGTCTACGGGCGTGGCCACTTTGAACTTGGCCGTCAGCTGAAGGGAGTCGATAACACGGAGGATCTCGTCAAAGTTGCGCCCGGTCGAAGCCGGATACGTGATCATGAGCTTGACCTTCTTGTCGGGCCCGATCACGAACACCGAACGCACCGTCATGGTGTCGTTGGCGTTGGGATGGATCATGTCGTAGAGATCACTGACCTTGCGGTCGGCGTCGCCAATCATCGGAAAGTTGACCGCTTCGCCCTGCGTCTCCTCGATGTCTTTTTCCCACTGGACATGGCTGGTCACCGGATCGACCGACAGGCCGATCACCTTGACGTTGCGCTTGTCGAATTGCGCCTTCAGCTTGGCTACCCGGCCCAGTTCGGTAGTGCATACCGGCGTGAAGTCTTTTGGATGGCTGAACAAGACACCCCAACTGTCGCCGAGCCAGCTGTGAAAGTTGATCGACCCGTCCGTGGTGTCGGCGGTGAAATCGGGGGCGGTGTCGCCGAGGCGCAGTCCCATTGTGATGACCTCCTGGTCAATGGCAGAACGAATCGACGCAGTGTATCTGAATTCCCGATCAAATCAGTCGGGAATCAGCACTACCCCTTTCCGAACTAGTGGAACCCCCCGAACCCCCCGAACCCTCCGAAACCACTTCCACAGAAGATGGAGAACTGACAGGGAAGGGTGCTCGTCGTAACGCTCGGCTGGGTGGTGGGGTTGCCCGGTTGGGTCGTGGGGTTGGCCGGCTGGGTGGTGGAAGTGCTCGAACTCGACGTGGTCGGAGCCGTGGTGCCTCCGTCCGAACCGCCACAGAAGAACCGGAAGCGACACTGACGAGTTGTCGTGGTCGTCGTAGAACTCGTCGTGGTGGCGCGGGTAGTCGTCGACGAACTGGTGGATGACGACGACGAGCTCGATGACGTGCTCGACGTGGTCGAGGTGGTGCCGCCGGTACCGCCGCTGGGAGCGATCGCGGCAACGGCGCCGGGAAGGTAGAGGCGAGGGAAGGACTGGCCGATTCGGGCATCGGACAACGACACACCCGATGAGGTGAGTGCGGTGCGAATTTCTGCGGGGGTTGCGGTGAGTCGGGCCCCGGCCAACACGGCAACGGCTCCGGCCACGTGGGGGGAAGCCATCGAGGTGCCAGACATAGTCACGCCCCCCGCGGTGATCTCATAGCCCGGCGCGAGGATCGAAAGGATCGGCGCGGCCGACGATACGCAGGCGATCTTGTCTGGCTGCACCGGTAGGCCATCGCGACACACTTCGGGCGAACCCCAACTAATGGCCCCGAATCCGCTTACTGTCGTCCCGTAGGTCATGCCGACCGACAACACACCAGCGATACACGCCGGACCTCCTATGCCCGTGACCCCGCCAGAGCGATAACCTTCGTTTCCGGCCGAAGCCACCGGTTGGATTCCGTTGGCGAGCAGGGTGGCGACGCCCGAATCGTCTGCGCAATTGCTATTGAAGTTCCCGCCGCCGAAGCTCATGTTGAGAGCCTTGATATTGAAGCCGGCGTTCTTGCGACCTACTACCCAGCTGACCGCGGCGAGCACATCGTTTGTGTAGATGAACCCGTCAGCGCGCTCGACGTCAGACACGAAGAGCTTCGTGTCGGGGGCCACGCCCAACACGATTGCGGAAACGTTGGTGCCGTGATTCTGTCCGGGCGGGTTGTCACGAACCCCGTCGTCAGGAGCCGAATCGATCGAGGCGACGACTTTGCAAGTGGGCGTGCCTGGAGCGGTACACGACCCGAACACCGGTTGCGTGTAGTCAACGCCGGTATCTAATACGGCTACGTACGTTCCCGCACCCCGATATGGAGGGTTGCCGTTGGCTACCTGCGGCTGCCCGATGTAGGACAGCGAATCGCTCAAGTACGCCTTCATTCGACGTACCGGGGTCACGCTGGTTACGTTGCTTTGGCCGACCAACGCTCGCAACGCCCTCTCGTCGGCGACGCGCACCACCGCGCTGTTCACGTTTTCGAAGTCGTTCACGACGGTAACCCCGGAGCCGGCCGTTTCCGCGAAGGTCGATCGTTTCAGATCGCCGAATGCCCTCGGCAAGGCGCGAGCGGCCCCGGCCGGCAGCTCCTCGCCCTCGACGGGCGCCGATTGGCTCACCTCGAGGGCGTGCTGCGCGGCGATCGGCACCGAGAACGAAACTATCGCTTCGAGAGGTCCGTTTCTCACCGTGTTCACAATCGTTTGGTCGATCACCCCGCTCGCAAGGCTGGCGTCCAAGGCATCGGCGCCCTGAGCGCCTGCCGTGTCGACGAGCCCGATCAGGGCAACGGCACAGAGTGCGGAGGCGGCGACGACTGAGCCGACGACAAAGGAAAAGCGGCGCGTCATTGCGCCAGCTTACGAGAAATCGAAGGCCGGTGGCGTACCACCGGCTTGCGCGTACGCTTATTCGGGGTGCCGGGTAAGGTACCGTCGCCGGCGTGGAGGTCACCCGAGCGAACGCGACGGGGATTGAAGTGGCCACTCGAGCGCTACGTAACGGAGGCCTCGTGGCGATGCCCACGGAAACGGTGTACGGCCTCGGGGCGGCGG
The DNA here is from genome assembly GCA_025359845.1 of Acidimicrobiia bacterium. Classification (GTDB taxonomy): domain Bacteria; phylum Actinomycetota; class Acidimicrobiia; order Acidimicrobiales; family JANYDT01; genus JANYDT01. The sequence goes on from JANYDT010000218.1 coordinate 65,559, forward strand.
CGCGCGACGAGTCGGCTGTGGCCCGCATCTTTTCCGTCAAGGGACGCCCCCCCAACCACCCGCTCATCGTGCACATCAGTGATTCCGGCGCTCTCGACGATTGGGGGCGTGAGCTTTCCGATTCGGCCCGAGAACTGGCGGCCGCCTTCTGGCCCGGTCCACTTACCATGCTGGTCTGGCGGCACCCATCCGTCCTTGACGCCGTCACCGGCGGACGCGACAGCGTTGGGTTGCGAATGCCCGACCACCCGGTCGCGCTGGAGATCTTGCATGTGTTCGGCGACGGGGTGGCCGCACCCTCAGCAAATCGATTCGGTGCCGTCAGTCCCACTCGAGCCGAACACGTTGTCGCCGACATCGGAGCGTGGTTAGACCCGTCGCGAGATGTCATCATCGACGGCGGCGCCTGCGCGGTCGGCCTCGAGTCGACGATCGTCGACCTAACGACCGACCGGCCCACGATTTTGCGGCCAGGGGCGGTCACGGCCGAGTCGATCGAGGCGGTCGTGGGGCCCGTTCAACGCACCGACAAGGGTCCGAGCCGCGCCCCTGGCATGCTGGCCGCCCACTACGCACCGGCGTGCGAAGTGATCGTCGCGACCGACGCAGCCCACGCCGAACACCTCCTCTTCGAACGCCGATCGGCGTTGCAACGGGCCGAAGTCTTGTCGGTCGAAGACCTCGATACGTTCGCCCGCGATTTGTACGCCCGCCTTCGCGGCGCCGATGAGCGCGGGCTCGATACGCTCATCGTGATCGTCCCCCCCTCCGAAGGAATCGGCGTCGCAATCATCGACCGGCTCCTGCGAGCGGCAACCGGCTCGGCCCGTTGATGCCACTTTTGGGGCGTCGGCCACCGAGGTTTCCAGGCCTGCCCGTGACCCCGACATTGGCGATTTGATGGTTCGTTCTGCGGTCATCGTCGACGCCGTCCGCACGCCATTGGGCCAACGCCACGGAAAGCTCCAGGGTTGGCACCCAGTCGAATTGGCGGCGTTCACGTTGCGGTCGCTGGTGCAGCGCAATCAACTCGATCCCGCGTTGATCGACGACGTGATCATGGGCTGCGTGATGCAGGTCGGCGAACAGGCGCTCAATATCGGCCGCAATGCCGTGCTCGGCGCAGGGTTCCCCGAAAGCGTCCCGTCCACCACTGTCGACCGCCAATGCGGATCGAGCCAACAGGCGATTCATTTCGCGGCGCAGGGCGTGATGGCCGGTGCCTACGACATCGTGATCGCGGCCGGGGTCGAAAGCATGAGCCGAGTCCCGATCGGGGCCTCGGTGGCTAGTGGCCCTGGTACGCCGTTCAGCCCGTCGCTCATCGACCGCTTCGGGCCTATGGGCGGCCTGCAACCGCAGGGCATCGGGGCCGAGCTGATCGCAGCGCGGTGGGAGATTTCCCGCGAGGACTGCGACCTTTACTCGGTGTCGTCGCATCACCGCGCCGCGCAAGCGGCGTCCGAAGGTCGGTTCGATCGCGAAATCGTCGCCGTCGAAGTCAAGACCGGCAGAGGCACCGAGCGGTTCCGCGCCGACGAAGGGGTCCGGGCCGACGCATCGGCGGCATCGCTGCGCCGACTCCGGCCCGCGTTTCGCCCCGACGGAAGAATCACCTCCGCCAACACCGGTCGCATCGCCGACGGCGCCGCGGCCGTATTGATAATGAGCGAGGCGAAGGCCAACGAGTTCGGGCTTCGCCCCATCGCCCGCTTCCACACCTTCGCGGTAGCGGGCGTCGATCCAGTCACGATGTTGACGGGCCCAATAGCGGCGACGGAGAAGGCTTTGGCCAAGTCGGGCCTCGACATCGCTGACTTCGACGTGATTGAGGTGAATGAATCGTTCGCGGCGGTCGTTTTGGCGTGGGAAAAGGAACTTCACCCCGACATGATCCGCGTCAACATCAACGGCGGCGCGATTGCTATTGGTCATCCGCTGGGCTGCTCAGGGGCCCGCCTTTTGGCCACCCTCGTCTGGGAGTTGGATCGCCGCGGCGGTCGCTACGGCCTGCAAACCATGAGCGAGGGCGGCGGCATGGCCAACGCACTGATCGTCGAACGGCTTTAGTGTCCTGTGGACACTAGGTGGCTGAGTCGGCGTACGCTTTAGGGCGTGTTGCTGATCTTCAAGCTCGCCGTCGCGGCGGTGGCGGCTTACGCAATGCTCAAATTCGGATTCGGAATGCTTCAGGGTCTCGCCCGACCCATCCCCGAACCGCCCCCCGCCGGCGAACTGCGAAGAGTCAACTTGCGCTACCGATGCCCCAGTTGCGGGACGGAACTGCGCATGACTCGGGCCGTCGACCAAGACCCCGAACCGCCCCGGCACTGCATGGACGCGATGGACCTCGTCCGCACCGAGGACTGAGCAACCCGACACCCAACTCGGCGCAGATTTCTCAATATCGTCGACCCCGCGCTTTTCAGGCGGCGGCCATGACCCGCGGCCCGGCCGGCCTGATCTTGGTCGACACGCACGAGTGCGTCGGTGCGCCAGCCAACGGCCCCCTGAAGGCCTGGGCGTTCGGGTGATGGCGGGCGATCGCCTCAGGTCGCCGGCTGAGCCAACCCTCGAGATCTTCGGCCGGGCCTGGGCGCCCGATGTAGTACCCCTGAGCCATCGAGCAGCCAACTTCGAGGAGGTACTCGTAAACTTCAGGGGTCTCGACCCCTTCGGCGACCACATCGAAGTGCAAGGAACTGGCCAGCCCGAGCACCGTACGCACGATGGTCTGGCCCTCGGTATTGGTGTCGAGTTCACGGAGAAAGCGACGGTCGATTTTGACCTCATGGACCGGAAGTTGTTGCAGGTAAGCCAATGACGACTGACCGGTACCGAAATCGTCGATCGCCAGCCGCACGCCTAACTGGGCGAGCGCGTGGAGGTTGGTCACGCACACCTCGATCTCGTTCATGACGCTGCTCTCGGTGATTTCGAGGGTGATGCGCTGCGGGTCGACCCTCGCTTCGTGCAACATGGCCGAGATTTTGGCGCTGAGATCGACGTCAAGCAGATTGCGCACCGACAAGTTGATGGCCACGTCGATATCAATCCCGGCATCGGCCCACGTCCGCTGCTGCTTGATGCCCTCGCGCAGAACGAACATCGTAATGTCGGCGATGGCACCCGTCTCCTCGGCCATGGGGATGAATTCGTCAGGACGGATAGGTCCGTAAATGGGGCTGGTCCAGCGGATCAGGGCCTCGACGCCGGCCAACGAGCCATCTTCGAGATCGACTTTCGGCTGGAAGTGCAGCTCCATCTCGCCCTGCTCGATGGCGTTGCGAATCTTCGACATGAGGTTGAGTCGTCGGGTGGCCACCATGTCAAGTTCGCGACGGAATCGCTCTACGACGGTCTTCTTGCTCTTGGCCGCGTACATGGCGAGGTCGGCGTACTGGAGCAGAAGGGGCGCCTCGATACCGTCTTGAGGAAACACCGCTATGCCCAAGCTCGTGTCAACCTGGAGTTGGGTTTCGCCCACGGTGATGGGTTCGCGCAGCTCACGGGCGATGTCACGGCCCACGTCGAGGCCTTCGTTGGCGTCGCCCAAGCGGGGCAGCAAAATGGCGAACTCGTCGCCGCCGAGGCGGGCCACCACCGCATTCTGCGGCACTATTAGCAGGAGACGATCGGCGATCTGGCGAAGTAGGTCGTCGCCGACGGCGTGTCCGAGCGTGTCGTTCACATCCTTGAACGCGTCCAGATCGAGCAGGATCACCGCGCCGGTGTCGCCGACCGCCTGGGCGTTCTCGATGGCCAGCGCCGAGCGAGTCTGGAATTGGCGACGGTTGGGAAGACCGGTCAGCGCGTCGTGGAGCATGTCGTGTTCGCGTTGACGCAACTGGGCCCGAAGTCTGTCCACGAGTCGGCCGTTATCGAGCCAGATGGCGGTCTGGCTGGCCATGGCCTCGAACACGGCCTTGTCGTCGTCGTCAAAGGTTTTTCCGTTGGGTCGGTGGATCTCGATGGCCATGACGCCGAACACGTCTTGATCAATGCGCATCGGCACGGCCAACTGGCCGTCGTGGTAATCGACATGCACAGAACCGGTCCGAATGGCGTCAAGAAGGAACGGGCGGACCTCGGCCGTACCGCTTTCCCGGCGGATCAACCCGGAGGAATTCGAGGTGAGCACCACGTACCGATCGTCGCTCTCCGAGGCCAGGACGAGTTCGGCCTCCGTGGCGTCGAGCACTTGACGAGCTTGGTTGGTGATGAACTCGATGCCCTCGTCGCTGGGCGCGGTGGCGGCCACCAACTTGGCGAATTCGTAAGACTGCGAAACCCGTTGGTAGCCGTTGCGGAGCTGCCCGTAGTTGTTGAACCCCCACAACATCCCGCCCAGCAACACCATGAGCGGCACGAGGTCGACCGGGTTCTGCCGAAACAACAACACCCCAACGAAGCTCACCGAGCCCACGAGGACCGACTGAACGACGTTGACCATGCTGGTCTGGATAGTGGACTTCCAAGACCACGTCCGGCCGAGCGAAGCGAAGAGGATGCCGAACACGAGTGCGCAGGCCGCACCCGAGACGAGCAGCCCGAGGAGTACGGCCGGATACCAAATTGCCGATGTTGTGGGCGAAATACCGATCACAAGTCGGAAAGCCACCAGGAAAGTTCCGAGTACTAGGAGGTCCTTCCCCAAATTGAAGATGGACTTGTGCCACGGGTTGCGGAAGCGCAAGGCCGTCGCGAGTCGAGCCACGCAAACCACTACCACTTGGCTGATGGGGGGCAAGAAGAACGCCCCTGCTACGAGGCCGAGTTCGGCGGGATGGCAGATCTGAAACGCGTCTCGCCAGTACAAGCGGATTCCCCGCAAGGTCGAGCCGACCGCAATCGCCCCCACGATCGCAAAGGCCAGTCCTTTCGGCGAATCCGACAGGATACTTGACCGTCGAGCGAAAGGGGCAAGGAGACAAATACCTAAGGCACCGACGACAAGGCCGTTCCGCACGGCGACCGAGGTTTCCTTCGTGGCGCTCATGCTCGTGCCCTAGAGGTTGCAAAGCCCGAGGTTGCGGTTTTGGAGTACTTACGGCGCCGACCAGGGACAAAGAGTATACTGAGTATCGACTCAACTCTGAACGCCGTGTCAGCGACGTTGCAGAAAGCGGTCATCTGCCCGAACTCGGACACGACTAGAAAAGAGGGATATGCGATGCGAGCCACGGATTGGGGTTGATCATGACGTTTGCACGGCGATGGACATTGAAAACACATGCATACGACTCATCGACGAGCAGATGTCCGTCCTTTAGCACGTAAGCGCCAAGTCGTTTCGAGAAGTGAGCGCCGCAAGGCGCTCGTTTCGCAAAATACAGCCTTTTACTTGTACTCAGTGGCATGAGATGTCATGATGACTCGTATGGGATGGACGCTACCGATGTCGGTACTGCTGGGGCTAGGGGTGGGCGCCTGCGGCGGCAAAACTATTCATCGCGTGGTCACGTCAACCGTGCCCGTCGCCGTCGTCGAGACCACCACAACGATGAAGGTGGTCTCCTCGCCCCCCACTTCAGCGACTTCACCGACGTCGATCGCGGCACCCACGACCACCTGGCAACCGCTCACCCTCACCCAAGCCGAAGCCATCGCCGTCGAAGTAGACCACCACGGCGGCGAGGCCTACCGCATCCTTGGCCGGGCTGGAACGGTAACGCCCGAAGGCCTTTCCGAACTCGAACTAGCCTACGGACGGCGCCAATTGGATCTTGAGCGCCGCCTATTCGAATCGTCCGCCAGCGGCCCTTTCAAGAATGTCGCGGACGTTCACCAAAACGTACGTTCGCTCTTTGAACAGTCCCCGAACTGCTTGTCGGTAGTGGTCGACGACGTCCCGGGCGACACACGCACTAAACCCGGTCTCCAGCTATTCGAATTGACGGATCGCTGGCGCTTGGCCCTCAATGTCCCCGCGACAAAAGTTAAAATCGGCCAGAAGGGAATCGAATGCGCACTTTTGTCCGTGCCAGCGCCGCCGCTGTCCTGATCGTTTGTCTCACCCCGTTGACGTCAATCGCATCGGACGTATCGAGCAACTGGAACGAAGGAGCGGTCAAAATTCATCTCCCTGGGCCCACCAGCCACCCTGTAGTGAATCCTGGGCACCAGATGACACAGGAAGAGTATTTCGCCTGGTTCCGGGCGAAATACCCAGGGATTCACTACCAAGCCCTCTGCCACGGCGTCCCCTCCATACCCGGCGACCCCTGCCCGGCCGCCCCGCCGCCCGTCTTAGGGCAAAACCCCATCCAAATCCCCGGAGACAACCTCCTCCTCGAAGGCGACCTCCCCCTCGCCCAACCCAACATCGCACCCGGACGAGCCATCACCGGCCTACGCTCCTACCTCGTCATCAGCGGCGACACCCAATTCGGCGCCAGCCGATCCGACGGCATCGGATACGTCTACTACGACTGCAACCGACAAAACACTGTCCACGTCGATTGGGGCGACCACACCGACGAACACTTCGACAACCCCGGCGCCCCCTACCCCAACGGCACCGTCACCCACGTCTACCAAACCATCGGCGATTACGACGTCACCGTCACCACAAACTGGAACTGCGACTACACCCAAAACGGTGTCCCATTCCAAAAACAACTCAACAAAACCGCCGTCCTACCCAAATTCCCCGTACTCCAAGTCCAAGCCATCGTCGACGGCTAAGCCACCAAAGACATTCGGCTCAACGACTGGCTGTGAGGGCTGCCCCGGCGATCCGTACCGTCTCGCCCGGCTCGATATAGGCCGCGGCGCCCCGCAGCAGCGGCTCGTCGCCCACGAACACATCATCGGCGATCGACAATACGAGCGCCGGACCAGTGACCGAGGGCGCCGCACCGACAGTCAGCGCGAACCCATCGGTCGATCGATGGATGGCGCCGGCCCGACGGAGGTCGGATTTCGCGTCCGGCTCAAGCACCTCCATCAGTCCCGCCACATCGACGTACTTTGGAGTGAGTCCACCGCGTAGAACATTGTCGGACGGGCCCATGACTTCGGCCGCGACGCCACCCAGATACGCATGCAGCAACCCCGGTCGCAGCACGAGCGCCTCCCCCGGCGCCAACACAAAGTGTTGGAGCATGACGGCCACGACGACGCCGGCGTCGGATGGATAGCGCTTTGCCACCGGGTCCAACCACTTCGGACCGCCGGCGGCAACCATCGTCACCAAATCGGCCTGCTCCGGTTTCGGCAACGTAAGCAGCTGACCGACCACCTGTTGGATCGATTGCGTCTGCACCGCATGCGCCCATGCGGCCAGACCAAACGCTTCGAAATCAGAAGCGATATCGGAAACCGATCGAAACCCGCACAACGCCTCGAATTCGGTAAGCGCGCAGACCAACTCGGGTTTTCCGTCAGGGTCGCGGTAAGTCCGCTCGGGCGCGTCGAGTCCGATGCCCAGCGAGTTCTCTCGGGCGTATCCTGCTCGGGCTTGCGCGTCGGACGGATGGGTCTGGATCGAAAGCGGCGATCCGACCGCCAAGACCTTCAACAAAAAGGGGATGTCGGGAGCCACGTCGTGCAACGTTCCCGGCCCCGGATCGAGCCATGACGGCAGAGCCGGATGGGCGCCCACCCAGACCTCGGCGCACGGCTCGTCGGTGGCCTCAAACCCCAACAACGACGGCAAATCGGTGGCGGTGCCCCAGGCGTAATGGGCGATTCGAGGACGAAGAAGCCGCATCAGCGGTGCCGCTCGGTCGAAGGGTGGTTGCTGGTCACCCCTTCATCATGGCCTCCGTTAGCGTCGGGGCATGCGAACCCTCATGACCGGACTGGCTTTTCCCGAAGGACCGCGCTGGCACGAAGACCGATTCTGGTTCAGCGACATGCACGCCGATGAGGTCATCTCGATTGATCCGACCGGCGGTGACCGTCGGGTCGAAGCCGTCGTCGACCATCAGCCCAGCGGACTCGGTTGGCTGCCCGACGGCCGCCTCCTGATCGTGTCGATGACCGATCGGCGGGTGTTGCGCCGCGAGGCCGATGGCCGGCTCGTAGAACACGCCAATCTTTGGGCCCTCGCTCCGTTTCACTGCAATGACGCCGTCGTCGACGCCCACGGCCGCATGTACGTCGGCAATTTCGGATTCGACCTCCACGGAAACAACCCGTTGGCCACCACCACCAACCTCATCGTCGTGGAACCCGACGGCAAGGCGCGGGTGGCCGCCGAAGATCTGGCGTTTCCCAACGGCACCGTTATCAGCCCTGACGGCACCACGCTGATCGTGGGCGAAAGCGGAGCCGGACGACTCACCGCGTTCGCCGTCGACGCCAACGGTGACCTCTCGCATCGTCGGGTGTGGGCCCAGCTGCCAGAAGGATGCGTGCCCGACGGTATCTGCCTCGACGCCTCAGGGGCGATTTGGTCGGCTTGCCCCCGGTGCAACCGGGTCTTGCGGGTCGCCGAGGGTGGCACGGTATTGGATGACCGACAGGTGGCCGAGGGCGACCAGGCCTACGCCTGCATGCTTGGCGGAACGACCCTGTACGTTTGTGCGGCGTCGTCGTCACGTCGCGAAGAGTGTAGAGATACCCGCTCAGGCTCGATCGTGGTCTTCGACGTCGCGGTGGCCGGAGCGGGCCGACCCTAGGCCTAAGTAACCCTGGGTAGGTCGGCGCGGTAATGCCGGCCGGGAGGGAGCTGCCGGTCCGGCTTGGTGGGTTATCGGTCCGACGCGCCATGATGGCGTATGGCCGTAGAACGATTCCCAGTGGAAGCCACACACATCATGATGTTTGCAAGGTCGGTGGCCGACCCCAACCCCATCTATTCCGATGCCGAATATGCGGCGACGACCGAGGTCGGGCGCATCATCGCCCCTCCGACCTTCGCCCAAGCTTCGGCCCAATTCGACCCCGACTACGTGCTGCGCCCCAAATCCGGGGAGGTGTGGTTCGGTTCAGGCAAAGAGCCGACCGGCATCAAGCGGGACGCGAGTGGGGGCAGTGGCGGCGGTGGCAACGGTGGCGGACTGCACGCCGAGCAACACTTCGAGTATCACCGCCACCTCACGCCCGGCGATGTGCTGACCGCCACCAACCTTCCAGGCAAAGCCTGGGAGAAGGAAGGCAAGCGGGGCGGCAAGCTGATGTTCAGCGAGTTCATCACCGAGTACCGCGACCAGAACGGCGAACTCGTCATCACCGCTCGCGGAGTCGGCGTACGAACCGGACAGGTGGTGGAGTCATGAGTCTGAGTCAGAAGAACCTCAAGGTCGGGGACACCCACAGCGAATTGGTGATCGACGACCTCAGCCGCACCCAATTGGTCATGTACGCAGGAACGTCGGGCGACTACAACCCGCTCCACAGCGACGACCTGTACGCCACCAAGGTGGCAGGCTATCCGGGCGTGTTTGCGCACGGCATGCTCAGCATGGGCATGACCGCCAAGATGCTGACGAACTACGTGGGCGACGGGCGCCTCACCAAATACGGAGTCCGTTTCGTGCGCCAGGTATGGCCGGGCGATTCACTGACCGCCACCGCCACCGTCACCGCCTTGCGGGAAGAGGGGGGCCAGCACTTCGTCGATCTCGATGTGGCCACGGTAAATCAGAGTGGCGAGCCCGTCATCACCGGCTACGCCGCCGCTCGCATCGACCCCTGAATCTCCGAGCCCCTGCGGTTCACCCAGTCGGCGTGAACCGCAGGGGCAGGTGCTCTGGCCCCCAGATGCCGACAGTGGTGGGCTTCCAAGTGATCTGACCGTCGACGGCCAGATCGGGCAGGCGGCGGGCCAGGATCGGCAGCGCTTCTTGCAGCTCGGCCCGAGCCAGATTTGCTCCGAGGCAATAGTGGATGCCCGAACCGAACGTGAGATGAGGTTGGGACGCCGAGGGTTTGGTGATATCGAAATTCTGAGGGTCGGTCCAGACCCGGTCGTCGAAGTTGGCCGAAATGAAACTCGGAAACACGAGAGTTCCTTTTGGAAAAACCACATCGTGATATTCGATGTCAGTCGACGCGAACCGGGCGGTCCCCCGCACCGCTCCGAGCACGCGCATCGATTCTTCGACAGCCCTTTGCGCGAGTGACGGTTCGTCGGCCAACAAGCGCCACTGATCGGGGTGCTCGGCAAATAGCGCCACCGCGCAGGCCAACTGGTTACGGGTCGTGTCCGTCCCGGCCACGAGCACGGCCTCGCTCATCATCAAGAGTTCGTCGCTCGACAAGCGATCGCCCTGCGATTCGGCGGCGATGAGGGCGGTGAGCAGATCGTCGGCCGGGGTTGAGCGGCGCCGCTCGATAAGGGCCCCGATGTAGTCGTCGAGCGCGTAGCGGGCGGCCATGATGCGAGGCCCGTCCTCGATAAGGTTGCCATTGAAGATCGCCAGCAGGTCGGTGGCCCACAGACTGAACAGCCGCCAGTCTTCTTTCGGGGCGCCGAGCAGTTCGCAGATGATCGGGATGGGATAGGGCTCGCACACTTCGCGCACCAACTCGCAGCGTCCATCCGCGGCGAATCCGTCGACCAGTTCGTTGACCACCGACCGCATGAACGGACGGAGCTTCTCGGCGGCCATAGGGGTGAAGGCCGGGGCGGCCAGACGGCGCAAGCGATCGTGACCCGGGCCTTCCATCGACAGAATCGACTCGCGCTTGTCACGGTTCATGGGGTGGTCTTCGGGCAGTCCGGCCATTTGCGTGATGAGGCCGGCGGCCGAGTGAAACCGGCGATCGCGCAAGATCGCCACACAGTCTTCGTAGCGCAACGCCACATACCCGAAAGGATTGCGGGCCAACCAGTGTTTCGACCTCGCGTCGTCAACCGCGGTCTGCTTTGTCGCGAGCGATCCCGGCTCGAGAAGGTTCAAATCGGGCAAATCGAGTTCGTGGACGCTAAGCATGGTCAAAGGCCCTTCATGAGGTTCTTGGCGATGATCGTACGCAAAATGTCGTTCGTGCCTTCCCCGATGGCCATCAGCGGCGCGTCCCGATACAGGCGTTCCACGTCGAACTCGGTCGAGTAGCCGTAACCGCCGTGGAGCCGCATCGAGTCGAGCGCGCAAGTGATGGCCACTTCGGATGCGAACAGTTTGGCCATGCCCGACTCCATGTCGGCCCGTTTGCCGGTGTCGGCGACCGAGGCCGCCCACCAAGTAAGGAGCCGGGCGGCCTGCACCTGGGTAGCCATGTCGGCGATCTTCAGCTGGACCGCTTGGAAGCGGTTGATGGGTTGCCCGAAGGCCTCCCGATCGGCCGTGTAGCGCAGCGCCGCGTCGAACGCGGCCTGCGCGATGCCCACGGAACGGGCAGCGATGTTGATACGGCCCGTTTCGAGCGCACCCAGTGCTTGCTTAAGGCCTTGACCCTCGACGCCGCCCAACAGATTGTCGGCGGGCACCCGGCAGTCATCGAAGACGACTTCACAACTCTCGGTGCCTTTGTAGCCCAGCTTGCCGATGTCTTTCGTGACTTCGAAGCCGGGCGTGCCCTGCTCGACCATCAAGATACTCATGCCGGCGTGCGATGGGGTGATGTCGGGATTGGTCTTGACCAACACCGGCATGGGATTGGCGTAGCGGGCGTTGGTGATCCAAGTCTTCGTGCCCCGGATCACGTACGTCTCGCCGTCCTTGCCGGCCACGGTCTTGATGCCCTGCAGGTCACTACCGGCGTCGGGTTCGGTGAGCGCGATGCACGTGCGGCGCACCCCCGTCGCCAACTCCGGCAGCCACCGCCGCTTCTGCTCCTCGGTCCCGCTATTGACGATCATCCTGCAGGCCAACGAGTGGCTGCCCAAAATGCCGGCGATCGCCATCCACCCCTTCGAGATCTCTTCGAACAGAATGGCCATCGACACGAGATCGGCGTCGAGTCCACCCCAGGCGGCGGGGATGGTGATGCCGAAGAACCCGAGTTCCTTCATTTTCTCCACGATTTCGGTTGGATACCGACCCGCGTGCTCCCATTCGCGGGCGACTGGGCGAATCTCTTTGTCAACAAAGGAGCGCACCGAATCGCGAAACATCCGATGCTCTTCGGACAATTCGAAATCCATCGTCCGAAGCTACCGAACAGCCAGACCCTTCAGGTACTCGCGCCCAGCGGCCCTGTTCGAGCGTCAACGAGGTCCTTGGCCCGGGGAGCTCGTCCGGTGAGTCGCCGCAGCTTATCGAGCGCCGCGTCGGCGCCCGCGAGGTTGCCGTCGAGAACCAACCGCCACGCCCGATAGCGAAGGGCGGCCGGGCTGGCGGGGGCAATGAAATCAAGCAGATCGCTGATCGAGCCCAGCGCGGCCGTATCGCCGGCTCGGATGGCCATCTCGGCCCCGACGCCCAGCCAGAGCCGCTGATCGGAACCCTCACTCAGCGCCGCCGCTTGTCGGGCCACATGGAGGGCCGCCGCGACATTGCCTCCCGGCGCCATACTCGGACCGTGATCAGGGCACGCCCAGCGCAGACCGCCCATCGCCAACGCCCAATAGCCGAGATTGGTGGCCGAAGACTGGGCCTCGACGGCGCCGCGCATTTCTGTCTCGGCCGCCGTCCGGTCGCCACTGCAAAGCAGGGCCGTGCTGTAACGGCGGCGAAAGATCGGAAACGATTCGGCGATCGGCTTGGCTTCATCGAACAAACCGATGGCGCCCGCGTAGTCGCCCTGAACCAGCGCTCGACTCCCACCCACCAGGGTCAAAATGCGTCGCCCCGATGCGTGGGCCAGCGCGTCCAACATGGCGCGCTCCTCCTCATCGTCGGCCGAGATCGCCATCGCCGCCGTAGGCGACGGGCTTACATCAATGAGGGGCTCGGGGCGTGTCGTCTCATTGGCGGATCGCTTCGGGCGCGGTGCGGCGGGAGTCCGGGCGAGGCCGACGGCCGGTCGGACCAGGAGGGCGGCGAGGAGAACCGCCACCGCCGCCCCGAGTCGGCGACGCGGCATCACCGCGAAGTCATCGACATTTCGCGGCGCGAGCTTGAATGTTGCGGAGCTCCGACTCGAGTGCACCCTGTCGGATGGCTCACTCCACGGTGACGCTCTTGGCCAAGTTTCGAGGCTGATCGACATCACAGCCCCGCGCTACGGCGAGGTGGTAGGCGAAGAGTTGAAGCGGAATGTTGCACAAGAGCGGATCGAACTCCGGCTCATTCTTCGGCACCCGGATCTCATGGTCGAGCAAGCCCTCGTCAGCCGCGGTTGACGATTGCGTGATGCCGATCACCGGACCCCGCCGAGCTCGCACTTCCTGCACCGTCGAAAGGTTCTTCTTGAGCAGAGGATCATCGGGGAGGATCGCCACGACAGGGAACTCGGGCGACACGAGCGCCAACGGTCCGTGCTTCAACTCGCTCGCCGGATAGGCCTCGGCGTGGATGTAGCTGATCTCTTTCAGCTTCTGTGCACCCTCAAGGGCAATGGGGTAACCGGCGTTGCGACCGATGAAGAACATCGAAGAAGTATCGGCAAATTTCCGGGCAATCGCGGCGATCTCGGGTTCACTCTCAAGAATGCGCCGGATGTCGTCAGGCAGTCGCTTGAAGCCGTTGATTATGCGTTCGCCCTCAGCCGGCCCCAGGTCTTTGATGCGACCCAGGTGCAGGCCGAGGAGGCCCAGGCTCACGATCATGGACGTGAACACCTTGGTGGAAGCGACCGACACTTCTGGCCCGGCGTGCATGTAGATGCCTTCGGCTTCACGAGACATGGTCGAGCCGACCACGTTGACGACGCACATCACGAGCCCGCCCTTGCGCTTGACCTCCTGCACTGCGGCGATCGTGTCGGCCGTCTCGCCCGACTGACTCACGGCGACATACAACACGTCGCGCTCGATCACCGGATTGCGGTAGCGGAACTCGCTCGCCGGTTCGGCATCGGCCGGAATCCGGGTCATCGACTCGATCAGCTGTGCCCCCGCGATGCCGGCGTAGTAAGCCGATCCACACCCAAGAACCTTCACGCGGCGGATGTCGAGCACCTCACGGGCCGAAAGGTTGACGCCGCCGAGATGCGTCGTGGCGAAGCGCTCCTCGAATCGGCCTCGCAGAGCTCGCTCGATGGCCAGTGGCTGTTCGTGGATTTCTTTGCGCATGAAATGCTCGAAGCCGCCCTTGTCGAGATCGTCGACGTTCCAGGTGACGGCGAAGAGCTTCTTCTGAATGGGTGTGGCGTCGAGAGCCATCGTCTCAAAACCGTCGGCCCGCAGTACGGCCAACTCGCCATCGTCGAGGTGCACGACCTGTTTGGTGTGGCGGATCAGCGCCGACACATCGGAGGCGATGAACATCTCCTTTTCGCCGACGCCGATCACGACCGGCGACCCTTTGCGGGCGGCGATGATCCGGTCGGGCTGGGTGGCGTCGACGATCGCCAACCCGTATGCGCCCTCGACTTCGGACAGGACGAGCCGCACTGCGTCTTGCAGGTCGTGACCCGCGGCGCGGGCGCGGCCGATGAGGTGGGCGAGCACCTCGGTGTCGGTCTCGCTCGTGAACACGATCCCTTCGGCTTCGAGTTTGGCCCGCAGTTCGTTGGCGTTCTCGACGATTCCGTTGTGCACCACGGCCACGGTTTGGGCCGTGTTGGTGTGGGGATGGGCGTTGGCGTCGCTCGGCACGCCGTGGGTCGCCCAACGGGTGTGTCCGATGCCGGGTTTGCCGGTCAGGCGCTTGGGCAGAACGTCGCGCAGGTCGCGCAACTTACCCTTCTTCTTGTGGACTTCGAGGTTTCCCTTCTTCGTAACGACCGCAATGCCGGCCGAGTCATAGCCCCTATATTCAACCTGCGCTAGCCCTTCCATGATGATGGGAACGCAGTCTCTCGGACCGATATAGCCAACGATGCCGCACATGGTATTTTCTCGAACTCTCTGGGGTGACGGGGGAAGCTGGTTAGTAAGTGAAGGCAGGTGCGACAGTCATCGGTAAACGGCGCGACGAATCTGGCGCTGCGAAAGCACCGGCGGACGGACCCTCCAGGTGGAGAGTTCGATGGCAATCCGGGGGTAGATCTGTTCGTTTCGCAACCCGTCGCCGTGTAGTTCACGGTGACGGCGACGAATGAACTCTTCGGTGGTCTCGCCGAAAGCCCCGAGGACCTCGGCGACTACCTTGGCCGCCTGCCCGCGCCCTAAATCGGTGGTGCGCTGCAAGCGGTCGAGGAGCTCATCGAACAGTTCAATGGACGCCATGGTGCCAGAATTATCGGCCATGGGCAAGAATTCTACCCGATTTCGGGTCGAATACGCGGAGAAATGGCGCATTTGACCCATGTCCTGGCCACTTTCGAACAGAGATCAGCCGTTCGGCCCGCCACGTAACCGATCGATCTACGCTCATCGCCGTGCCTGCGCCCTTTCGATCCGCCCTTGACGCCGTTCAGCCGTACGTGCCCGGTCGACCCATAGAAGTGGTGAAACGCGAATTGGGGATCGAGGGCGAGGTCATCAAGTTGGCGTCGAACGAAGGCCCGTTCCCACCCGTGCCGGCCGCGCTCGAAGCGATCGCCCGGGCCGCGTCGGAGTCGAACCGGTACCCCGACGGGTCATGTCACGAGTTGCGCCACGCGCTGGCCGCCCGTCACGGTGTCGGACCAGATCAGATCGTCGTCGGCAACGGCGCCGACGCAGTGCTCGACTATCTCGCCCAAGCGCTGTACGAACCCGGCGATGAAGTGGCCTATTGCTGGCCGTCTTTTCCCGTTTATCCGATCAACGCGACGAAGATGGGCGCAGTCTGTGTGGCGGCGCCGCTGGCCGGCAGCAGCTACGACTTGGAAGCCTTGGCTGCAGTCATTACGCCCGAGACGAAGGCCGTGTATGTGACGAATCCCAACAACCCCACCGGCGGCATGGTTACGCGCGACGCATTGCTGCGGTTCCTCGACGGGCTGCCCGCGACCGTGCTCCCGGTCATCGACGAGGCCTATTTCGAGTTCATCGATGACCCCGACTATCCCGACTCTTCGGCGTGGGTCAGCGAAGGACGACGGCTGGTGGCGATCCGCACGTTCTCGAAGATCTACGGCATGGCCGGCCTGCGTGTGGGTTATGGCGTAATGCCGGCCGACGTGGCCGTGGCGTGCGGCAAGGTGAAAGGGGCGTTCGATGTCAGTCAGCTGGCCCAAGTGGCGGCGTTGGCCAGTCTCGATCCGTCGGTCGCACCCGAGATCGCCCGCCGCCGAGCCGTCGTAGCGTTGGGACGAGCACAGTTGGTGAACGGTTTACGGGCGCAGGGCCTGGGTCCTTGGCCGGCGGTGGCCAACTTCGTTTTCGTGCCGGTCGGCGACGGCCTGGGTCTGGCTCAAGCGCTGGAGCGCCGCGGCGTGATCGTGCGCGCCACGGCCGGCTTCGGCGACCCGACCGCCATCCGCATCACCGTCGGCACCCCGGAAGAGAACGCCCGCTTCCTCAGCACGCTGGCCGAGATCCGGGGGTAACGCGCGCCGCTGGATAACGCTCCGGGGGGGGGTAAGCGCCGGGGTAGGGCCGATCATCGGTTGCGCCAGAAGCCGAGCACGGTCCATCCGAGATCGGGAAAGCCGGCCGCATCGGCGACCTTGGCGCTAGCATAATTGTCGGGGGCGTGAAGGTAGGTCGGAATCGCACCGTCATCGAGCACCCGACGCGCCGCGGTCGCAACGAGCAAGCGGCCTATCCCGCGTCCGCGAAGCGACTCCTCCGTTCCGACACTGAGCTCATGGCCAAAGCGGTCATGCTGTTTGCGACCGACACCACCGCCATACCGGCCCTCGTCGTCCCAAGCGACGAGTACATCACCGTTGAACGGCGTCAACCATGGCGGTACCCGCTCATCGCTCGTTGGTACCCAGTCGCCAAGGTCCGGCGTCGGCGTCGGCGCCGCACTCCACCGGAACAGTCCGCGACCGAACCGCCCCGGTCCTAAGATCGGCGCCAGACCTTCGGCCAAAGCCGCCAGATCCGGTTCGAGACTTGCGCCGGACACGAGGCGGGCGACGGCTTCGGCGCTCTCGGGCGCCACCGAAAGCACGGCGCTCGTGGGCGTGGCGACGCCGATAACATCGTGCATCGACCCATCCCAAGCCGGCGTGGCGCGACGTGGCGAACCGACGACAGTGACGCCAGTCCCGGCCGGCGGCCAAACCCCGAGCCAGTCATCCAGGTGCTCAGCCAGCCGACTGGGAATCCCTCCGTCGCGAACATTCATTCGCAGCTCATCGGCACTACTCGCCGGCCCGGGCGAGCAACCGGCGGGCGCTGCGCGCTGTCGCCTCGTCGACCATTCGCCCATCGCTACCCACGCATGCGCCGCCACCCGCGGC
Source organism: Acidimicrobiia bacterium (assembly GCA_025359845.1). Taxonomy (GTDB): domain Bacteria; phylum Actinomycetota; class Acidimicrobiia; order Acidimicrobiales; family JANYDT01; genus JANYDT01. Next base: position 82,839 of record JANYDT010000218.1, read on the forward strand.
GGCGAACGCGGCCAGTTGATCGCGCGCCCTCTGCACGTCTTGGGCCGAGGGCGTGAACACCTCGTTGATGATCGGCACCTGCGCAGGATGGACGGCCGGCCGGCCACCGAAACCCATTCGCCGCAAAGCCTCGCTCGACGCCCGGAACGCTTCGAGGTCGCGAAAGTCGATGGCCGCCGGACCGGTCGGGGCGTCAATTCTGGCCGCCGCGCTGGCCATGACGACCATGCTGCGGGCCGTCAACAGCTCCCTCTCGTCGCCCGGGGTGAGTTCGACGCCCAGATCCGCACTCAGATCGGCCTCTCCGATGGCCAGACGCACAACCCGAGGATGCAAAGCCACGTCGCGTGCGTCAAAGACCCCGTCGGCCGTCTCGATCAGGGCGCACAAGGGGATCGGATGGTTCTCCCGATCGTTGGCCGCTTCGAGAATTTCGAGCTCCCGCGAGAGTTCGTCGAGGTCGTCGATCGATTCGACTTTGGGCACGACGAAACCAGCCAACGTGAGCCCGGCCTCCGGCACCACCATGGCTACATCGTCGAGACCGGCCTCGCCGCGGTTGATGCGCACCCAGAACTTCGGCCCGGTGAGTTCGCCCGAAAGAAAATGGGCCACCCGCTCGCGGGCCAGGATCTTGTTCGCAGGGGCAACCGCATCCTCCAGATCGAGAATCAGCGCGTCGGCCCCCCGTTGGAGGGCGCCCGCCATTCGGTCGGGCTGGTCCCCGGGAACGTACAGGTAACTGCGCATTCGCCCATCCTTTCAGCAACGCGCTCGCAGTGCGAGGCGTTCGCGGCCCTAACCTCGGTCGCCGTGTCAATGCTTGAACTCCTCGGTCAGCCCACGTGGTCAACGCCAGAGATCACCGGGGTCGGCCGTTTGGGGGCGCGATCACCGATCGTGCCCGAGGGCGATTGGCTGCGTTCGCTCGACGGGCGCTGGATGTTCATGCTCCTGCCCCAACCCGGCGCGCTCACCGAACACCACGTGGCCGCCGATACCGACGAAAGCGCCGATTCGGGATGGGCGTCGATCATGGTTCCGGGCCCGTGGAACACCCAGGGGTGGGGAGAGCCCCATTACACGAATGTGATCATGCCCTTTCGGACTGATCCACCGTTCGTGCCCGAAGATAATCCGACCGGCGTATACCGCACTCATTTCCAGATTCCCCGGACTTGGAGGGGCCGCCGGACGATCTTGCGCCTCGGCGGGGCCGACAGCGTGCATCACGTATGGGTCAACGGGGCCGCAGTCGGGATGGGCAAAGACACGCGCCTCACGAGTGAGTACGACATCACCGAACACTTGCGCACCGGGCCGAACACATTGGCCATTGTCGTGGTCCGGTGGTCGGATGCATCATGGCTCGAAGATCAAGACCAGTGGTGGTTGGCCGGTATCACCCGATCGGTGCAACTCGTGTCGGTCGCGAGCACGCACCTTTTCGACGTGCGGGCCACCGCGGGCCTGGCCCCCGATCTCACAACAGGGACGCTTGAGTTCGAAGCCCACGTGCGCTTCGCCGAATCACCACCGGAAGCGGGCTGGCGGGTCTCCGGTCGGCTCGAGACCCTGGCCGGTCGCACCGTGCGGACAGTTCCCATGGCCTTCGACGACGCCCCGCCGGCTCGACGATCCGCAGCTGCGCCGGCACCGAAGCCGGTGGCCGAACTCGTCGCCGATGTACCGATCTTCGACCGATCCTCCTTTATCGGCGAGGCCATCGCGGCCGACCAATTCGCCGGACACAGGGTCCGGTGGCGCACCGATGTGGTCTCCGTCCACCCGTGGTCGGCGGAAGATCCGCATCTCTACCGACTGGTCGTGTCGCTGATCGATCCCTTGGGCCGCGATGTCGAGACTGTCGTTCAACGGATCGGCTTCCGACGAATCGAGATCGTAGAGCGCGAGCTGCGCATCAACGGAGAGCCGGTGCTGATTTGCGGAGTGAACCGCCACGACCATGACGATCGAACGGGCTGCGTCGTGTCGCGCGATTCCATGCGACTCGATCTCATCACCATGAAGCGCCACAACGTGAACGCGGTGCGGACCTCGCACTATCCGAGCGATCCCTATTTGTACGACCTCGCCGACGAACTCGGTCTCTACGTGCTCGCCGAGACCAACCTCGAGACCCATGCCCGCTATCGCCAACTCATCCACGAGCCCCGATACCAGTTGGCCTGCCTCGATCGCCTCACGCGGATGGTGCGCCGCGATGCGAGTCACGCCTGTATCATCGGCTGGTCGCTCGGCAACGAAAGCGGCTACGGACCGATACACGACGCCATGGCGGCGTGGGCCCGCCACGCCGATCCGTCCCGGTTCGTGCACTACGAGGGCGTGCACCGCTACGGTCTGGGCCCCGAGACGGATGGCTCCGGGACGGCCGCAACCGACGTCGTGGGCCCGATGTATTCGACCATCGACGCGATCGTCGACTGGGCCAAACGCACCGGCGATCCGCGCCCGCTCATCCTCTGCGAATTTTCCCACGCGATGGGCAATTCGAATGGCAGTCTATCCGATTATTGGGACGCCATTCGGTCCAATCACGGCTTGCAAGGCGGATTCATTTGGGAATGGATTGACCATGGCCTGTTGGCCACCGCCGCAAACGGCCGAAAGTATTGGGCCTATGGCGGACACTTCGGCGATGAGCCCAACGACGGAGCCTTCGTGGCCGACGGGTTGGTCTGGCCCGACAGGACTCCTCACCCCGGCCTCGTTGAAGCGGCCCACCTCTGGCGACCGGTCGCCATCTCCATACCGTTGAGCCGCGACCGGAAGGCCGCCTCGGGCGTGGCGGTGCGGGTCGAGAATCGGCGCTGGTTCGGCGGACTCGGCGACCTCTCGGCCCGCTGGGAGCTGTTGGCCGACGGTGAGGTCGTGGAATCAGGGCGCCTGACCCTGCCCGAAATCGACCCCCAGGGATGGGCGTTGATCGATGTGCCCGCTTCGATCGACCGAACCGACAACGCCTCCGAGGCCCACCTTGCCGTCCGCTTTGCCCTCCGAGCCGCTACCGCCTGGGCGCCGGCGGGTCACGAGGTGGCCGTCGATCAGATTGCCATCGGCCAGCCCAAACGGCGTCCCGACGTCTCGCTGCGACGGCTCGCAGGGGGGGTCGAGCTGGGCGCCACCGTCGACCCGCAATCGGGTGCCCTGACCGCGCTGATAGTGGCCGGCCGCCAAATTTTGGCCCGACCCACCCGCCTCGAGGTGTGGCGATCCTTTATTGACAACGATGGCGTGCCCGGCGGCGCGCTCGGCATTCCCGGTGTTCGATCCCGCTGGACCCGCTGGGGTCTGTCGACCATCGAGCACCGCATTGACGACCTTCGCTCATCGCCATTGCGTCACCTGCTGCGGGAGCGCCTGGTCAGTGTGAACGGGGCCGCGATAACCCACGAGCAACGCATTCGACTCGAAGGCCCGACGATCACGTTCGATCATGACGTGAGCGTGCCCGGACGGCTCGGAGACTTGCCTCGCCTCGGCGTGTCCCTCGCTCTTATCTCCGGTTTCGAGCAGCTCGAGTGGTTCGGACGGGGCCCGCACGAGTCGTACAGCGACCGTCGGGCGGGCGGTCTCGTCCGGCGGTGGACGAGCACGGTCACCGACCAATATGTGCCGTACATACGCCCGCAGGACCACGGCCACCACAGCGATACTCGCTGGTTCACCCTCACCGACGGTCGCATCGTTTTGGGGGTGACGGGCCACAGCCCATTCAGTTTCGCCGCCCGTCACCACGCCGACGCCGATCTCGAAGCGGCCACCACAACCGCCGAACTCGACCCCCAACCGGAAACGTTCGTTCACGTCGACCATCGCCTACGCGGCGTCGGCACCGGCTCGTGCGGGCCCGACACGCTTCTCCAATACCGAATCGGCCCGCGCCGCTACACCTGGTCGTGGGCGATGGTAGTCAACCGTTGTTGACACCTTCTCACTTTGGGTCGGCGAGACCCCACGGATGACCATCGGGTAAAGGCGGAGGCTCGACCACCCCCTTCTGGTTCGTGATGATGGTGTAGTGCTGGGGCTCGCGATAGCGGTCCATCTGAAACAACGTGTGCTTGAACTTGAAGCACAGATCGAGATCACAAACCGCCATCACCACCTCATCGCTCGTGGTCAAGGCTCGGGCCACTACCTGACCCGACGGCGCGAAGATCGCCGTCTGGCACAACGACTCGACACCTTCCTCGGTTCCCCCTTTGGCCACGCCGACGACCCACGTACCGTTTTGATACGCGCCTCCGGCCAAGCACAGGTCGTTGTGGAACAGTTGGAGCGCGTTCTGGCCGGGGTCGGGAGCGTAGTGAATCGGGGTGTTGTAGCCGATGGTGATGAGCTCGACGCCTTGGAGACCCATCACCCGATAAGTCTCGGGCCAGCGTCGGTCGTTGCACGTGGCCATACCGACAATCCCGCCGAAGGCGCGCCACACCCCAAACCCGTCAGGCCCAGACTCGAAGTAGTGGCGCTCCAGGTGCTGGAACGGTCGCCACGGCTCGTTGCTGTCGTGGCCGGGAATGTGCACTTTGCGGTATTTGGCGACGATCCGGCCATCGCGCTCCACCATGACCTGGGTGTTGTAGTGATGGCCCTCTTGCGTGAGTTCGGCGTAACCAAGACAGAAACCGATGCCAAGGCGGGCGGCTTCATCGAACAATGGCTTCGTCTCGGGCCCTGGCATTTCGGTTTCAAACCATGCATCGATCTCGCGTTGATCGTCGCTCCACCGGCGCGGAAAGAAGGTGGTGAGGGCGAGTTCGGGAAAGACCACAAGCTGGGCCCCTCGCCGACCGGCGGTGCGGAGCATCAGCAGGAGTCGTTCGACGACGTCGGCGCGGGAGTGATCGCGTTGCACCGGACCCATCTGCGCCGCCGCCACATTGAGAACCCGGTTCATAGTGCGGTTCCTTCGCTCAGTTCCAACATGACCCGCAAGAGAATGTCGGCCCCCATCACCAAATCCGCCGGCTCGGTGTACTCGGCCGGGTTGTGGCTTATGCCATGGTGAGATTGGGTGAAGATCATCGCCGTCGGGCAGACCCGGGCCAGCATCTGGGCGTCGTGGCCGGCGCCGCTCGGCATGCGTCGGACCGAGTTGCCCAGCCCCTGAGCGGTCCTTTCGACCAGCGCGATCATCCGTTCGTCGAAGGCCACCGGCTCGAAGCGAGCCAGTTTGCGTGACGTTATCGTGACCCCTTCATCGTGCTCCAACTCGCTCAAGAAACGGGTCAGCCGCGTCTCCGACTCGACGAGGCGCGCTTCGTCGGTATTGCGCAGATCGACAGTGAGGACGGCCGAGGCGGCCACCACATTGACGAGGTTGGGCTGCAGACTCAACATACCGACGGTGCCGACGTGGGGCGGACCCATCTCGAGCGCCAGCGCCCGGACGAACGTCGCGATCCGGGCGGCCCCGTAGCCGGCGTCGTGGCGCAGATTCATCGGGGTCGTGCCGGCATGATTGGACTCACCGGTGATCGTCAGTTCTTGCCACGAAATGCCTTGTACACCGGTCACCGCGCCGATCCGCACCCCTTCGGCTTCCAGGACAGGTCCTTGTTCTATGTGCAATTCGACGAACGCGTAAGGCGCCGGACCCGGGCACGGGGTCGGACCGCGGTAGCCGATCCGCAACAACTCATCGCCAACGCGGGTGCCGTCAATACCGGTCACGTCGTAGGCCTCCTCGGCGGTCATTGCGCCGACGTACACCAGGCTGCCCATCATGTCGGGGCTGAATCGGGCGCCCTCCTCATTCGTGAAAAAGGCGACCCCGAGTGGCCGTTTTGTGGCCATTCGAGCCGTGGCGACGGCCTCGATCACCGAGAGGCCGGCGAGCACGCCGAGGTTGCCGTCGAATCGCCCTCCCGTTCGCACCGTATCGATGTGGCTGCCTGTCATCACCGGCGCATCGATAGACCCGTCGGCCGCCGGCCATACCCCCAAAACGTTGCCGATGGCATCGATGCGCACATTCAGGCCGAGGTCATACATCCAGGTCACCACCAGATCTCGCCCGGCGCGATCTTCGTCGCTCAAGGCCAACCGGGCGCACCCCGGTTCTCCGTTCGCCCCTTGGATGGCACCGATGGCGGCGAGTTCGTCGAGACGGGCCAAGAGACGGTCGCCGTCGACGCGCCGGTCCTCCAGTACGTTTCGGGGCTCGCTCACAGTACGAGTGTACGGAACGTAAAGCGACGTCTCGACCAAGCGCGCTAGCGTCCCGGCGTGCCCCATCCGTTCCTCGAGGCGATTCAACCGGTCGCCGAAGCCTTGGGCGCAATGATCGTCGAGCCGGAGAGGGTGGAGGCGACTGACATACCGTTGCGGTGGGGCCGGGAGTTGCTCGGTGGCCTGCGCATGCCGACCCTGCACGATTCCCTCGATCGCATGATCGAACAGGTCGAACGCGAACTCGGGGGCGCGCTCCACGAGTTGTCGAGGGAGTCGAAGCAGCGGGCCGTCAAGCTGCTCGACGAGAGGGGCGCTTTTGTTCTGCGGCGAGCGGTGGAGGAGGTGGCCGACGCGTTCGGGGTATCGCGGATCACTATCTATAACTACCTCAACGCCACCCGCAGCGAGTGAGGCTACCGACAAACGTAAATGCAGTTGGACGGATCGGCCCGAATGTCGTGGATGGTCACGTCGCCGAAGCCGGCATCGTGGAGCATCTGGGTGGCCAGCTGGGTGCCCCAAACCGTACCCAAACCGGCACCGTCGTAGGCGAGCGAGACCTCCATGCAATGCATCACGCTCATCCCATACATCATCATCGTGGCTGGTTCGGCGATGTTGTCTTCGAGATGCGACTACGCCTTTATGTCGACCATGAAGAACATGCCGTCGACGCGGAGCGCCTCTCGAATCCGGCCGAGCACACCGGCCGGGTCGGCCTGATCGTGAATGGCGTCGAAGGCGAAGATCACATCGAAACCCGGATCGGTCGGAAGATGGCGGACATCGGCTACGTCGAAACGCACATTGCCGAGCCCCATCCGCTGAGCTTCGGCTCGGGCCAACTCAAGCGCCCCTGACGAGAAGTCGAACCCCACGAGCCGCGACGCAGGGAAAGCGGCAGCCATCAAGTTGAGACAGTGCCCAGTTCCGCATCCGACGTCGGCCACGTCAACCCCGATTGACAGTCTTTCGATCAGCCCAGGCGCACTCGGCAAGTAGACCTTGACCAAAAGTTCGTCGTACTTCGCCCGTCCCAACACGTCCATGGAGTGGGTGAAATGGGGTCGGTAGTTGTCGTACGGCACCCCTCCGCCGTTACGAAACGCCCCGGCCACGTCATCGAGTCTCTGCGCCAGGCCCATAACCATGCCGCTCATCGGGGCCAGGTTGGTGTATCGGGGCCCGGTGAGCCAGAAAGCGTGTTCCTGCGGGAAGTTGTAGGTCTTCGAGGCCGCGTCGTACTCGACCACTCCGCCCACGGTGACCGACCCGAGCCATTCCCGTACGTGGCGCTCCGACAAGCTCGCCCGCTGCGCCAACTCAGCGCTGGTACCGGGTCCTTGTGCCAGCGCCTCCCACAACCCGGTTTCGTGGCCCAGGTTGATCATCATCGTGAGCATGCCGGCGTTGTAAGTGGCTTTCAGCTTCTCGACGAAGGCCGCGGAACGGGCGGCATCGGGCGCAGCAGTGGTGGTCATCGGATGAGCTTCGCGCGAACACCTACCAACGCGCCCGTCCACCGACGCGTCCGTCCACACCAACCGACGGGGTGGCGCGCTTGCGGCTCGCCCCCCGAACGCGAGACCATTGATCATGACCATCGCCTATCTCGACCCGCGCGCCGAGCCCGGAGTCCCGATCGAGGCTTATATGGCTCGCCTATCGACGGACGGCGCGATAGTGACCGTCGGGCTGCTGGCCAACGGGTTTCCCGACTCGGTCGCCTTTCTCGATCACGTCGAGAAGGCCCTGGCCGAGGCGACTCCGGCGGGCACGTCGTTTCTGCGCTATGACAAGGGCAACGCGTCAGTGCCTGTGAGTATCTCGATGATCGACCAGATGTGCAGAGAGGTTCAAGTTGTTGTCACCGCCTACGGCCACTGAGGCAGTTGCACCTCGGGCACCGTGCGTGACGCCATTTCCTTCGCCCGCCGCAACATCCCGGCTGTCGCGCTCGTGACAACCGAATTCTGGCCCCAAGGCGACTTCGTCGCCCGCAGCGCGGGTATGCCCGACGTGCCCCGAGTGGAACTGCCCCATCCCGTCGCCGGCAGCGGACATGAGCGTATGGGTGAGGTCGCCCGATCCATCGCGACCACTATCGTGAGCGCCCTGTGGGCGTAGCGCTCGCCAGCGCCGTCCTCCTAGCCGATGACGAGCAAGAGGCGCTCGAAGCGCTCCACGCCGCGCCCGCGACCGACGGGCTACCAGTAGTGATTCCGACCCCGGCCCGGGTCGAGCGCATGGTGCTCGCCAGCGGCCTCGACCCCGACATGCTCCTCGGCGAGGTCGGTCCCAGCCAGGGCGCAGCCACCATCGAAAAAGTGGCCATCAACGCCGTCATGGCCGGGTGCCTACCCGACCACCTGCCGGTTGTGATAGCGGCGGTGAAGGCGATCTGTCGACCCGAACTCGACCTCACCGAACTGCAATCGACGACGCATTGCATCGCTCCCATAATTGTCGTGAACGGACCGGCCCGCCACGCCTGCGGACCGATCGCGTCGGGATGGGGCGCGCTCGGGCCCGGCCACCGCGCCAACGCTTCCATCGGACGAGCGGTGCGCCTCATCATGATGAACGTGGGCGGGGCTCGACCGGGCCTGAGCGACATGGCTCTCCTGGGCCACCAAGGCAAGTTCACCAGTTGTCTCGCCGAGGACGAGGAGAACAGCCCCTTCCCGCCGCTGCACACCTCGCTCGGCTACGACGCCGGGCAGTCGGTCGTGACCGTCGTCGGCACGGAGGCTCCCCACTCGGTGGTACACGTAGGCGACGCCGACGACCCGTCCTCGCCCAACCGTCTGCTGCGCAGTTTGGCGGCGACGATCGCCAACGTCGGATCGAACAACGCCTTCTTCCGGCGAGGCGCGGTGCTTGTCGTTTTGAACCCCGACCATGCCCTCACGCTCGCCAAAGCGGCCATGAGCCGGGCCGACGTGCAAGCCGCGCTCTGCGGGCTGGCCACGAACTCCCGCCACCTTCTGCGTTCTCTCAACCCGGCCTTCGCCGGTCAGGGGGCCGACGACGACCCGGTGTGTGCCCTGCGGTCCCCTGACGATGTGTTGTTGGTCACGGCGGGCGGCGGAGGGCTGTATTCGATGGTCATGCCTTCGTGGGGGGCTGGTCCTCACGGCAACGTGTTCGTGACCGAAGCCGTCGACCTCGACCAAGCCTGCGCCATCCCGTAAGGCTGCACTGGTCGAAGGGCCGGCCGTCGAGGGCGCCAGTGCGGGTCTTGACCCAATCGGTCGAGGGCCGGAACGGGGACCGACATTTCCATAGTGCAAAGGGCGTGCCAGACTGGAGCGGTGACGGACGACTTCGCCCATCTCGTGGCCGCGAAGCGTGGTGCCCGTATTGCGGTGTGCATTCCCGCGCTTAACGAGGCCGCCACCATTGGTCGAGTGGCCGCCGAAGTCCGTACGTTGGTCGAGGGCGGCCTGGTCGACGAACTCATCGTCATGGACGACGGCTCGACCGACGCGACAGCCCTGCACGCCCAAGCCTCGGGTGCTCGGGTGGTCAGCGTCACCAGCGTGCTGCCCCAAGTCGGCCCCGGCGCCGGCAAGGGCGAAGTGCTTTGGAAGTCGCTTGCGGTAACTACCGGCGACATCGTCTGCTGGGTCGATGCCGACATCGAAAACATCTCGCCGACGTTCATTACCGGCCTGCTCGCGCCCCTCCTGACCAATCCCGACATCGATTTCGTAAAAGGCCATTACCGGCGTCCCGTGGGCGAAGATCCGACGGGCGGGGGGCGCGTCACCGAGTTGGCCGCCCGTCCGCTCATCTCTCGCTTCTTTCCCGAATTGGCGCGGTTTCCGCAGCCGCTCTCGGGTGAGTTCGCCGGCCGCAGACAGGTGCTGGAGGCGATTCCCTTCGTCCAAGGGTGGGGGGTCGACCTCGGGCTGCTGATCGACATTTCGGCGCTCGTCGGGGTTCATCGCATGGCCACCGCCGATCTCGGCACGCGCATCCACCGCAACCGTTCTTTGCGCCAATTGGGCCCGCAAGCCATGGCCGTCCAAGGAGTGGTGTTGCGCCGAGCGGGCAAGCTGCCAAGTGGCTCAGGAGCGCCCGAACGCGACGTATTGCTGCGCCCTGCGGCCGACGGTTTATCGATCGAACAGGTCAACGTCGAAGTGCGCGAGCGCCCCCCGATGGCCACCATCCTACGACGCTAAGCGGCTCCGAGCGATGGCCAGACCCCCGAGCAATGCTGCCACCCGCAAAGCCACTACCGCGCTGATGGTCACTCGGCTCGACGCAACCGAGGGTGACGTTCGACAGCAACGTTTCGATGTCGTCGTGACCGAAGAGCCGTTGCAGATTCTGGCCGGCGGCCCCGGCCAACCGTCGGTTCCGGTCACGATCACTATGCGCACTCCTGGCCACGACTTCGAGTTGGCCGTCGGTTTCTTGTGGAGCGAGGGCATTCTCACCGCCCCTCATGATGTCTACGAGGTCCGTTACTGCGAGGTGCCGCCCGACGAGGCTCAGCTCTACAACGTCGTGTCGGTGCGGGCCCGGAGGCCCCTCACGATCACCGCACGCACGACCGTGACGACCGCGGCGTGCGGCATCTGCGGAACGACATCGATTGCCGACCTCGAACGGGTCTGCTCGGCTCGTCCGCTCGGTTCGCCCGTCGACGCCGCACTGCTGCTCGCCTTGCCGGACCGCTTGCGCGGCGCGCAGCGCGCCTTCGACGTCACGGGCGGACTTCACGCCGCAGGGCTGTTCGAAAGCGATGGAACATTGGTGTGCGCACGGGAGGACGTGGGCCGCCACAATGCCGTTGACAAGGTGATCGGACGGGCCGTGCTCGACGCGCAGGTCCCGCTTCACGAGCGAATCTTGTGCGTGTCGGGCCGGGCCAGTTTCGAAATTGTGCAGAAGGCGGCGGCGGCCGGAATCGCTACCCTCGTGGCCGTCTCAGCCCCGTCGTCGCTGGCCGTCCAAGCGGCCGAACGCCTCGGCATGACCTTGGTGGGGTTCGTCCGCGACGGCGCCGGCAACGTCTATACGGGTTCCAGTCGCGTCGGCTGAGCCGCACCCATCAAGCGACCGCCACCTCGCCCTTCATGCCGGGGTGGATCGAACATTTGTACTTGTAGGTGCCCGGCTTGTCGAAGCTCACGATGAACGTGCCTTTCGACTGAAGTTTGGATTTGGGGCCCTTGCTGTCGAACACGATGTTGTGGGCCACCTTCTCCTTCCACACGAACGTGATGCTCTGCTTCACCTTGGCCTTGACCTTGCTCGGATCGAACCGCAGGTTCTTGAGCCCAATCTGGGGCCCCGCGGCTCCCAGCGACTGAGCGCCGGCCGTGGTTGTGGAACACGCGCCGACCAGCACAGCGGAAGCACTTAGGGCGAGGACGGCGAGCGTTCGGCGCATGCGCCCATCCTGGCAAAGGCGTGTGAGCTACATGTAACGAGAGCGTGTGGCCATCGGTCACACGCTCTCGTCGTCAATTCTATGCTCTACGCCCGCAGGATGATCTCCCACAGCAGGTAGAACACCACCGATAGTGCAACCGCGGCCTCGATGACGAGTTTGTAGTTTTCGAGCAGCTTGGTGCCCGGCCCTTGCAGGCCCTGCACGTAGCCAAGGGCGTTGGCCTCGATGGCGGCCAGAACGACGATCGTGATGATCCAGTAGATGGCGACTTTGCCGCCGTTGGCGTCGAAGTGAGGGCTACCAAAGAAATGCTGGGTGCCGGTCATGAACATGAGCATGGTGATCGATAGGAACGTGTTGGTGCGGCTGGCCAGAAGGGCCCGACGTCCCGCGGTAGCTGCTTCGGGATCGGCTTCTTTGCCGGCCAGCAGGCCGCGGGCGTTCGCAATGACGATGCGCTGATTGGGCCAGATGAACATCCAGACGTTGGTGAGCATGATCAGGCCGATGAGCATCCCCGTGAGGATGGAGTGGTTGGTGTTGCCGCCTTCATACTGCTTGAGGTTCTGGTTGATGCCGTAGAGCAAGATACCGGTGACGGCCGTGGCGGCCGCGGCCCAGCGGAAGTACCAGAGCGCCCTAGGAACGAGTTGATCGATGGCGCCGTTGCGGTGCGGTGCTTCCATCTTGGCGAATGCCTGCGCCTGCACGAAGTTGAAGTAGTAGAGCAGGCCAATCCAGGCGATGCCGACCACCACGTGGGCGTAGCGAAGGAGCCACGAAATACCAATCTTGGTGAAGAGCTCGAGTGCAGACGCAACGTACACGGAAGTGCCTTTCTCAGTAAGAGTGTTGTCAATGGAACGTAGCGCGATCAGCGCCAGGATTCCAGGACTGCCGTCGATGGAGGTCCTCTTCGGTCAAGAAGGCTGCGATGCGGGGGCCTAAGCGTCGTAGAACCGAGGGTCGTGCAATCCGATCAGCGTGCGCTCCCGTTTCGTCGAGGCCCGGGCCGCGGCGTCATCGGAAACCTGGTTCGCGACAGCAGAGGTGCGAAGACGCTGGGCGATGTCGCGCCGTCCGTAGTGGACCTGCAGGAAGAACCGTCCCGGATCGGTGGGCTGGGCCGGCATTCGGCGGTGCCAGACATCTGACACGAACAGCGCAACGTCGCCGGCCGACGCCAAAATGGGAACGACCCCTCTGGCGCCCCAGGTGAGCGAATCGTCCAGCTTGCGCTCGGCCGGCGGCGCCTGGCCCGATGTGTGACTTCGGGGGATCACGCCCGTAGGACCGCATTCGATCGGGCAGTCCTGCAAGAAGATGTGGGCCGCAACCGCGAAGATCGGGTACGGCACCCGCTCGTCCCACGCGACTTCGGCCGGGCGGGGCACATGGGGCCCGGCGTCGATGTGCCAGTTCATGCCCCCATGGTGGCTGGGTTGGCCGGCTCCTTGACGCCAGGCGGTGTTGGCGATCACGTGGCAGTCCTCCCCGAGGAGCGGTTCGATCACGTCGAGGATGCCACGGTGACCCACGGCCTTTTGGCTGAGAGCGCTGCGGTTGAGCATCTCGTACCGGAATGGCACGTAGCGATTTTCGTCGGGGGACGCGACCCGGTCGTCGGGCCCCGTAGCGTCGAACACGGCGTCGATCTCAGCGGCCAGGGCGCGCACCTCTTCGTCTCCAAACACCGACGGCAGCAACGCCCATCCCTCGGTCTGCAGATGAGTCGATGCGTCGGGCGCGGACGCGGGATCGACCACGACGAGATAGCCGGTCTTGCGAGACAACATTGCTATCGCCCCACGAACTTGGCCGGGCGCTTCTCGAGAAAGCTGGCAATGCCTTCCTGCCCGTCGGCGGTCGTGGCGTTGGCCGCCATCACTTCGATCGCGTACGCATAAGCTTTCGACTGATCGAGATCGACCTGGGCGTAGTAGGCGGCCTTGCCGACCCCTTTCGCAAAGGAACTCCCGCGGGTCGCTCGTCGCAGTAGATCCTGTACGGCGTCGTCGAGTTGTTCGGCCGGCACCGACCGATTGATGAGCCCCCAGTCGGCCGCCGTGATGGCGTCGATCGGGTCGCCCGTCATGGCCAATTCGAGGGCCCGTTTGCGACCCACGTTGCGGGCCACGGCGACGAGTGGCGTCGTGCAGAACAATCCTCCCTTGCCGCCGGGGAGGGCAAAGTGGGCGGTGTCGGCGGCGATGGCCAAATCACACGAAGCAACGAGTTGGCACCCCGCAGCCGTCGCTAACGCATGCACCTTGGCTATAACCGGCTGCGGAACTTGTTGGAGCAACTGCATCATTTCAGTGCACGTGAACAGCAGCTTGCGCAGGAAGGGCAAGTCTTGGCCGGCCATGTCGGCGAAGTCGTGCCCGGCCGAGAACACCGGCCCGTTGGCGGCCACGACGATGCCGCGCACATCCCATTCGGCAACCTCGTGCAGGCCGACGATGACTTCGCGCATGGTCTCGAGCGAGAGCGCGTTGCGCTTGGCCGGGTTGTCGAGTGTGAGGCTGGCGTACTCGCCATCATTTCCGAACCGGTCCGTGCGGATGTTCACGTAAGTCATTCGCGAACGATATCCCCCGTGGTCCCAACGCGTTCATGTAGCAACTGGGGCGTGCGTGAACCGCTACATGAACGGAAATTCAGCGCGAGTCGGCGCGATACGGCGCGGTTCTCAAGTCGGGCGCTCGGGTAGCCGATGACTTTGCCGATGGATGCCGTCTGCGCCCTCGGGCTCCGGAAAAGTTTCGGCGACAAGGTGGCCGTCGACGGCATCGACTTGCGCGTGAGGCGGGGATCGTGGTTCGGGGTGGTGGGGCCAAACGGCGCCGGAAAGACCACTTCCTTGCGCATGATCACCGGCCTGCTGAGACCCGACGCGGGGTCGATCATCGTCGACGGGGTCGACGTGTGGGCTGATCCGGTCGCAGCCAAGGCCCGCTATGGAGTCCTGCCCGACGACCTGCGACTCATCGAACGCCTCACGGGCCGTGAGTTTCTAACCTACTTGGGGCGCCTTCGAATGCTTTCGGCGGCCGAATGCGGGCGTCGCGTCGAAGAACTTCTGGAGGTGCTCGGGCTGACGTCGGCGGCCCGCGAATTGGTGGCCGACTACAGCCAAGGCATGCGCAAGAAGATCGGCCTGGGCGCCGCCTTGCTCCACGTGCCCGCGGTCCTCTTTCTCGACGAGCCGTTCGAATCCGTCGACCCGGTATCGGCCCGGACCATTCAAGAAGTGCTTGGCCACTACCGCCGCTCGGGCGGCACCGTCGTGTTCTCCAGCCATGTCATGGATACTGTCGAACGCCTTTCCGACGCCGTCGTGATCGTTCATCAAGGACGGGTCGTGGCGAGCGGAGCGGTCGAAGATCTGTGCCGCGAGGCGCGCCTCGAGGAGGTCTTCATGCGAGCCGTCGGTGCTCCCGAAGGCGCGGCACCTGAGTTGGCTTGGCTGCGGGCCGCGGCAGCTCCCGCTACGGTGTGAGCGCCACCTTCGCCAGGCTAAAACTGGCGATTCTGCTCTCTGGCTTTCGCGGCGAAGCCAAACGATCCCTTGGCGTCATCATCGCCATAGTGATGTCGCTCATCGGCGGAATCACCGGCTTCGTAAGGTTCAGCGGAGGCGCGCACAAAGGGGGCCAGTCGCCATTGCACGGCGTAGTCATCGGCTTCACCATGCTCTTCTCCGTTTGGGTGTTCGGCCCGCTCCTGCTCGGCGGCGTCGACGACTCGCTCGACCCTCGCACACTGATGTTGCTGCCATTGCCGCGCCGACAGTTGCGGCGAGGCCTGCTCATCGCCGGACTCATCGGATTTCTGCCCTTTGCCACTACCTTGACCCTGGCCGGCGTCGTCGTCGGTTATGGGCCATTCGCCATCGTCCCCGTCCTGGCCCTGCTATTGCTCTGCGTCGGGGCGTCGCGACTCTTGGCAACCATGTTGGCCCGGGCCATCAGGTCGCGGCGCGGTCGCGATCTCGCCGTCATCATCGCCGCGCTCGCAGGGTCAGTCCTGTGGCTCGGCTCACAATCCGCCCGACGTCTCCACGGTCACCAACTCGATGTGCTCGTTGGGGTCTTGAGGTGGACGCCCTCAGGCGCGCTCGGCCAAGCTGTCTTCGATTCTCAACAAGGCCGCTACATGGCCGCGATGGCACGCACGGCCGCTGGACTCCTGTGTGCGGCCATTGCGCTATGGGCGTGGTGGAGCGCTTTAGAGAAACTGCTGGTGCACTCCGAGTCGGTTCGGGCCGCGGTTCGGATTCGCGGCGAGCGCCGACCTCTTGACGATCCCCGCGCCATGCTCGCGGGGCGATCGAACTCCCGAAGCGCCGTGGTCTTGGCCAAAGAACTGATCTACGTGAGGCGCTCACCCCAACGTCGAAGCGCCCTTGTGATCGGGACGGTGATCGGCACGCTTTTCGCGTTGTTTCAGATCGTGAAGACGCGCCATCCTGGCGTCGACGCCGTTTTCGCCGCTCCTATCGGACTCATTTTCGGACTCGGCGTCACCAACAACCTGCTTGGTGCGGAGGGCCCGGCCCTGTGGCTCGAGCTCCTCTCCGGGGCCACCTTTCGCAATCTCCTCGTCGGACGGGGTCTCGCCGCAGTGCCCAATCTGTTGCTTCCGCAGATTTTCTCGGCCTTATTGCTCGGCACCCTCTCAGGCGCTTGGCCCAATACCGCCTACGTCATTCTGCTTTCGATGGTGACATGGGGGGTGCCGCTCGGCGTCGGGACGGCCATCTCGGTGCTCACGCCGTTCCCGCAACCAGAGACCGCCAACCCTTTTTCGAACCGACGGGTAGCACCAGGCGAGGGTTGCCTCATCGGCCTTATGGGCCTTGGGGGCTTAGCCGCCGTCTCCGCATTGCTCGCACCCATCATGTACATGGTGTGGACCACCCGAACGGCTTCGGTCGCCACTCACCTCGGCGTCGCCGCGGCCGCCGCGGCGTGGTCGTTCTTGGTTTGGACAGGAGCGCTGCGTTTCGCATCGTGGTTCACCCAGGGCAAGGAGCCCGCGCTACTGGAAGCGCTGGGCGCCCACCAGGTCAATACCTAATCGGCTGCCTCTCACACGACGGCGCTACTCGTCGTCGAGATCGGCATCTCGACGGGATTGCCGTATACCGCCGAACACCAGCCCACCGCCGAGAATGACCAGTGCGACCGGGCTCAGCCAACGCAGGTCTATTGACAGCGATAGAGCGCGTGCGAGCATGAACAACACAGCCGCGACGATGAATAGCATTCCGAAACTGAAGGACAGAAGATCGGGTTGGCGTTTCATCGGGCTCCTCGGGCTGGTGCTTGGGCTGCTCCACCAAAGGTGGTGGGGGTTAAGGCGGCAGGCGGGAGAGGCGGGAGAGGGATAGGGGGCGGGATAGGCGACGCAAACGGGGGGATCGTCGACGTGTCCGGTATCGGTCGAGGAGGAGTCGCGGACGCCGTTTTTGTTGGAAAGGACGCGTGGATGAGTTGGCCGGATCGGGCCACCTCGATTTGTCCGGCTCCGCCCTTCAGGTGCAACCGCAGTACCCCATCGGCCGAGCTGGCCCCCCGACTCACCCGGTTGAGCCGCGGCTGCAGTCCGTCTTTCGTTTCGCCGAAGGCCGTTAGTTCACCCGCCCCCAGTTTGGCGTCAACCTCAACGCGAACCTTGGAGGGCACCAACACGACCAGCTGACCGAAGCCAACCTCGGCGTTCACATCGGTTGATCGGCCCCCGAAATCCACGGCGCGGAGATCGAGGCCCACTTGTCCGGCGAACACCTGGTACTCGGGGCGCAACGCCCCCGCCGATGACGGGCGGTAGGTGAACTCACCTACCGATCCACTCCACCGGATGTCGAAGAGGGCCGTCGTGGCCAGTGCGCCGGCCAATACCAACCCGAGGAAGATGAATCCGCGCGGCCGACCCAACCAAGTGCCGGCCACGAGTCCGATCCCCACCATGAACAGCGACGCTCCAAGAAAGACGACCGCGTTCGGATGGGCGATGCCGAGCGGGCTCATCACACCGAGCGCCCCGCAGGCCAGAAGCACACCACCGAACGCCACCGGCCCGACGCGAGAGGGCCGCCGGACGGGACTCAAGGCCGCGAGACCAGGCCTAATCGTCGCAGGGACGCTCCGGTGGAGCCGTTCCTCAGCCATGCGGTTGACGTCAGCCATCTCGGCATCCAGCCGATCGGCTTCTTCCAGCAGCGGATCGCGTTGGGCGACAGTCGGCGCAATGGAGTCGCGAGGTGACCCATCGTCGGACGGTTCGACCCGGGGCTCCACTGAAGTTGCCGAGCCGCGGGCGAACGGCCCTGACGACGCCCCGAAAATCCGGTGCCCGGCCCAGCCCGAGGCGCGAACTGCATCCTCTGGTCTCGAAGGGACGGGACCGTCGTCAAAAGGGGGCGGCAAGGCCTCCGCACACTCCCCCGACAACACGATCGGAAGAACTGCGGTGGAGGCGCCGCACAGGCGAGGTCGAGTTCATGGTGTCATTTTGCGCAGTTGGAGCCGTCTTATCCATCGGGTCGTACCCTGACCGCACCCTGAGGGACCCTGAGCGGCCGAAACCGCCGGCGCACGCGACGAGGCGAGCACGGTGCCATCATCGCAGGCATCGTTACCGTTAGTTCGACTCCGTCGACGTCGCCAGCGTCGGCCTCGCCATCGCGACGACGGATGTCGGCCGTACTGACCAAACGCGCTGACGAAGACCGAGTCATCGCCGGCGTGGCGGGCGGAATCGGCGACGCCGCCCGCATCGACGCCGCGCTCGTGCGGGTCGCGTTCGCGATGCTCGCTCTGGCCTCCGGATTCGGTATCGCCTTGTACGCGCTGTTAGCCCTCTTGTTGCCCAAGAGCTCCGTCCCACGACGCACGGCCCGGACGAGGACGGAGTGGGACACCCTGCAGGTGGGCGCCTTCGCCGCGATCGTGGCCGGGATGCTCCTGTTGCTTCGCAAGTTCGGCCTGTGGCTGCCCGATCGCCTCATGTGGCCGCTACTGCCCACTCTTGGCGGTCTCGGCTTGGCTTGGAGCAGAGACGATCGATCGACGACGCACGTAACGACGCCCGAATGGGCGAGCCGCCTCGGACCAGGGTTCAGCTCGATGCTCGGCAACCTGTCGGGCACCCCCCGACGAGCCGTCGCGCGCATCGGGATGGGGGTGCTGCTCGTCATGGTTGGCGCCGGCGCCTTGGCCGCCTCGAACGGCGCGTTCCGAGCCGGCCGCCAAGCCCTCGTGGGTTCGGCCGTTTTGCTCGCCGGTGTGGCTCTCACCCTGGCCCCGTGGCTCATACGGCTTTCGGGCGACCTGGCCTACGAGCGGCGCGAGCGAATTCGCGAACAGGAGCGGGCCGAAATCGCTTCACATCTGCACGACTCGGTATTGCAGACCTTGACGATCATTCAACGCCAAGCCAACGACCCTCGCCGCGTCGCCGCGCTGGCCCGGCGCCAGGAGCGGGAGCTGCGCTCGTGGCTCTACGGCGACGACGCGACGGGGCGATCGCCTTCCGATGCGGTGACGCTCGGAGCCGTGGTGCACGCTGTGACCGACGAGATCGAGGCGACCTACGACGTTCGGGTCGAGGTCGTACGCGTGGGCGACGCCCAACTCGATGACCGAATTACGGCGTTGGTGGCCGCCACGCGAGAGGCCCTAACCAACGCGGCCAAGCACGCCGGGGTCACGACGGTCGACGTGTACGTGGAGGTCGGAAAGGACGCCGTGGAAGTGTTCGTGCGAGATCGAGGTCTCGGATTCGTACTGACCGAGGTGGCGCCCGATCGACGCGGCATTGCCGAGTCGATTCTGGGCCGGATGGAACGAGTCGGCGGCTCCGCTCGCGTCACGTCACGACCGGGGTTCGGCTCCGAAGTGCATTTGCGGCTGCCCGGCCCACCCACGACGCCCCCCGAGCCAACCGGAGTCATCTGATGATCCGCGTGTTTCTCGTCGATGACCACCACCTGTTTCGCGTCGGCGTGAAGTCGGAGTTGACGGCCAAGGGCGAGGGCCGCATCCAGATCGTGGGCGAAGCCAGCGAGGTCGACGCCGCCATCGAGATGATCGAAGAGCGGGCGCCGACCGTAGTTCTCGTCGACGTGCATATGCCCGGTGGAGGAGGAGAACGGGTAATCCGGACGGTGTTGTCAGGGAAGTCTGACGCCAAGTTCTTGGCCCTTTCGGTGAGCGATGCGGCCGAAGACGTGATAGCCATCATCCGGGCCGGGGCTCGCGGCTACGTCACCAAGACGATCGACGGATTGGAGTTGGTCGAAGCCATCGAGCGAGTGGCGACGGGCGACGCCGTCTTCTCGCCGCGCCTCGCCGGGTTCGTACTCGACGCGTTTTCACTCGAACCCACGGGCCGGGGCGTCGACGAGGAGATGGACGGCCTGACGGCTCGCGAACGCGAGGTGATGCGCCTCATCGCCCGCGGCTACGCCTACAAGGAGGTGGCCCGTGAACTGGTGTTGTCGGTGAAGACGGTTGAGACGCACGTGTCGTCGGTCCTGCGCAAACTTCAGCTATCGAACCGCCACGAGCTGACGCGGTGGGCCACAGACCGCCGCATCGTGTGACCCGTAGCTCAGGATCGCCCGGAAAGCTCATGAGATGAGTTTCGCGCCGCCGCCGCCTCGGGGCCATGATGAACCCATGTCCGAACGGGTCGACCTGGCGGTGATCGGAGGGGGGATCGTCGGTCTGGCCACCGCGTGGGCAGCGACCCAACGCGGTCAGCGGGTCGTGGTGATCGAGAAGGAGGGATCGGTCGGGGCCCACCAGTCGGGTCGCAACTCCGGGGTCATCCACGCCGGCTTGTATTACCGGCCAGGGTCGCAGAAGGCGCGACTGTGTGTCGAGGGACGTCAATCGATGCTGACGTTCTGCGCACAACACGACATCCGCCACGCTGTTACCGGAAAGCTGGTCGTCGCGGTCGACCAGGGCGAGGTCAAGCGACTCGGCGACTTACAGGCTCGCGCTGCGGCCAACGGGGTGGCCACGCGTTGGCTGGACGGCCCTGAACTGCGCGCCGTCGAAGCGCACGCCGCGGGGTTGGCCGCCCTGCACGTGCCGAGCACCGCCATCGCCGACTATCCGGCGGTGTGCGCTCGGCTGGCCCGATTGGTCGGTGACGTGCGACTGCAATCCGAAGTGATCGGCGGACAAGTCGGCCCGGGTGAGATCGTGATCGAGACTACGACCGGAGCTGTTCATGCGGCCCGGGCGGTCAACTGCGCCGGCTTGCACGCCGATCGCGTGGCGCTTCTCCTGGGCACAGAGCCGGAGGTCTGCATCGTGGCGTTTCGGGGCGAGTACTACGAGCTGGCGCCGTCGCACAGCCATCTGGTGAACGCACTCATCTATCCGGTGCCCGATCCGAACCTGCCCTTCCTCGGCGTGCACTTCACCAAGGGCGTCAACGGACGGGTTCACTGCGGCCCAAACGCCGTGCTGGCGCTGGCCCGCGAGGGTTACTCGTGGCGACACCGATCGCGGCGCGACTTCCGAGAGACCCTGGCCGCGCCGGGCTTCGCCACGCTGGCCCGAACTCATTGGCGCACGGGGCTCGACGAGGTGACCCGATCCTTGTCGCGACACAAGTTCGCGCTGGCGCTCCAGCGGCTAGTGCCCGAAGTACCGATGCACGCGCTCGAACCCGCTCCGGCCGGTGTCAGGGCTCAGGCGCTGCGCCCTGACGGGACGCTGTGTGACGATTTCGTGCTGCAGCGCGACGGGCGATGCCTGCACGTCCTCAATGCGCCGTCGCCCGCCGCCACCGCCAGTTTGGCCATCGGCGAGGCCATCGTCGACGCGCTCGATTGATCGGGGCACGCTCTACCCGGCCGGCTCAGCGACGAACTTGGCCCGGGCCGCCTCGATGCACTTCCACGCCGCCTTTCGCCCCTCGAATCCCGCGGTGTGGCTCTCTTTACCCGGCTCGAGCATCTTGTAGACATCGAAGAAATGCTTGATCTCGTCGAGCAGTTCCTCTGGCAAATCGCGCAGGTCTTCGACGCCCTTCCACCGCGGCTCGGTGGGCGGAACGCAGATGAGCTTGGCGTCACCCCCGGCCTCGTCGTGCATCCACAACAGACCCACAGGCTTGGCCTCGACCATGCAACCCGGAAAAGTCGGATCATCGAGCAACACCAGGGCGTCGAGGGCGTCGCCGTCGTCGCCCAGCGTGTTGGGCAGGAAGCCGTAGTCGGCCGGATAGGTGGTGGCGGTGAACAGCCGGCGGTCAAGGCGCATGATCTTGGCGATGGGGTCGTACTCGTACTTGTTGCGGCTGCCGCGCGGAATCTCGATCATGACCTCGATGCAGCCCGGCCGGAGCGTGAAGTGGCCCATGGCTACAGCTGCATCGACTTAGTCTCGAGAAACTCTTCAATGCCGTAACGGCCGAGTTCGCGTCCGTTGCCGGATTGGCGATAGCCACCGAACGGGGCCGCCGGGTTGAAGGCGCCGCCGTTGATGTCGACCTGACCGGTGCGCAACTTTCGGGCGAACGAAATTGCCCGCTCCTTCGATGCCGACTGGACGCCGCCGGCCAATCCATAGATTGTCGAGTTGGCGATGTCGGCGGCCTCGTCGTCGGTGTCATACGGCATGATCGCCAACACCGGCCCGAAAATCTCCTCCTGCGCGATGGTCATGTCTTTGGTGACATCGGCGAAGATCGTCGGCTTCACGTAATAGCCGACAGGCAGCCCCTCGGGGGCCTCCGCCCCACCGCCCACGAGGGTCGCGCCCTCGTCGACGCCCTTGCGGATGAAGCCGCGTACCCGGTCGCGTTGCGTGTCGCTGATGAGCGGACCGAGTCTGCCGGCGTTGGTGAGCGGGTCGCCGACTGTCCAACCGGCCAGCGCCTTGGCCGCGATCTCGACGATCTCGGCCTGCTTGGCCCGGGGCACGAGCATGCGGGTGAGCGCCGTGCAAGTCTGCCCGGAGTTGAGAAAGCAGGCGCCGAGCCCCTTCGCCACAGTCTTGGCCAGCGCCTCGCCCTCGAGATCGTCGAGCAGCACGTTGGCCGACTTGCCGCCCAGTTCCAGCGCCACCCGTTTGACCGTCTGCGCGGCCACTTCGGTGACCCGCTTGCCGGCCCGGGTCGACCCGGTGAAGCTAACCATATCGACATCGGGATGCGCGGCAATCGCCTCACCGACCACCGGTCCGGTGCCCGAAACGAGGTTGAACACACCCTTTGGAATGCCGGCCCCGTCGAATATCTCGGCGAGTATGAACGCGTTGAGCGGCGCCATTTCGCTCGGCTTCAGCACGACCGTGCAGCCCGCCGCGATCGCCGGCGCGACCTTGGCCGCGATCTGGTGCAGCGGATAGTTCCAGGGCGTGATGCAGCCGACAACGCCGATCGGTTCGCGCACGACGAGCGAGTTGCCAATGGTCTCCTCCCACGCGATGCCACCGATCAGATCGGCATTGATACCGGTCTCGTTGTACGGCAAGCCGACCTGGATGGCCTTGGCCATGCCCAACGGCATGCCCACTTCGCCAGCGATGACTTCGGCGATCTCGTCCATCCGAGCGCCGATCCCGGCCTGCACCCGCTTAAGCGCGGCGGCTCGCTCCTCGACCGGGGTTTGCGACCAGGCCGGAAAGGCGGCCTTCGCGGCCCGAACGGCCGAGTCGACATCGGCCGCCGTGCCTTCAGGAATGTGGCCCATGACTTGCTCAGTCGAGGCGTTGATGACGTCGATCGTCGACGTCGCGGCGGAGGCCACCCAGGCGCCGTCGATGTAGAGCTTGTCGTAATTACGCATTCGTGCAACTTAGGCGCATCGGTGACGGCGGCGCATCCCGGTACCTCGGTCAGGCTGGCCATCTGGGATCACTGCCGCTCCTACACTCGCGGAGATGTCGGCCACCACTCCCGGACTGGTATGTGCCCACCATCACCTGTACTCGGCACTGGCTCGGGGCATGCCGGCGCCGCCCGTCCAGCCCCGCCGGTTCGGCGAGATTCTCGAACAGGTGTGGTGGCGCCTCGACTGCGCGCTCGACCTCGAAATGATCGAGTGGTCGGCCAAGCTCGGCGCGCTCGAAGCCCTCGAGCGGGGCACCACGTGCATCATCGACCATCACGAGAGCCCCAACGCCATCGAAGGCAGCCTCGACGTGATCGCCGCCGCGTGCGCCGAAGTGGGTGTGCGGGTAAGCGCTTGTTACGGCGTGACCGACCGCCACGCGGCAACCGGAACGCTGCCGGTCACGCCCCAACCCGCGGCCGGCGCGCCAATGCCCCTCGCCATGACCGACCGAGCTCGCCGTGGCCTCGCCGAGAACGAGCGCTACTTGCGCAGCGGCGGCCGCGGGTGTGTAGGTGTACATGCCCCCTTCACCTGTTCCGACGAGACGCTGGCCGCGGCCGGCGATTTGGCTCACCGGCTGGGCGTCGGCGTCCACGTGCACGTGAGCGAAGGGCCCCAGGATGCAGCCGCCGGGGCTCGGTTGGCCCCGCTCGCAACCGACGATTGGCTGCTCGTGCATTGCGTGTCGCTCGACCGCGACCTGCCCGGCACGATCGCCCACAACCCTCGCTCCAACATGAACAACGCGGTCGGCTACGCGGGTCCTGCGCACCGCCCGAATCGGGTCGTTCTGGGGACGGACGGGATCGGTGCCGATATGTTGGACGAGTTCCGCCTGGCGTACGCACGCCATCGTGAGAGCGACGTGACCGCCGCCCCTGACACGGCCTGGAGCTGGCTGACGAATGGATGGGAGCTGTTTCCCGAAGCGCTCGACGACCGAGTGACCTGGAGCTACGACCCGATGGAACCATGGCATCTGGCTTTCAGCCCCGGAGTCTCGCCCACCCGGGTCGAGATTGGCGGAGTCGTCGCGTGGGCCGAAGGCGTGTCTACCCGAGTTGACGCCGTTGAGATCAGGGCCAAGGCCGCGGAACAGGCAACTCGATTGTTCGCGCGTTTGTAATTCATCCGCTGCGCCGCGACCGTCGTCTCCGTCGTCGCCGGCGGCTGTGCGGCCACCTGCCAGACTGTCGACTGTGTCAGCACCGAAGTTCGTACCCGTGACCTCGCTAGGCGCCTTTCGGGGTGGCGAGGAGCTTCCGCCCGCGCTGAGCTGGACCGCTGATCGCCCGGCCGAGATCGTCGGCGCGGCGCCGACCGGCAAACAGATGGGGCGACCGGGGCCCGATCAGGGCTACGCCCTCAAGCTGGCCCACCTGTTCCACGGTCAGCTGCGACTGGGCGAACGAGAGATCGAGCACGACGTCATCGCCGGCTGCCTCGGCGTGGCCCTGAAGCGAGCCGCGCTGTTCGGACGGGCCCCCGTCATCCACGATCTCGACCTCGCCTTCGCCGTGTTCGGCTTCACCGGCACCTCCGACACACCGGCCGAGCTGCAAGAATTGCGGACCACCCTGTTCGAGGCCGCGGGCCACCACTACGACGTGCAGCGGGCCATCGCCGACGCCGTCCCCGACGAAACCCTGCGCATGACCCCCGAACAAGTCAAAGGCTCCCTCACCGCCAACTGGCGCAACCTCCTCGCCCACACCGCGTAGCGCTTCGGTCTGGTCTGCTGCCGTTACTTCGTTCATGTAGCAGTTCACGCACACACGGCGCGCTCCAGTTGCTACATGAATGCGGGGGTCCAACCCATCCATCGTGGACTAGTCACCCGCCGGCCGGGGCGGCACCGTTGGCCGCACTCGAGCAACAGTTCGGTGAGAACATTCACAGCGTTGTCGAAGTGTTAAAAGTTTCCAACGGGATCGACGACGTTGGAGTCCAGCCCCACAGCACGTGGCCCCTATTGCTATCCGCGGAAGAGATACTCGAAGGGCGGTGGAGCGGCCAACTCGTGTCGTTCCTCAGAGACAACGAGCCACTTTACGAAGACACGCTTGAGTACCTGGGAGTCTCAGAAGATCAGTGGGTCGTCATTTCAGCGGACCCGGAGAACTACTTGTGGGTGGTTGTCGTCCTTTCCGGCGAATTCGAAGGTCGATTCGTAGCGCTGCCAGACGCTGGCTACGAGACCTACGAAGATATCTACGGATACCTGCAGTCTGCCTACGACGGGTCAGAGGCGTATCCCCCGCCCAATACCGACTAGGTAGAGGCGCGCGGAAATAAGATGGCTACTCATGAGGTGCGGCGATTGCCGTCGTAAACCCAATTGAAAAGTTTGCAGCGCTGGTTGGCGCATCAAGCTCGGCGCCTACCCGGAACGCGCACGGGGTTGTCCGGCATCTGGCGTGGATCGAAATCGTGCATTTCTATTGCAACGCGGCGATAGGGAATTCCATCGCCACTCACACTGCAACGACTATGACCGCTGCGGCGGGAGATTGGACCCTATTTGATCTCATTTGTCGGGGCTCCATCATTTTCTCAATGCAAGTGTTCGAGGCCGCCACCCGACCGATGAACTGCTTACGACGAGGCTAGTCCTCCGAAATGATCACACCCATCCAGTAACAGCTCCATGGCGATGTTGGCGCGAAGCGCCGGCGGGAGTCGTTCGACGGTTAGACGCCTGTAGACCTCGATCGGTCCGAAGAAATCATCTTCCTTGACACAGGTGTCCATTTGCGAAAGTCGTATACGCACTTCGGCAATTTGTCGCCTCTCTTGCAACGGGCTGCGGTGCACCCAAAAAGCGTGCCCCGGGCCAAATGGTCACCTTCGCCCCGGCTTCCCCCGCCGTACCAGCCGGCGGCGGCAAGTTCCACCCAAGCCGAGGTCAGTGCGTCGGCAGCTTTCGACCGGGTGACGGTCAGACATACCCGGCTGGGCCCGACGAGGCTGGCGCTGACCCAATGATTGCAGATCTTCGCCCTGAGGGGGATAGGTGTTCCGGCGTCCGCCGCCTTCGGTCCTCCGAGCAGCGCCGCCAGGCCGACAGTGAGTGAGATCACGACGCGTCTCAGGCGACCGAGGGTCATGTTCGTAAGTCTTGTCGATTCAGCCCCGGCCCGAGCGCACGATCGCGCGAGACCTCCACCTCGCGCTTGACAAGTCCACTGCGAACCGTCAGACTGCATTCACTATGACCGCTCTGGCCGGACTCCTTCTTCTCATGTAGGCGAGCCCCTCCATATCGGTGCTCGCCCGAACCCCTGTGCCCGTGAGGCCAGGGGTTCTTGCTTTTCCCGGGCAGTTTCGCACCACTCGTTCCAGCCACCCGTCCGTCCAGACTCACCACCATTCGCACTCGAACCACCGCCCCCGCACCGCCTGAACCCAAGGACAACTGACATGCCTCCCGCCCCCAAGCAGATCAAAGCGATGCCCGCCGCCAAGTACCGGGCCTACGTTGACGTGCCCCTCACCGACCGCCAATGGCCGAGCAACCGCATCACCAAAGCCCCGCTGTGGTGCTCAGTCGACCTCCGCGACGGCAACCAAGCCCTCATCGACCCGATGGACCCGGCACGCAAACTGCGCATGTTCGAAACGCTCGTCGACATGGGCTTCAAAGAAATCGAGATCGGCTTCCCATCAGCCAGTCAACCCGACTTCGACTTCTGCCGCATCCTCATCGAAAAGGACCTCATCCCCGACGACGTCACCGTACAAGTACTCGTCCAATGCCGCGAAGAACTCATCAAACGGACCTTCGAAGCCCTCGTCGGCGTGCCAAACGCCATCGTCCACTTCTACAACTCCACGTCAGAACTGCAACGCCGAGTCGTGTTCGGACTCGATCGGGCGGGCATCACCGGCATCGCCACCCAGGCCGCCCGCCTCAACCAACGCTTCGAACGGTCAATGACGACCGACAGTCGGATCCGCTACGAATACTCGCCCGAGAGCTTCACCGGCACCGAGATCGACTACGCCATCGAGATATGCAACGCGGTGACCGAACAAATTGGGCCAACGCCTGACAACAAGCTGATTTTGAACCTACCCGCCACCGTCGAAATGTCGACCCCCAACCTGTACGCAGACCTCATCGAAACATTCCACCGCAACATCGAACACCGCGACTCGATCCTACTGAGCCTCCATCCCCACAACGACCGGGGCACAGGCGTAGCCGCCGCCGAACTGGGCATGATGGCCGGCGCCGATCGCGTCGAGGGCACCCTGTTCGGCAACGGCGAACGCACCGGCAACGTCGACATCGTCACCCTCGCCCTCAACCTGTTCAGCCAAGGCGTCGACCCCGAACTCGACCTGTCCAACATCGACCACCTGCGCCGCGTCGCCGAATACTGCAACCGGCTACCCGTCCACCCCCGTCACCCCTACGGCGGCGACCTCGTCTACACCGCCTTCTCAGGCAGCCACCAAGACGCAATCAAAAAAGGCTTCGCCGCGCTGACCCACCCCACCGACTATCCAGTGTGGGAAGTCCCCTACCTGCCCATCGACCCGATGCATGTGGGCCGCACCTACGAAGCCGTAATCCGAGTCAACTCCCAATCCGGCAAAGGCGGCGTGGCCTACATCATGGAATCGGAACACGGCATGATCCTGCCCCGACGCCTCCAAATCGAATTCTCCAAAACCATCCAAGGCATCACCGAAGACACCGGTACCGAAATCACACCCAGCGCCATGTGGGAATCGTTCCAGGAGGAGTACCTCCCCGAAAAACCCACCATCGAACTACTCACCCATGAAACCGCCACATCGAAAACCGAAACCGGCGACCGGGCCAAAGTCACAGCCCAACTACTCGTCGACGGCCAGCATCGCACCATCACCGGCGAAGGCAACGGACCCATCGACGCCCTCGTGCATGCCGTACGCCAAGACCTCGGACACGTCATCGACGTCGTCGACTACCACGAACACTCCGAGTCAGCCGGAGCTGACGCAACCGCCGTCTGCTACGTCGAAGCCGTCGGCCCCGACGGAGTCAAATGGGGCGTCGGCATCGACCCCTCCATCCTCACCGCAAGCTACAAAGCGGTCCTCTCAGCCGTCAACCGGCACCACATGGTCGAGTAGCGGCGGTTTATTCGGATGCCCGCCCGTCGAGATGATCGAGGAGCTCCCGCGCTCTATGGGCGCGAGCCCACTCGTATGAGACGGGCACGCAGGCCCGAAAAGGTAGTCACAACAAAACCTGAATCGTTTGATGCGCGGTACAGCCCGGTTTGTACAAGGCGTGCCGGAGCACTGGTCGGACAAGGGACTTTGGCCTCCAGCGACCGGCCCTTTATCTGTAGTTCGCGGCCCACCAGAATTCGACCTAACGCCGCGTAGCCTACCGACTCACGGGCCGAGCACTGGTCGCCTCCTAGGACTCGGCCGCGGTACAGATTGATAAGCCCAGGAGTTGATTCCGGCCAATCACTAGTTGCGCCACTTGCATCGATCGGAACGACCTCGAACAGCCCCTCGAGGACTGACTTCTGCGGCACGAAGCGGGCGCGCACCCTTCCCCAACGTTATGATTATATAGTTCGGCATGACTCGCAACGACGCGTCGGTGAAGAGCCATTTCCATCTCGGACAACTTGAGGCGATTGGGTTCGACATATTGTTTGGAGTTCCGATCCGGCCGACAGTCGCGACGGACATGAACCATCGTTCTGCCCGACACCCGTCGTTGACGGTGAGGCTGCTACCGTCATACAAAATAAGGGTGTCCGTATTAGGCCGTCGGCCATTGATGTCACGAAGTCGCCAAAGCGAAGCCTCGACTTTAAATGGCGAAACGCCGAGACCGGCCGACCAAGTCGGGACGGTTGCATCGACTATCTGCGAAACCGCCGGCTGGCTGTCAACAGGCTCGGGAATCGCCTCCACGTAGGTCTTACGGCCATCCCATCGAACCAGCTCGCCTCCAACACTTTCTTGGCGGGCGAGCCGTGCCCGAGTTGCGACCGCGTTGCCACCGACTCCTGCCGCTCCTCGATCCATGTCGCAGACGACGACTCCACTTCGGTCGTTGAGCTGATCGACCCATGAGGGCTTGGCCCAACCTTCAAGTTGACCGGCCAGCGCGGTGGACCATGCCCGAACCGCTTCTGCGACACGGTGCGCTCGTAGATCACCCGCTCACCGCACGCGGTCGCCTGCGCAGCAACGGGTGAACTCGATGACCATCCGCTCGCGACAATTGCGACGACCACTAACACCGAGGGTCGGGTTCGTCTCAGCACGGGTCAAGTTGTGTGCAAGCCGTCCAGCCACTCGGGATTTGCGGCCCAGCCATAGCCACATCGGTGACCGGATTGGAGTAAGAGTTTATGCCTGCGTGGGTAATTCCTAAGAGAAAGTAGTAGCCGGCGTAGACGACATATTGGGCCCTCCGCTATCCCCAGGTAAGGAGCCGTAGTCTGAACCGTGAGAATATTCCAAATATTACACGGCGGCGGATCAAGGGGGTAGTAATTGGAGTTGACGATATAGTCATTCACGACACCCGTCTGGTATCCTGTCGTGGCACCATACTTCACACTAGGCTGATTGTGATAAAATCCGCCAGCAATTTGGCGAACTGGCACCCACTGACTCGTGTAATAGCCCGGCCAGTTCCAGACTACCTGCTGGAACATCATGCTGAAGGAGGGGCTGATCCGAAATAAGTTCCAAGCGGATCGTGGCGAATCTCATTGGAGTCGAACCTGATCTCCCCGAATCGCTCGGCGTCCTCCAACAGCGTAGGCAAAGGTTCCGAACTCGACCGCTCGGCGCCACTACTCCTGTTCGGCTATCGGATCGCGCGCTCATTTGACCATTTGTCCGGACTACAACTTCCAGGATCTCTCGCAAACGACGCGCGCTCGCTCCTCCGCTGACCCGCTCAATTTCGGAGCCGGTGTCTCGCTTGACAGAGGCTAGGTCCACCTCCATTGCCTCGGAGGGTTTTGCGGTGGCTCGAAAATGCACGGTATAAGAAGGGTGATACTCGACCCAGATGGCCCCGTACGCCGGGTCTTCTTGGTATTTCATGACGAAGTCGTAGATCGCCATGGTATCAGCGAACGCTCGTTTCGCGGTGGCAACTTCGATGTTCTGGCTCTTCGCGAAGTCCGTCATGAGGTGCTCAGTTACTTCAGTCCCGGCGGCTGCACCAAACTGCGCCTCGGCGTCGGGACCCCCCCCCGATGGATTGCCCTGTGGCGGAGGCACCGATCCAGGTTGCCGCGAAACAGAGATGGCCACGACTCCGACAAGTTTCGTTCTCATACGTTCTCCTCTCGGACGGCCGCCGTGGCCGCCTCTATACTTTAAATGTCCGCAGAACCGCCGATCGTGCCACCGAGCAACGATTTTCTTGCTGTAGCCTTCGCTCGGCTCGGGCGATGACGCACGGTGTTGACCGAAAGGCTATGAAGTTCAGCAAGCCCGAGCCCACCGCAGCAATTCCTCCGAATCCATCGCCGCGAGAGTCGGTAACCGGCGACAGGCAACAAGCGCGACCTCTTGGGCTACGTCGTCACCCACATCTTCGGGGACCGGCAATCGGGCGACGAACGCCCGCGCCAGCAAGCGCACCTCACCAACCAGTCGGTTGGATTCCGAATCATCTTGCTCGGTCATCGTGCAGCCCCTTCCGTCGGTCGGCTGCCCAACCGTAGACGACCGCGATAACCCGGGCCCCGCCGAAGGGTGAAGGCGACTCGCGTGAACTCATCAAGCAGGTTGATGGATTCACCCACAAGCGGACCAGCAACATTGTGTTGATAGCTGCCGACTTTCTGGTTGAAGATGCGCCCGCAGGTGATCAGACGCAATTCGGGTGTCGACGTCGGTCCGTAGACGAGATCAGTCGGGAAATACGCCTTCGGATATTGATCGATCCGGTCGACCTCGAACGTGACGCGCAACCCGTTCGTCCCGGGCGACACCGATGATGTCACCGGGGTCATAGGGGACAATTTGGCGAAGATGGCCGGACCGGTATAGGTGTCGATATGGCCGGCGAGCACGGATGGCCCATTGGCGCGGGCACCGGTCCTCCCGAGTAAGCGAGCTGACGCCGACGGTAGACGAGGGAGTTCACTTCTCTTCGTTTGACGGACCCCACAGGCAGGAGATCGGCAGGGCACGGACACCCGGGGCAACCGTGTAAGGGCGGGGCCCAGTGTGAAACAGCACCGTGGCGACGACCTGGTCACCGAGCCGTTCGCGCAGCCACAGTAAATGACGAGCGTCCTCGGGTCGTGGCGAACTCGACGCTTTCACCTCGATAGCGATTACCCGACCGTCTGGGAGTTCTGTAATCAGATCGACTTCCTTATCCCGACCCTCGTGGCGCAGGTGGTGCGACCGGGGCTGACATGAAGATGCCTCGGCTTCAGGTCGCAGCTGCTGGACCACGAACGTATCGAGCAGTCTTCCAAGAAGGTCGCCGTCTCGCAGCACCGCTCGCTCGTCGCCCCGAGTAGCGGACCCACCAACGCCGAGTCGGTGAGATAACGTTTCGGTGACCGCGTGAGGCGGTTGAGACGGTTCGAATGCCACGCCGGGATCTGATCCGCTACGAACAGCAGCGTGGCGAGGTCGTCGTAAAGCCGAGCGGTGACACGCGAGACCCCGGCTGCGTCGTAGACAGTCTTGTGCTCGACGACGCCGGCGGTATTCGACGCGAGCGCAACGAGATATCTCCGTAGCTTCACGGGATCACGGCTTTCGTCGTACAGCGCGGCATCACGCATGACCAACTGATCGACGTACGACGATAGCCAACGTCGTCGCAGGTTGGCGGACGCTTGAAGGGCGACCTCGGGATAGCTCCCGCGCAACGCCAACGCGATGTAGCCGCGAAGATCGACGGCGCTTTCGGGCGGCCGGATATCCTCGAGTTCGCCCAAGACCAGTCGGTCGAAAAAAGTAGCTTGATGTGCCCGTTCGGCCAACTCACGTTCGCAAAGACCCCATTGTGTCAGCCGAACCACCCGACCGGTACCGGCCCACGACGCCGCCAGCAGATCGGCCCGAACGGACCGCGTAAGGACGAATCGACCCGCGCCCGCGCCGTCGTCGACCAGGCGCTTTACTGCTCCCAGAACTTCGGGAACGGCTTGCCATTCGTCGAGCAGGACTGGGGCTGGAGAGAAGCCAGCACGACATCAGGATCGGCGCGCACAGGGCCGGCTTCGAGCTCGCGGTCCAGTCGGACTACCGACGACGCTACGCGACGGGCGGTAGTTGTCTTTCCGCTACCGCGTGGACCGGTGATGAGGACGGCCGGCAGGCCATCGAGCAGCTCAGCGAGGATCGCGTCGGTCAATCGAGGGAGGTAATGGGCGGCGGCCACAGCGGTCACGCTATCGCTTTCACGGACCTACCACTATCGCTTTCACGGGCTCTAAGCTATCCTTTTCACGGTCCGCGCACGCCTCGGCGACGACGACCGACGTTTCGTGATAGGCCAGCACCGAAGACGCCGGAACCGAAATCAGCCCAAGCGCCATGTGGCAATCATTCCAGGACGAATACCTCCCCGAGAAACCCACCATCGAACTACTCACCCATGACACCGCCACATCGAAAACCGAAACCGGCGACCGGGCCAAAGTCACAGCCCAACTACTCGTCGATGGTCAGCACCGCACCATAACTGGCGAAGGCAACGGACCGAACGACGCCCTCGTCCACGCCGTGCGCCAAGACCTCGGAGTCGTCATCGACGTCGTCGACTACCACGAACACTCCGCGTCAGCCGGAGCTGACGCAACCGCCGTCTGCTACGTCGAAGCCGTCGGCCCCGACCGAGTCAAGTGGTCGCACCGTGTGGTGGCGGTTGACGGGTGAAAGGACGGCTTTGAGCTGGCGGTGAGGATGGAGGGGTCGATGCCGACGCCGCGGCAGGAACGGACGACTGTCCGAGGGCGGCTCACCAACAAGGCCGATTTGAATTTTGGGGGGGCGAAACCTAGAGTTCGTAACCGCTGATTATGGACGTACCCCTCTCGAAGTCCGAACGCGAGATGCTCAAAGCCGTCTACCGCCTCTCGAAGGGCGGTTCAGACGCGCACACCGGCGCACTCGCTGAGCATCTCGGACTTGCCCCCGGCACCGTCACTGCGACGGTCAAGAAACTGGCCGAACGCGACCTCGTCGACCATCGCCCGTACAAGGGCGTCGAACTGACCGGCACGGGCCGTCACGCTGCGGTGGCCGCCATCCGCCGCCACCGTATCGTCGAGCGGTTCCTGTCCGACTACCTCGGCTACGCGTGGCATGAGGCCGACCGACTGGCCGGAAGCTTCGAGGCCGAACTCCCCCAGGAGGTCGAAGACCGGATGTTCGAGGCGCTCGGTCGCCCGACTACGTGTCCACACGGCTTCCCCATCCCCGAGCCCGCCGTCGATCGTATTCCCCAGATGCCGTCATTGGACGAACTGGCTGTCGGCGAGAGCGGCGTCGTGGCCCTGCCCGGGTCGACCGACGCCGATATCGTGACCTTCCTCGAGAGCCTCGGCATTCGTCCCGGCGCACGCATCCAAGTCATCGAGAAGCATCCATTCGACGGACCGGTCGTCGTCAAGGTCGAGCACCAGCGCGCCCATCGCACCGTCGGTGAGCGTGTGGCCCGCCAAATATTTGTTCAGAGCCTTGAGTTCGTCCACGACAGCCCCGGACGGCCCGAGACCGAAGCGGTCGACGGCCTGAACACCCATCTTTCTACCCAACCAACACCAACGAGCATCAAGGAGAAATCAGCATGAACCTCGCCATCCTCGCCGCCGAAGGGGGGTATCAGAGCTTCGCGTTACACGGGGGGGAGTGGGTCGTGTTGATCCTCGCCGCCGCATCAGCACTATTGGCCCTCGCCGTCGGTTTGTTCCTCATGAAGCTTGTTCTCGCCGAAGATAAGGGCACGCCGAAAATGATCGAGATCGCCAAGGCGATCCAAGACGGCGCTCAGGCCTACCTCAAGCGCCAGTTCCGCACTGTGGGCGTCATTCTGATTCCTCTGGCTGTCGTGGTGTTCGTCACCTCGACCAAGATCGTGCGTCCCGAAGGCGGCGGCGTAGCCCTCAGCTTCGCCGCCTCCGGCCTCTTCCGAACGCTGGCCTTCATCGCCGGCGGCCTGCTCTCGGGCCTGACCGGCTACATCGGCATGAACCTGGCCACCCGAGGCAACGTGCGCACCGCCGCCGCGGCCAAGACCGGTTCGATGCCCAAGGCTCTCAGCGTGGCCTTCCGCACGGGCGGCGTGGCCGGAATGTTCACCGTCGGCCTCGGCCTGCTCGGCGCCACGATCATCATCATGATCTTCCAGAACACCAGCTCGGCCATCCTCATCGGCTTCGGTTTCGGTGGCTCTCTTCTCGCCTTGTTCCTGCGAGTCGGCGGCGGCATCTTCACCAAAGCCGCCGACGTCGGCGCCGACCTCGTCGGCAAAGTCGAAGCGGGCATCCCCGAAGACGATCCGCGCAACCCGGCCACCATCGCCGACAACGTGGGCGACAACGTGGGCGACTGCGCCGGCATGGCTGCTGACCTCTTCGAGAGCTACGAGGTCACCCTCGTGGCGTCGATCATTCTCGGTGTCGCCGCGTTCCGCTCCATCGGGGCCAACCCGGCCCTCGGCCTTGTTTTCCCGCTGGCCGCTCGCGCCGTTGGCGTCATCGCCTCGATCGCCGGAGTGTTCGCGGTGAAGGCCAAGGAAGGCGAGACCAACGCCCTCAAGCCGATCAATCGAGGGTTCCTGGTCGCTGGCCTGCTTACCGTCGTAGGCGTCGGCGCGGTCGCGCTCGGCTACGTCGGCAACAAACACGCCAATGCGGGCTGGAAGTGCTTCGGCGCCGTCGTCGTCGGCCTCGTCCTCGCCCAAATCGTATCGCGGCTCACCGAGTACTTCACCGGAACCGAATATGGGCCGGTGCAAGAGATCGCCCAGTCCACTCGCACGGGGCCCGCCACGGTCGTCTTATCCGGCACCGCGTCAGGTCTCGAAAGCTCGGTCTACGCCATCATCGCCATCGCCGCGGCTCTCGGCGTAACATTGTGGATGGGCGCCGGCAACCTTCAGTTTTCGCTCTATCTCGTCGCCTTGTGCGGTATGGGCATGCTCGCCACCACTGGCGTAATCGTGAGCGAAGACACCTTCGGCCCGGTATCTGACAATGCCGCCGGTATAGCCGAAATGTCGGGCGAATTCCACGGCGAACCGGAGCGCATCATGGTGTCGCTCGACGCCGTGGGCAACACCACAAAAGCCGTAACCAAAGGCTTCGCCATTGGATCGGCGGTCATCGCATCCGTCGCCCTGTTCGCCAGCTATATCGAAACGATCGGCAGCGAACTGAACCTACGCGACGCCGCCGGCAAGCCCCTTGAGGGCAGCGCGTTGTTCAGGAACATCGGAACCCAGATCAACGTGGCCGACGTGAAGACCTTCATCGGTCTGCTCATCGGCGGCTCGGTCGCGTTTATGTTCTCGGCGCTCGCTATTCGAGCCGTAAGCCGGACGGCCGGCGTCGTCGTCCAAGAAGTGCGCAAGCAGTTCGCCGACGGCAAGATCATGGCCGGCACCAAGAAGCCTGATTCGAGTGCCGTTATCGATATTTGTACGACGGCGTCGCTGCGGGAACTCACCACCCCGGCGCTACTGGCCGTCCTCACCCCCGTCATCGTCGGGTTCGGAATCAACTTCTACGCCCTCGGCGCCTTCTTGGCCGGCGTCATTCTCACGGGACAGCTCATGGCCAACTACTTGAGCAACGCCGGCGGCGCCTGGGACAACGCCAAGAAGTACATCGAGGACGGCCACGAAGGGGGCAAGGGGTCGGAGGCGCACAAGGCAGCCGTGATCGGCGACACCGTTGGTGATCCGTTCAAGGACACCGCCGGTCCCGCTCTCAACCCGCTCATCAAGGTGATGAACCTGGTATCGCTGCTCATGCTCCCGGCCGTCATCAAGGCGCAGCACAAGGGCTACCGCTACATCATCGCCGGCGTCGCGCTGGCTATCCTCATCGCTGCGATCGCCTTCTCGAAGCGCAAGACCGAGGGCCTCGCCGCCGTCGCCGCGTAGGCACGCTCGCGGTATGAAGGGCGCCCGTCCGGCTTCGGCTGGAGGGCGCCCTTCTCGCGTCGTGGTGCTTCGAGGAATCCTTCAAAACAACTAACCAAACCTACCAATCGCAGTGAATGTTGGTAGGTTTGTGGTGTTCTATGAGGAGCTTCCAAGGTCGCGACACCCTCGACCCCGTCCCCGGCCGCGTCGTTAATTTGCTTCAACGTATCGACCGAGCGGCGGGAGCTGAGGCGAGCTACGCCGATCAGCTTCCCCGGTTGCTCGAGTCCCTGCGAGAGCGGGCTCGGGTCGAGTCGGTCACGGCATCCAACGCAATCGAAGGAGTCGTAGTCGACGATGCCCGCGTCCCGAGACTCATCTCGGGACGCGCCGGGAGATTTCGAGACCGAAGCGAAGCCGAGTTTGCGGGATATAGCGCCGCGCTCGACTACCTGAACGAGAGCGACTCCCGCGAACTGAACATCGGACTGATTCTTCATATTCATCGGTTGATGTATTCCTTCACTGAGGGGCGGGGCGGGCAGTTCAAGACGGAGGACAACCTCGTCGTTGATCGTCACCCCGACGGCACGAGAACAGTCCGATTCGAGCCGGTCAGCGCCTCCAAGACGCCCTTTTTCATGACCGAACTGGTCGCCCGCACCGTTCAAGCGATGGATCGGCGCGAGCATCACCCTCTCATCGTGATCGCCGCGTCGGTTCTTGACCTCTCGTGCATTCACCCCTTCAGTGACGGCAACGGTCGTGTCGCTCGGCTACTCACCAACTACCTCTTGGGTCGAGCCGGTTATCGAGTCGCTCTTTACGTCAGCCTTGAGCAACTCATCTTCGAAACCAAGGATGGCTACTACGCGGCCCTCGCGGCGTCAACGGACAACTGGTTCGACGGCGGTCAGCACGAAATTTGGCCGTGGTGCATCTATTTATTCGACCGACTGGACGAGGCGTATGCCCGATTTGGGGCCCGGACATCAGCCGGTACCTCGGGCGGCTCGAAACAGGATCGAGTCCGCGATTACATCTTGTTGCATTCACCCAAATCGTTCTCGATCGCGGATGTCCGCAGAGCGGTGCCTGGGGTGAGCGACAACACGATCCGACTCGTGCTCGCGACGCTCAAGGACGCAAGCGAGATCAGCAACGACGGCACGGGCCGCACCGCGACTTGGCACCGCAACTGACAAGAGACGAGGCGACGGTTCAGTACCGGTAGCTTGGCAAGTTGCCGAGAGGAGGATCGCAACGGCGGCTACTACGGGCAACTCCGCTGGATCGAGCCTGGCGAGGTGGGCGCTAGGCCACCGAAAGTTTCAACCTCATAGCCATCCTGTGTCTTGCGGTATTGCCCGACCGGACAAGGGGCCCGCAGCGTCGCGCTGAAGGTTCGTGGAGTGCACCAGCCGCGCCAAGGTCCTCCACCAGTGCCTTAACCACACACCCCTGCCTTGTCTCTGGTAGGGATCACCGAAGTCTCCCCGGATTCGATCACTGAATTTCCTCACTCTTGAGCGGGTGGTGGGCCTCCCAGTAGGTCCACCAGTTCGGGTGGGGGCTCCTCGACGCTGACGGTTCCGACCGATCAGTGGAGGGGAGCCCCCGGGCCCATGTTCTTAAGGAGTGAAGACGTGCAAGCAGATGCTTTGTTCAAGCGGGGGTGGTCGATCTTGGCCATCAGCCGTCATTTGGATCGTGACCGCAAGACGATCCGTTCCTATCTGTCCGGCCAACGTGTGGCGGGGGTGCGGGCCTCGTCGGCGCCGGATCCGTTGGCCCCGTTGGCGGTCTACTTGAAAGCGCGGTTCGTGGATGATCCCCACGTGTGGGCGTCCGCGTTGTTCGACGAAGTCGTCGTCCTCGGATACGGCTGTTCGTATCCGAGTTTCGCCCGTCAGCTGCGC
>JANYDT010000030.1 GCA_025359845.1 Acidimicrobiia bacterium
CCCGCGACGTCGACCTTTTCCGGCACTGCCAATGCACCGGTGGGATCGAGCCCTATGGGAACGATGGGGGCGTCGAGGCCGATCGACGGAACTCGAAGGCGTTGCGGCCGGGGCCCGACCCCATCTCGGAGATCAGACGGCAGCGGGAACGCAAGATCAATCCCTTCGAACGGGGTGCCGCCCGCCGCCGCCTCAGCCGGCAGGAGCGGCCTGCGGATACCGGTGGCCGCATCCTCAATGATTCCGTTTCCGAGGGCGCGAAAACGGTTGAGCTCGGTCCCTGCTGCCCCGAGGCCATGTGTCGACGATCGGTCGTTGACCCGCGACGAAGCCCTTCCCGGCCCGATCGCCATCCAGATGGCGACAACGAACAGTACCGAGGGGGCAACGTAAAACCAGCGGCCAGGCACACGGCGAGGGCCATTCATGGCGCTCGCCTTTCCAGCTTATGCCAGCCGCGATACGGCGCGTTAGGCCTGGCGACGACGAAGCAGAAAGATGGCACCGCCGGCGCCAACGGCCAGCGTGACCAGCGCTATAGGCAGCGTCGAGGACGGGCCGTTATTGGTGTTGAGAAAGCCACCACCGGCTGCAACGCCTCCGGCCGGAGCGGCTGCGGGAGCGGTCGTGGCCGGCGCCGCGGCTGCGGGCGCCGCAGCTGCGGGCGCAGGGGCGGCCTCAGTGACCGGCGCGGCCACAGTTGCGGCGGGAACTGTGGTGTCTTGTGCCTTGGCCGATGGAGCGGCAACGAACGCGGCTCCAACGACGAACAGCGAGGCGGCGAAGGTACGAATAAACGGGCGGAAGCGAGTCATGGTGATGTCCTCTTGTTTGGCGGTCGGCAGTCATCGTACCTGACGAGGTGATGGGCAGATGTCCTCGGGGTCGCGTGTGTCACAACGACGTAAGACGCAGCTCTTGAGCGCGGGCATTGAGCTTCGTGTTCAGGCCAGTGCGAAGCTTGTGTCCGGACGATCGCCGTAGCCCTGCACCAGCAGACGCAGGACGGCGACCGATGCTTCGGGCACCGTGAAGCAATGCGTGCCGGTGACCGAGGCCCCTTTCGCAACTGACGACTGGACGTCAAATTCCGTGCCGTAACCCCCGCCGCAACCCTCCGAGGCGGAGTACATGGTGGGGGTTGCGTCAGCCGTGTACCAGACGTGCTCCGTCTCCGCCGCGCTCTCCGGACCGGCGAACACGGCCTCCACCGCGACCCGAACGAACGTCATTCCCGGTGCCGGAGGCGTAGCGTACTGACTCAGTTGGGCCAGCGTCACGCCACGCTCGACGTTGGTT
Organism: Acidimicrobiia bacterium; assembly: GCA_025359845.1. Taxonomy (GTDB): domain Bacteria; phylum Actinomycetota; class Acidimicrobiia; order Acidimicrobiales; family JANYDT01; genus JANYDT01. The sequence continues at coordinate 1,300 of JANYDT010000030.1, forward strand.
ACGCGCACCAGGAAACGGTGGCCATTCGGTCCTGCCTCCAAAACCTGTCCGAGAGGCACCGGGCGCAACGCCGAACCCAACGCCGGCAGCTGCCAGATGAGGCGCCGACGGGCGTTTCGGGAACATGAGAGCACCGTGCCGCCACGACCCAGCGTGGTCGCGCCCCCTTTGGTGCATGAAGTGCCAACGGCCGGTTTGGCGGCGGCCCCGGCCAGCCCCGTCGGAACAAGGACTGCGGTGGCGAAGGCCATTGATCTGAGGATGCAGCGCACGGTCATGAAAGCATTTTACGCCTATGGTCGGCGACGCCGGGGTCGTCAAAATTGCGACCTCGCACAGCATGCTTTTCCTGAGCGAATAGCGCGCGCAGCAATGGTGTCCTTCCTCGGGCACCCCCTCTTGGTGGGAATAACTCAGACTTGCGACACCGCCTTCGTGGCGGGCGCGACCGCCGTGAACGGGCCGTGCCTCCCGTAACCCAAATCACCATACTGGCCATCGTGTCTCCCGTCAAGAAAATCAACTTCGCACCCCCCTTGCTGTCGGTGCCATCCCAAACTTCTAAGGCGGTGTCACCGATGCCGCCAATGGATTCGAGATTCGCGGGCTGGCGCGGCCCCGAACGGTAGAATTCAAAAGCGGCCTTACCTCCGGGGCGGACGTACGAAACCACAAGACTCGGCGTCACGGGATCGGGAACGCCCAGCCCGTAGACACACGTGCGACTGTCGGGTCGTCGGGCCGGACCGGGATCGGACCGAAGAGCGGCTGCGGCTTCAGGCTCAGTGACCAGCAAGCAGGGGTCGATCCCACCGACCGCGATGCCAGCCGTCGGCACCAACGGGCGCGGCGATGGCGAGGTAGTCGTCGCGGTGCTGCCGACCACCGACACCACGGACGTGTCCGCTTGAACGTCGGGAACGGGGCAGCGCTCGGTTGTCAACGCCACAGCCGACCGTCCAGAAGTCGAGGACAGGCCGACATCACGAACTGGCGGCGGGTTGCCAGTAGTCGTCTTGCGAGTTCAAGGAGGTCGTCGAGACCAGGAACTGGACCGGTTCGCTCACTGTCCGAGACGCTCGAGCTCGCTGATTCGCGGTCCGCCCCCCCAACTCGCCGTCGGTGCGGATGGCGTTGCGCTCGTCGATGACGTCCGACACCTCCGCCGAATGATCCTGGCGGACCCCCGCAGTGCTCGTAATTCCACCCACTCGCGTTCTCGGCCGTCAACGCGTCGAGGTCAGCGATGTACGTCGACTCGATGTAGTCGCGGGTAGAACTCGGGCGGGCCGCCGGTCTGACCGTCGGCCGAGACGATGATGGTCGGTTCTTCCACGTGCTGCTCCTTGATCAAACTCGGTTGCCGCGTCGAATCGCAGTGCCAGTGACGCGGATTCCAACAACGTTCAAGTGATGGCCGCCAAGTTGCTAGATGGCTCCTCCCCGCACACCTCCAGAGTGCTCACTATGGCATGCATGTAGCGACAACATGGCGGTGGTACACTCATGACATTCTTGCCGCCCTTGCCGACCTGCCCCTCGAGCGTCAGCGCTTCGCACTCCTGCTGGCCAACGTGCTTCGAACCATTGCTGACGAGTCTGAGATTTCCGAGACCGAGGTACGAAACCTCGTCTACGGAATGCTTCAAGCGGGCTTGCTCCAGCAACGCAGAGCCCCGGCCGCCCGGCGCGACCTCGCCAAGGCCCTCGGGCCATCTCTCGCTGACCTCGACCCGGTGCCGTACGCCACTGTTGAGCAAGCACGACGACTTTCCGCGCTGCGCGCCTCGCTCTTGCGCCAAGGCGCCCTCTCGACCGCGGCTTTAGCCGACGCGCGGGGAATCACCCCGAACAACGCTCGCCAGTGGGTCTCTCGCAATCGCAAGGCGCATCGAATCTTCACCGTCATGCACGACGGGGAAGCTCTCGTTCCTGCGTTCCTGTTCGATGCCGAATTCGAGCCGAGGTCTGAAGCGCAAGAGCCGATTCGCCTGCTGCGCGCCGCGGGCGAAGATGGCTGGGCCTTGTGGGCATGGTTTGCAACCCCGTCGGCTTGGGTCGGCGGTCGCGTCCCGGCTGAACTCCTGGGCACGGCCCCTGAACTCGTTGCGAAGAGCGCCCAACAACGCGCCGCCGCGGCTGCGTGACGGCGCCCGCTTGTCTCGACCGGGCCAACTGTCCGGTGCCGAGTCCCGGCGACGTTGATCTCCGCAAGTTGAAGATCGCCCGATTGTCAGAGAATGCGGTTTTCCACACGTCGTATCGGCGATCCAATTGGCCGGCGCTGTTCAATCCCTCGAGTGTCGGAAACGCGCGTTTCTCGCCGCTCGCGTCGCAAACAGTTCCCGTCCCGACTCTTTACGGTGCTGCGACGCAAACAGTTGCACTACTCGAGTCATGCTTTCACGGGGTTCACGCCGCAGGGAGGAAGATCATCTCGGCAGCGTTGGATCTCGCCCCTCGAGGGCTGGTCACGCTGACTGCGCCCGTCGCGTTGCCCATGATCGATCTAACCAACGCGGGGCTGACGAGGGTCGCCCTGACGCGTTCACAGCTCGTAGCGACGACCCCGCAACACTATGCCTGCACTCGTGAGTGGGCGGTCGCGCTGCACGGGCGGCGAATCGGCGGGGTCACGGCCGTTGGCCTGTTGTGGCAGTCCCGCATCGCCGAACTCGCACAAGCCGACTCGCTCCTGTTTGCCGATCTCCTCACCGTCGCCGACGAGGTCTTCATGCTGTTCGGCGATCGGGTGCCGCAGGACCCGGCCGCGTGGCTTCCCGGTGATCCGCACTACGATGACCTGACATCGGGTCACGGACTGGGGTTGGCTGAACTCATTGCCGAGCAGCTCGGCGCGGTCATCGTCTCGGCGTGAGCATCCCCGGACCAGCGGACAAATTCAGCCGCCAATGAACCGTCTGGCCGCCTTGCCAAACTTCGGTCCAGTCGTTGTTCAACAGCGATGAGGCCATCGGGTTCCGCCGGCGAGCCGGGAAGCCGAGGCTTCAACCTGCCCTTCCGGCGCGACGCCGTCGCCCGAAGGATGCGGTTTTCGGGGTGACCTTACCTGGACCTCGACGTAGCGACCGGTACCGAAGAGTCGGTCGATGAATTCGCAACCGCGGTTGCAGATCTATGGAAGGTCGGTTATCGTGGCGAGATGGCCAACGTCTTGTTCCTCTGCCCGCACGGTGCCGGTAAGAGCGTCGTCGCGGCGACGTACTTCCGGGCCGCGGCGGCTCGCATCGGCCTGCCCGCCAGTGTGCAGATCGGTGGACCCGAACCCGACGAAGAGATCATGCCCAACGTTCGTGCCGCCCTTCAGAACCAGGGGTTTTCGACAAGCTGGGAGCCGAGACTAGTGACCCGAGATGACTTCGAGAACGCGGACATCATTGTCAGCATCGGCTGCCACATCGCGGCCCTGGACACAGACAAACCCGTGGTCGAATGGGACGTCCCTCTCATCAGCGTCGACCCGACCGCATCGATCCAAGCCTTGCACGAACTAGCTGAAACGCTGGCCCGAACCATCCACCGGACCGCCACCGAATCGGACTCGCAGACCGAAACCACGGTTTCTTGATTGTGAATCGAATCGATCAGTCCGGTCGGGAGCGTGCATCATTCGAGTGGGTTCTCCTCGCCTACCGGCTGCCGCGCGAACCCTCGACGCCGCGCATCAGTGTGTGGCGCAAACTGAAACGCCTCGGCGTCGCGCAACTCCTCGACGGACTTGTTGCACTCCCATCCGATGCCCGGACGCGCGAACAATTCGAGTGGATCGCGCAGGAAGTCATCGACGCCCACGGCACCGCGACCGTGTGGACCGGTCTCCCGGTCGGCGTCGCGAGCGAACGAGACCTCGCCGCGACGATGACCGAAACGATCGCCGCCGAATACCGGTCCATCATCGATGAGGCCGAAGCCGCACACGAGGCGACTCTCACCGAGCGGCGACGTGCCCTCGTCCGGCTACGACGCGAACTGCACCGCATTGCGCAACGCGACCACTTCCCGCCACCCGAAGGCGAGCGTGCCCGGCAGGCAGTTCGTGCCCTCGCTCAACTCGTCGAGGCCGCGCTTTGAGATGGGCGACACGGCCCCGATGTCACGTCGACCGGCTCGGCTGCGCGTGGCTTCTCCGTCGATTCATCGACCCACAAGCAGAGTTCGTGTTTGTCGACAACGCCGCAGATATTCCTGGCGATGCGACGGCGTTCGACATGCGCGGCGTCCAACTCTCCCACCACGACGGCGACTGCTCGTTCGAAACGATCTTGCGCATCTACCAGCTCGACGATCCCGTTCTGTGGGACCTGGCCCGGATCGTCCATGAAGCCGACCTCGCCGACGATCGATACGACGCGGTCGAAGCGCCCGGTCTCGACATCATCTGCCGCGGTCTGTCCATGACCGAGACCGACGACAACGCGATCCGTATAGGTTCGTCAATGTTCGATGGACTCTACGAATACCGACGCCGCGCCCTGCTCATCGGACACGAACCCGCATGAGTGAAACCTCCGACGAAACGTCCCGGACCAGAGACGTTGTCCCGTTCCGCATCGCGACCCGGGTGTGGTTCGGGATCTCGCTGCGGACCTTCGGCGGACCCGCCGGCCAGATCGCCGTGATGCACCACGAACTCGTCGACGAACGACGCTGGATCGGCGAAGAACGCTTCCTTCATGCCCTGTCGTACTGCACACTGCTCCCCGGGCCGGAGGCACAACAACTCGCTATCTACCTCGGATGGCTCCTCAACGGCACCGTCGGCGGACTCGTTGCCGGCATACTGTTCGTACTTCCCGGCTACATCGCGCTCATGGCGCTATCGGCCATCTACGCCCACTGGGGTGCCACCACCGCCGTCACCGCCGTGTTCGCCGGCCTCGGACCGGCAGTGCTCGCCATCGTCACCCAAGCGGTCTCACGCATCGGTAAACGCGCGCTCAAGAACCGCGTCCTCATCGCCATCGCCATCGGCGCCTTCATCGCCCTGTTCGCCGGCAACCTGCCCTTCCCGCTCGTGATCGCCGCGGCCGGCCTCACCGGCTACATCGCAGGCCGCTTCCGACCTGATCTATTCGCCACGAAAACGGCAGCCCCGTCCGAGTCACGGCCGCTCATCGCCGATGAAGTACTCCACGGCGAACGACCGTCGCTGCGACGCGCCCTCAAGCTCGTCGCGGTCGGAGTCGGCCTGTGGGCGGCACCGGTCGTCGCTGTCGCATTGGCTTTCGGAAGATCCAGCGTGTTCGTCACCGAAGGACTGTTCTTCTCCGGCACTGCCGTCGTCACCTTCGGTGGCGCCTACGCCGTGCTTTCCTTCGTGGCCCAACGCGCCGTGAACGTCTACCACTGGCTCCTCCCCGGCGAGATGGTCAACGGCCTCGCCCTCACCGAGACCACCCCGGGGCCACTCATCATGGTCGTCCAGTTCGTCGCGTTTCTCGGCGCCTACCGACACCCCGGCACCCTCAACCCCTGGGTCGCTGCGCTCCTCGGATCAACCCTCGCCGTCTGGGTCACGTTCGTGCCGTGCTTCCTCTTCGTGTTCCTCGGCGCACCCCACATCGAAGGCCTGCGCCACAACCGCAAACTCTCCGCCGCCCTCACCGCCATCACGGCCGCCGTCGTCGGCGTCATCGCCAACCTCTCGATCTACTTCTCCATTCACACCCTGTTCGACAATACCCATACACACAATCGTGGGCCGATCCACCTCACCGCGCCCGTCTGGTCGACCGTCAACCCTCGCGCCGTGTTCGTCACCGCACTAGCCTTCGTACTCGTCTTCCGCCTCAAACTCGGCGTCCTACGAGTGCTCGGCATCTGCGCCGTCGTCGGCGCCGCCCTCTACCTCGCCAAGTCGTAACGGCCCGATGTGGCAACACGAGGTGGTCTTACGTACGGCCCCGTCGGTCAGATCAGTGGTGCGAACTGCTCGAGGTGCTCGAAGTAGTGGTCGGGACGGTCACCACCCGGCGAGAACTGAACGTCGATGAACACCTCGTCGAAGCCGTTTTCCGCGCACCGCTCGACGTCGGCCATCACTTGGGTGACAGAGCCGCATAACGGCGGACGATCGGGTCCGTCCAGCATCGCTTCGACGAGGTGCACATTGGCCCGAACCGCGTGAGAGCGTGGCAGGATTGGCGGGTGATGACGAATCCGGAGATTGCAACTTTCCTGCGGGCCCAGGTGGAGCGCGGGAACGCGGGCGACCACGACACGTTGATGGCCGGATACCGCCACGCCGCACCCGGCGGCATGACGTTGGAGTTTCCGATCGGTTCGCCGATCGTTGACGGCTTCCCCATGATCGAAGGGATATGGCAGGCGCACGCGGCTCACGTGAAGTTGCGCATCGAGACGTGCATCGTGAACGCCGGTGAAGGTGCCCTGTGCGTTGCCAACGAGCGTTTCGACGACGCCGGCGAGGTGAGTTCGGTGAACATGAGCATCGAGCTGTACCGGTTCTCTGACGACTGTTCGCTCCACATCCGCTGGTTCAACCAAGCGATCGCCTGAGCGCATGAGCGAGACCGCCGTGGCCCGCACCAGCACCTGTCCGCTGTGCGAGGCGATGTGCGGCATCGAGCTGCGGGTGGAAGGTGGCGAGGTCACCCGCATCCGAGCCAATCGCGACGACGTCTGGAGCAAGGGCCATATCTGCCCGAAGGGCACGGTCCTCGGCAAACTCCACGATGATCCGGATCGGCTTCGCTCGCCCATGATCCGCGAGGGCGCCGATTGGCGCGCGGTGTCGTGAGACGATGCCCTCGTGCGGTGCGAGGAACTGATCCACGGTGTGCTCGTTCGTCATGGCAAGGGTGCGCTCGCGGTGCGTTCGGGAAACATGGTCGGGCGCAGCTTCCAACTGTCGCGCTACTTCGGCGCGTTCATGATGGGTGCGCGCATCGCTCGGTACGGTTCGTCGGTCGTCGATCAGCAGCCGAAGAACCTCGCCTGCGCGTTGATGTACGGAGATCCGTGGACGATCGCGGTTCCGGACATCGCCCGCACCGACTACTTCCTCGTCATGGGAGCGAACCCGCACGCGTCGCAGGGCAGCATCCTCTCGTTTCCGACCGTGATGGGCGAGATTGAGCGCATCCGCGAGCGCGGCGGCAAGACGGTGGTGATCGACCCTGTCAACACCGGAACTGCCAAGCGCGCCGACGAATGGCATCCGATCGTACCTGGCACCGACGCTGCGTTTCTGCTCGCGCTCGTGCACGTGCTTTTCGCCGAAGGGCTCGTCAAGCTCGGCGCGCTGGAAGGTCGGGTCAATGGCGTGAACCGGGTGCGCGAGATCGCGGCCGGGTGGACGCCAGCACGTGCTGCCGCCATCTGCGGCATCGATGTCGACACGATTCGCCGGATCGCACGAGAGCTGGCGGGTGCGAAGTCAGCTGCGATCTACGGCCGGATCGGCTAGTGCACGCAGGAGTCCGGCACGCTCGCGTCGTGGCTCACCGACATCGTGGCGATACTGACGGGCAACTTCGACCGACCCGGGACGCTGATGTTCCCGAGACCTCTCGCCCCATTCATGAGCCTGCTGCCGGCCCGCACACTGACCATCGCGACGTGGCGCACCCGGGTGCGGGGGACGCCCGAGGTGCTCGGCGAGGTGCCCGCGTCGTGCTTCGCCGAGGAGATCGACACGCCCGGCGAGGGACAGATCCGCGGGGTCATCACGGTGGGCTGCAACCCAGTCGCCAGCGCGCCAGATTCGAACCGCCTCGACGCTGCGCTTGCCGATCTCGAGTGCATGATCAGCGTCGACAACTACATCAACCACACCACGCGCCACGCACACGTGATCCTGCCTGCGGGGTCGCCGCTCGAGCATCCGAACTTCGACATCTGGTCGTGGATCTTCGCGCTGCGCAGTGGATCCAAGTGGGCCGACCCGGTATTCGCACTGCCGGTTGGCTGGGTGCAGGAATGGGAGCTGATGCACCGACTCGCAGCGATGTGCAACGGGGACCGCAACGCCGACATCGACGTGCGTCGCCTCGACGACGAGTACTTCGGTTTCTACTGCCGGGCTCAGGGACTCGACCCGGCGCGGATCATCGAGCTCGCACCGGAGCCCGGACCGGAACGCCTCCGCGATTTCTCCGTGCGGATGGGACCTTGGGGTGATCGCTACGGCGACAACCCGGGCGGCCTCACCCTCGCCGACATCAAAGCCGCACCGAACGGGATCGACCGTGGGCCCGCCGTGGCGCGCCTAAACGAAGTGCTCACGACCGAATCGGGCAGGATCGAGCTCGCGCCCGACTTGATCGTGGCCGACCTCCAGCGCTTCGAGGAGCGCGAGCAACGCGAGCAGCCCGGTCTGGTGCTGGTGAGCCGTCGCAACGTCCGCTCGCTCAACTCCTGGATGCACAACATCGAGGTGCTATTGAAAGGGCGCGATCGGTCGCGCCTGCAGATCCATCCCGGCGACGCGGCCCACCGTGGTCTTGTGGACGGCGAGCTCGCCGTTGTGCGCACAGCCAGCGGCACCGTCACGATCGCGGTCGATGTGTCCGTCGACATTGCGCCGGGTGTGGTGAGCCTTCCTCACGGTTGGGGCAACGACGGCCCCGGCATGCGACTCGGCGTCGGGGCGCGTTTCCCGGTGTCAACACCAACGTGCTGTCACCCGGTGACCTGCTCGACACGGTGTCCAACAACGCCGTCCTGAACGGCATCCCCGTAGAAGTGTGCGCGCACGTCGAAGCGGAAGCAGCGACCCCATGACCGACGTCGCCGTCGAACTCTGACGTGTCGGGTCGCGCCACGTTTCGTGTCTGTCAGGGTGCCGGCGTGACGCCGTGCATCGCCTTCATCTGATCCGCCGTGAGGCCGAGTTGCCCTGCGATATCGCCCGTGTCCCAGTACTCGCGCCACCAGACGATGGCGCCCGAGTCGTCGAACTCGAAGACGGCGTTGACCGAGGAGAAGGTCCTCTTGTTCCAGCTCGTCATAGTCACGTGGTCGCGGCGCTCGGTGAAGACGTACCGGTCATTCGACACGATGGCGATCATCTCGCACGCGCATTCGGTGTAGCGGCCGAACTGCTTGCCGAGTTCGGCCGCGATGGCAGTACGGCCTACGATCGGCTGGCGCGCCGGCACGAGCGACTGGTACACCGCTTGCTCGGCGAACCCGGCGAGCGCCACCTGGAGATCGGGATGAACCTCGTCATGGAGTTTGTCGAGGAACCGGACAACGGCTGCTTCGTGGTCCGCGTTCACGACGCCTTCACGGTCGGCTCAACAGGTAGTAGTTCGACGGTCAACGTGTCGAGGATCATAGGGTCATTCTCCAGCAGCGGAAAGACCGAGACGAAGGCTGACAAGCGACACAAGCAGTTGGTCGGCGCGCTTAGGACTCCGAAGTGCGTTCGTGGTCCGCTCGATCCGGTCCCGAAGCCATTCCGCTGCGGCCGCTCACTGGTGTCGCCGGCGCGATTCCGAGGACGAATTCCTCCGCGTCGTCAACCGACGGGGCTGTCCTCCATCGCCAGTCGTTCAGCTCGATGAAGAGTCGCAGTGCAACCCAACTGGCCCGCTTGTTGCATCGGGAAGCCGAGGATTTCGCGCCAACCGGACTATGAGCACGCCACACTTTTCGACGAAGTCGGGGTACAGGTCGTCTTCGCCGAATCCGGCGCGTGGCGCGTGGAGCGCCGAGTCGGCCAGATCGAGATTCGCCATTGCGACGACAGTGCAGATCGAGCCCGGTGACCTCTGCGGCGATCTCGACGAAGTCAGCGAGATCGAGGTATCGCAGCATCACTTCGCGAGGCGTTCGAGCAGCTCCTGGTCTTCCTTCACGATCCGACGAAGGCTCGCCCGAAAGCCCGGGTCCTTGCGACGCCGCGCAATCGCCTCGATCACCGCCTGCTTGACCGTCTCGTTGACGCTGGTGCCTTCGACCCTGGCCACGGCCTCCGCGTCGGCCGCGAGATCGTCAGGAAGCCGAATAGTGAGGTTCTTAGTCATGACGTCATGATAGCACACCGTCAGGAGAGGTCAACCGTTTTGGCGGGGGTCTCGTTAGTATGCGTCGGCAGGCACCGACGGATTGCGTTGCCGAAGCGAACGCGGTTCTTGTGGATGCCGAGCGCCAGAGGTATGCGGTTCCAGCCGTTGGACGCGGCGCTTGCCGTACTCGCTGATCATGGACACGGATGCTCGGATCGAGGCGGAGGAGGGTGAACGTCGATCGGTAGAGTGCTATCCGTCACCTTCACGTTGCTGCCCGCCGTCGACGTGGCCGACGGTCAGGCCGTCCGGCTCGTCCAGGGCGAAGCCGGTAGCGAGACCACTTACGGCGCCCCGCGCAACGCTGCGCTCGCGTGGCAGGCCGGTGGCGCGGAGTGGATCCACCTGGTCGACCTCGACGCCGCGTTCGGCCGCGGCTCCAACGCCGAGCTACTTGCGGCCGTGATCGGGGAGCTTGACGTCAAGGTGGAGTTGTCGGGCGGCATCCGCGAGGACGCCTCGCTGGAGCGGGCGCTGTCCACCGGCTGCGCGCGGGTCAACCTCGCCACGTCCGCGCTGGAGGACCGGGCATGGTGTGCGCGGGCGATCGCCGCGCACGGCGCTCGGATCGCGGTCGGCCTGGACGTGCGCGTCGTCGAGTATCCAGACGGCTCGCCGCAGTACCGCCTCGCGGCCCGCGGTTGGGACACCCATGTGGCCCGCACTGACCACCGCTCGACCGGTGACAGCGGCGACCTGTGGGAGACCCTCGCGCGGCTGGACCGAGACGGCTGCGCCCGCTACGTGGTCACCGATGTGAGCATGGACGGCACACTGTGCGGCCCCAACGTGGAACTCTACCGGGCGGTTGCCCGCGCGACCTCGGCCCCGGTGATCGCCTCGGGCGGGATCTCCGCGATCTCGGACGTGGTCGTCCTGGCCAAGGTCGCCGCGGCAGGCGCGAACCTGGAGGGGTCGATCGTCGGCAAGGCACTCTACGCCGGCCGATTCACCCTGCCTGAGGCTTTGGAGGCCGTGCGGCGGGTCGACGTGGCGCGCCGCTGGGCGGGTTGATCGGTGGGCGTCGCGGTCCGCGTCACCCGATGTCAGGACGTCCACGCGGGCGGCGTTGTGAAGCGCCCTTCCGGCAGCTGCTGCCAGGTTCAGGCCCGAGGCGGATCAGCAGCCTTGGCTGCCTGCTCGACCTTCGCCCGATGGCTCTCCCAGAAGGCCGCGTCGCGTCCGTGCCAGGCTGTGCTCCCCGCCTCCGTTCCCACTGCGCCGTCCAGCTGCTCGCGCAGTATGTCGGCGTGCCCCGCGTGCCGATTGGTCTCGGTGAGCACATGGACCAGGATGTTGAACAGCTTCACGTCGGGGCGTGGCCACCAAGGCACATGGCCGGGCGCGTCGATGTCAAGGGCAACGATCGTCGCGTCCGAGTGCTCCCACGCTTGCCTGTAGCGGTCGACGATCTCGGCGCGCGACTCATCCGCCGCGGCCCAAAATTGGTCGAGGTGACCGGCGCGATCGCCCCACCGGCGCCATTGTCCAGGGAAGGGACGCCCGAACACGTCGCCGAAGTACCAGGCCTCGGTGATCGACAGGTGCTTGATCAGTCCGAGCAGATTGGTCCCGGTGTGGGTGAAAGCGCGCCGAACGTCATACTCGGAGAGCCCTTCCAGCTTCCAGAGCATTGTCTCGCGCACGTAGCGCAAGTCGCCGTGCAGATACGCCTTCGCGAAGTCATCGATCACAGGGGGCGAGTCTTCCACCCGCTCGTTAACGACGCTCGGTAGTTCGGTCCCGCTCGCGTGTTGCCCAAACCGCTCGTTGTGTCCGCCCGTGCTCAACCAGAACCGGGTCGATCCGAGCTGGCGCGCCAGCGTCATAGATTCTTCGATCAGCGACGTCGCAATGCCTGACTCGGTGTCGCCCACTACTAACTCCCGGATTTCGATCTCCATGCTTGCTGTGCCTTTCAGTCGCTGTCGATTGCGTCGTCGAGGTTTCCCACGGAAATCGTGTCGATCCCTGACGACCATTCGGGTCTTTACCCGAATCGGAACTCGAATGCCGGCCCGCCTTGAAGACGAATCGCAGTTCAGGCTGATTCAGCTGTGCGGTCATCGCCATTTCCCTCCCATGCCAGGATTCGACGATGGAATCAACCGACGTCGCCCGCGCGATCAACGCGGCGATCTCGATCGCCGTGGCGCTCGACTTGCCAGCTAATGACGCGACGGTTCTTCAGAACTCTAACAAGCTTGCGCTGAGGCTGCTGCCGTGCGACGTCTTTGCCCGAGTCGCACCTGTGGGGCACGAGCATGCATCGTTCGAGGTCGAGCTTGCTCAGCGTCTCGCCGAGACCGAGAGCCCGGTGGCTGCTCTGGAGCCGAGAGTTGAGCCGCGCGGCTACGAGCGTGACGGCTTCGAGGTCACACTTTGGACCTTCTACGAACCCGCGGCTCCTGAGATCTCACCAGCCGTCTACGCCGAAGCCCTCGAGCGCCTGCACGCCGGCATGCGCAAGCTCGATGTCCTGACGCCACACTTCACGGATCGAGTCGCGAGCGCCGAGCAGCTCGTCACGAGCCGTAATCTCACGCCGGAGCTCACGGACGCAGACAGAGAGATGCTCGCCAGCACTCTGCGACGGTCGCGACGAGCGATTCTCGATCACAGTGCGGCCGAGCAACTGCTGCACGGCGAGCCGCACCCAGGCAACGTGCTCAGCACCTCGAACGGACCGCTCTTTGTCGACCTCGAGACGTGCTGCCGCGGGCCTGTCGAGTTCGATCTCGCCCATGTCCCCGAGACCGTCATCGAGCACTATACGGGCGTCGATCAATCGCTACTCAACGACTGTCGGCAACTCGTTCTCGCAATGGTCGCCGCATGGCGTTGGGACCGTGGCGATCAGTTTCCGAACGGAATACTATTCGGTCGAGGGTTGCTGAGCGCGCTTCGCGCCGGTCCTTCATGGCCGACAGTTGACCAGGTATTCAGCCGACTCGATACTCCGTAGCACCCGGAGCCACACCCGCCGCGGCGCTTGACCCACTCAGGATCCAGCCGCCTCGATCGCCAGCGTCGACCGGCGACCTATGCGGGAATACTTGGGCATGACTCATTCCGACCACATCGCCTCGACCCGCGAGGTCTACGACTTCTCCGCGGCTCACTACGCACGCGCAGTCGGAACGACCGTCACTACCGCATTTGAGCGGCCCATCGACCGGGCGATCCTGAACGCGTTCTCGGAGGATCTTGTCGGTGTCGACCGTGCGCGTGTGCTCGACATCGGTTGTGGAGTAGGGCGTGTGACGTCGTATCTGCACGAGCGTGGGCTCGATGTGCGTGGCATCGACCTCTCCCCCGAAATGATCGCGATCGCTCGCTCGGCCCACCCCCACTTGGCCTTTGAGGTGGCGTCGATGACGGAGTTACCGGTCGAGCATGGTTGCCTCACTGCGGCCGTTCTCTGGTATTCAATCATCCATACCCCGCCCGACCTACTCCCCAATGTCTGGAACGAACTTGCACGCGTTCTGGCTCCGAGCGGCTGGGTGCTGCTCGGGTTTCAAGCAGGTGACAACGACGTAGTCCACCGCGAGAACGCTTACGGTTCGTCGACGACGATGACCTGGTACCGGCACAACAGCGATGATGTCGTGCAGAGCATCGAGCGGGCCGGCTTCGTCGTGCACACCCGGATTTGGCGCATTGCCGAATTGGCGCACGAGACGACGCCACAGGCGTTTCTTACGTTCCAGCGCCGGGCGTAATCGTCGCTGCTCTGATCGCGCCTACTACGCCCACCTCGTTAGTTGGATCGGACGCTTTCACGCACCCATAACAAAGCGCTACAGCATCAAAAGCTGAACAGCGGTGACTACTCGCTGCTGCTCAAAATGGCGAGCCCCGACTTTGAAGGCATTCCGTCCGGCCCGTGGATCGACGATCCACCATTCTCGCCAATGCTGCGAAGCAGCAGCACCCGCAGGTACTGATGCTCAACATGACCCGCGACGAGCTGTTCGACAAGGCTGATGCTCACGCCTTCTTCGATGCGATTCCCGGTCTGAAGAAGTGGCTCGTGTTCTGGGAAAGCGACCACGACGTGTGGAAGATCGGCGACCTCGTGCTGCGGATCCCGGCGCGGCGACCGGACCCGTCTCCAGCGCGACGCACTCATCCTCGAGCACCTGCCGAACGACGTTCCTCACGTCAGGCTCGTCGCGCTCCTGGACTACGAGTGGGGCGGCTCGGCCCTCCGGATCTCGAGCTCCGACCGCTGCTTCTCTCCGACGACGCCGCCACCCTGATTCGCTCCGTCGTCGCCGCATATCCGGCATCGCCGCTCACCCACGGTTCGTCGAGCGGCTCTGGCTGTACGACCTCAGCGCGACGCTGCGAGACTGCTCGTCGAGGCACCACTGCAGACAACCAACGACCTCCCACTTTGGCATCCGAAACGGCGACTTCCGATGGTCTGTACTGGACCTGGCTGCATCGCGGCGTTGCTCAGCAAAACCTGACCCGAACCGGCGCCTTGCAGTGACGCCTCCTGACTACGGAACGGTTGCGACGGGCCACGACTGCGAACATCGTCAGGCTCATGGAGAAACGGTCCTCCCTTGCAGCTGAGGTGACCGTCGAAACGAATTCATCTCGCTCGGCGGATGCGAGATGCTCTGCTTCGACGAGATCGTCCGCGAGGCTCTCCACCGAGAAGCATCCATCGGGTGCCGGTGTCTCGTCGGGATTCCATGAGTCCCATGTGTGTGTCTGCCATGTATGACCCATTACTGCCAGACCAGCAGATCTCACGAGGTCCTGGAGTCGACGTCCAACGTGGGAAGGCCGGTTCCGTTCCACGCTCACGTGGTTGCGAACCAACTCGGCCAGGGCGTCGTCGCCGACATCGATCGCAAACGTGGACCAATCGGTGTCGATGAGCGCAACACGGCCGCCGGGGCGCACCACCCGCGCCATCTCGACAACAGCGACAAGCGGCTCAGGAATCCACTGCAGCGTGCGTTCGCAGCGAACGACATCAAAGGAGTCATTCAGCTCGTCAAGCGCGCAGGCATCACCAACGCTGAAACGCACTCGACAGCTCGCGGCACTGCACTGCGCGCGTGCGACGCGAAGCATCTCATCAGACCGGTCGATGCCGACGATGTCTCCGGTATCGCCGAGATCTTCAGCGAACACGAGGGCGGCCTCGCCGAGCCCGCAACCGACGTCCAGGAGACGATGGCCTTCCGTCAGTCTTACCTGCTGGCGTTCCCAGGCTCGCAAACGGCGCGTCGCCGACCATCGCGAGGTTGTGTCCATCGTGTCGACGAGCACGGAAACGTTCGGGTCATCATCGACCCGCTTGTACCCGAGGCCGTGCGTGTCCGGTTGCCCATGACCGAGAATACGACGTCGCCTCGCTCACTGTTCGCACCACCGCAGCCTGCACATCTCCGAAACGCAGAATCACCGAAACCACCAGTGACCCGCCATCCGATATAGGTCTTACGAGCGGCTAACGCTCCAGCTTTTATCCGCGAGAGATTCAAGGACCCGGACGTCTATCAAGACGTTTGGTCCATTCGGGCGATGAGCTCAAGGACATATTGGGCCGCCTCGTCGACGGTCGATGGTGCGCCGGGGACTTCGGCGGCGATCTTCGGGTAGTCCTTGCGCCACCTGCCGTGATCACCGGCGTTGTCGGCCATGCATGCTTTGCTCTGCGCTCGAAGGTGTCGATCGCGGCAGCGCGGACTTTGGCGAGCCCACCGTCTGACAGCAGCGATTCGAGGAGCCAAAGGTCCGCGAGGTCTCGGACGCGGTCGTTCTCTCGTCCTTCTCCGTCGTATTGGTCCGTGCATGCGTGGAGCTTTTGCGCCATCTGCACGGCGATGCCCAGACACGGGATCGACGGCGTATCGATCCCGAACCAGCCGAGACGATACCCTCGATCAAGCAGCTTGTTGAAGTGCTGCAGATGCTGCAGATTCGACGGAAGTCGGCGCTTAGCCATGATCGGTTTCCATTTGGGCGCGAACGACCTGCGTCAGGGCTACGGCTGCGACCTCGTGATCTTGCCCGAATCGGACAGCTGCACTCCGCGGCGGCATCTGGGATATCCGTTAGGCGGCTGGTCATCGGAATGACTTCGTTGGTCTACGACCTCTGTTTGCTCAGTCCTCCGCCGCACGACCTCCCCGGCGTTGGCTACGAGAAGGAAGCGATGAAGGTGATTCGGCATATGCTGAGGCACGAAGCCACCGACGACAACACATGAGTCGTCGCGGACTATCAGCTCGTCGGCGGCCGTCCGTCCCGGACAAGCGACAGCCGCCAAGAATCGAGTTGGAGATGACTGGGTAGCACCGGAGCGCGTATCCACATCGAGACCCCGTAACTCAATGGCGCCTCGCCGAGGAGCGTCACCCGCACTCCGCCTCTGGGCGTCGCCGTTGAGCCCGAAGGGCGAGCGCAAGTAGGCGAACTTCAGGCCAGCTGGGAGACGTCGCTACGGATCCCACCAGTAGTTGACATCACCGAGCGGCTTGCGGACGCCGGCGAGCGAGGCGTAAACGGATTGCGCGACTTCGTTGTGTCCGCAGGTGCTCAACCAGAACCGGGTCGATCCGCGCTGCCGCGCAACCGTTATCGATTCATCGATCAGTGACGTCGCAATGTGTTGGCGTCGGAACTCCTCGCGTACGTCAAGCTCGAGGAGATATGTGACGAGGCGGCCATTCGGGTAACACATCCGCATTCCCCACGCGAGCCCAGCGGGCAACCCGCCGACGTGTGCCCGAACACGAACGACGACGGATGACCGAGGAACGAAACGGGTCCTGCGGCATCGAGTAACGAACTGGTAAATCCTCGAGCACGGCATCGAACAAGGCGATCAGCTACTCAAGTGTCGCCTACCGTCAACTTCCTGATCTCTATTTCCGTGCTTTCTGTGCCTTCAGCCGGCTGTCGTTTTGTGGGATTGAGCTGGCGCACAAGATCGCTCCGTCCCCAACGGCGGTGATCGGGAGGCACCGTCGTCGATTCGCCGCTTCAGTCCTCAGCATCGGCTCACTAGGAAACCTCGTCCGGGCGAGCTCCGACGATGCGTTCGATGAGCAAGCGGACACGAGCGGCGGCGTCCTCGATGTCCACCACTGGGAACGAGTCAATCTGAACGATCTCCTCCCAAATCTCCGGCCGATGGGACCAAACGACCAGCGACGGCGGCACTCGTGCATCGACCGTAGGCGGAAGATCTCGACGCATGCGGCGTGGGTCTCGGCAAGGGAGAACTCGGTGAGTTCGTCGAGCAGGATCAAGTCCGCAAGGTCGTGGGCGCGATCGTTCGGACGGCCGTCAGTCGCGACGGTTGTGCACGCGTGCAGCTTCTGCGCGATCTGGTACGGCGCTCCGAGCACCGCGATGGCCGACGGTCCCTCGAGACCAAGTTCGTGAAGGGGCTTGATCTCGACGAAGTCGATCTGCGCAATGGAGCGGCCTTCGGGTGCCGCGATCTCGATCGGCACGCTGACGAAGGCCTTGCTTTGGTAGGTCAGCTTCGCCGCGGCTCGGCGTGGTGGTATCCGCACGCCGGGCACCTCGAATGGTCCGTCGTCCACGACCTTGCCACTGAAGCCCGACCAGCCGTTCTCGATCGCCGTCGACAAGAGTCCGACCGCGTCATCGAGGTTCCCACGAAAGATCGTGTCGATGTCGGACGACGACCTGGCCTTTGCGCCGAACCGGAACTCGAACGCCGCCCCACCCTTGAAGACGAATCGTGGCTCGGGCTGGTTCAACTGTTCGATCATCGCTGCGATGGCAATCATCCCGACCCGTCGTCGGAGGCGTCCGGGAGACATCGACTGCTCGACAGCCCAGCTCGTCAGCCAACGTTCGAGGCCCTGGAGGTTCGCCGCCGGCCGTTCACGCCGGTTCATGCGGCAGCCCGATCGGCGAATGTCTTTTTGAATTGCTTCAGGTCTCCAACGCTTGCCAGCCGCCGTCGCTCGATGTTGTCGATCGCTTGCACGATCAATCGCGGATCAGTTCCGGCGGCAGCGGCGTCGATCACCGAACGAAGCGGTGTGGCCACAGGTATTCCCAGGTGCTCGTCAACATCACGAGGAACGAGCTGTGCGATCCACAGGCGGTACGTCATTCCTCCGCTGCGACGAACTCGCTTCGGTACGGTCAGATTGATTCGACGCGGATTCACGTCAGCCAGCTCCCAGACGGCCATCGCCGACTCGTGTGAGATGTGCCCGCCGCCGGCCCATAGAACCGCTTCGACGTACTCGTCGCCGGGTTGCGCCGGATACCCAGCCACACGGTAGAGACCGTAGGCGCGGTGCTCTAAGGCGCCGCGAGCGGCGAGCTTCGGCAGCTCGACTGGCGGCACCCCAAGTTCCCGAGCGTTCGTCGGGGTCACGAAACCTCGCTGAAGGCCGGCGACGTCCAGAAGCGTCCGAAGGTGAGTCATGGCAGAACTATACCGTTTCGGTAGAGT
Organism: Acidimicrobiia bacterium; assembly: GCA_025359845.1. GTDB lineage: Bacteria > Actinomycetota > Acidimicrobiia > Acidimicrobiales > JANYDT01 > JANYDT01. The sequence continues at coordinate 19,828 of JANYDT010000030.1, forward strand.
GTTGACAAGGCAGCTCGCAGCGCTCCAGACCGGATCGGACGAACCAACGCGGGCGGCGCCAGTGCCGTGACCACAATCCTACGCCTCGTCCCACGCCGTATTTCGCCTGGCAGCGCAGCTGCCGGACGAGGCGTAGGTTTGTGGTTGAGGCGCTAGCTCGGCCTGAATTTCCGACCGCGACAACGATGCCGAGGTAGTAGTCCTCGGCCCCAGCGGCGAGTTTGCCGATGCCGAGCATCACCGGCCCCGGTATTCTTCGACAGTGGAGACGACTGCCGTCGTCACCAAAAAGCGCTAAGCCGGGATCGGTGTTATGCGACTGGCGGCTGCAACCTTTCGCCGGGCAGCATAAGGTTGCTGCCGACGGCGCAGCATCGCTGATGCAAGTCTGTGTCTTCGAATCGGACTGGTGGTCGCGAAGTCAGGGCGGGAATGGTTGATGCCGTCGAATTCAATCGTTGCGTGTCGGCCGACTTTGCGAGGATGTCGGAATGACAACCATTCGACGAGCAGTGACGTCGGATGCGCGCGGCCTCGCGGAGGTGCGGGTGCTGGCTGGCAGGTCGGATACTCGGGCATCGTCGACGAGGGGCTCCTCGCGGCGATGTCGATCGACGACAACGAGGTTCGATGGCAAGCGATCATCGACGGACAGGTCGAGTCGCAGCAGACGCTCGTGTCCGTGGTCGACGACTGCGTGGTCGGGTTTGCGTCGATCGGGCCGTATCGCTCGGAGACCGTGATGACAAGACGATGCAGACGACCGTGCGAGCTGACGCCGGGACCATCGTTGAGCTGTATGGGTTCAGAGTGACGCAGCAGAACTGGTTGCGAGCGAAATCTGGAGTGATTCACGAATGCAACACTAAGTCTGCGGTGCGTGAAGGCGCCGCGGACTGGCGATTTTCTCGAATTCCGCCTCGCGACGCCTGCTTGGAGACGCCGAACTGATCTGTACTCGGAACACACTTCCAATTCGATATTCCAGCGACGCTTATTAGCTGATGTCGGCGACTAGTATGACCTTGAACTGCTTAGCCTCTAGCAGAGCCAATGTCGTGCCATTGTCCTCGAATTCGCCCAGCAAACCCTTGAGAACCGAACCCTTTTCCTTTGCTTGGGCCAGAGCAAGTGTCAGGACCCGCCGAGCGAGAGGATCGGCAGCGCTTTCCGCGCAGTCACGCAATACTCCCCGCGTCTCAGGTTCGGATCCGCTCCATGAAGCCAAACGACTTGCTGCGATGGCGAGCATCGGCAGCGAGACGCCGGAGCGTTGGATCTGCTTCTGAAAGAAGCTCACAACTCTTGGCTCCGGAGTCGCCCAATCACTCGGAAAGATGGTTGCGAATTGTGCCACAGCCCACTCGATGGTTCCCCAAGGGGACCTTGCGTAGTCGAGAAACCAATCAACGAGGCTCTCGACCGTGAATGCTTCACGGAAGAGCCGAGCCAACACATCGGCACCTTGCGGCATGCGGTTGGCAACATCCAGGAATGACTCTGCTTGATCAGTCAAATTGTTGTCTCGAAGACGACGACAGACAAACGACAAAGCTGTGCGACTTGCGCTCTCGGGCCCAGCGACAAGTTCCTCGATCAGAGCTTCAAGAGCACCCAAATCCTGTGGGTCTGAATCCAATCCGGTTTCGACGGCGCTATGACGCACGGACTTCGCTTCTTCTTCAGCGTCGGCCCCCTGCAGTACTTGGGTCTTAGAGTGATTCATCTCAAGGCCGAGATTGCGAAGTGCATCTTGGAGCCGCACTTGAGCCTCTCGGAGTCGGCCCGGACTGTTCGAGAAGAGCCATATGTCGTCCATCCAGCGCGACGCTGTCCCATCCTTGAAGGTCGGGGCAATCAGGCCGCGAGCTCTTCCATGCCGTTGGAGGACTTCGTCTATTGGAGCGAGGAAGAAATTGGCCAAGGCTGCTGACGCGCTGGATCGTTGCGGCCGACCCGATCTAGACGGGACTGCTTGCCAGCTTCAAGCATGCCGGCGAGCTTCTCGACCGTCTGCCAGCGCCGAGCGACTCGAAGAGCGCATCTCGCACGCGGTCCACAGACATCGAAGAGAAGCACGAAACCACGTCGGTCTTCAAGAGAGCGTCGTAGTGACTCGACAATGCAGACAACTGACCACGGAAACGCTCGTGCTCGTCACCGTTGTCCAACCACTTTCCTCGGACCGCCGACTTGCGCGAAAGACGCCAGCCGTGAACGAACGCCGCAGTAGCCGCACCGAGCTTCACACTATGTAGATCCACTAACGCTTGATAAACCACCCGGTCTGTGGGGTCTAGGACTACCGCCGGACGCGTGCCGAAATTCTCCTTCGCTACGTCAATTCGCGATGACCGCCTTACGTCCGAGGCGTTTAGCCGCCGGATCAAGTGTGGAATGCCGTCGCGTGTTGCAAGCCAAGGGATCTCCGGCCAGCCCCAGGGGTCTCTGTACCAATCGCCGAACAGTTCCGTCGTGACGTTCGCGCTTGCGAGCGAGAAGTCCATGATGTTGGCCCAATCAACGGACTTCGGCGATGCTGCCATGCCCCACTCGCGGGGACTCTGAATAGCGGGCAACTCCCCTGACTAACGATGACCCCGAGAGTTGAAAACCGACCTCCCCGGCGGTCGGGAGGCCACCCGATGGTCACACACGCCTGAACGTGCGAACTCGCTTGCCGACAAACAGCCCAACGGCCGAGTTATCCACACCCTCCGCAAGCCCCTGACCTGGGAAGACAGAGGAACGTGTGTGTCGAAGGGGGGACTTGAACTCCTGAAATATGTGTACTTACTAGTGCTGTGGATAGAGCGTTCGTGCTGCTCAGAGGCTTATTTTGCCACTTTGTGCGCTTACGTTCTGGCGTCTGATACCCGCTAGTTTCGGGTCGTTCGCGGACAAAGTGATGACAAATTGCTGACAAACGACACAAGCAGTTGATAGGCGCGCATGGGTTTTGCGCGGTTCACGCGATGAGCGTTGACAGGCGCGCGAGCGAGGCCCGCGCGAGCACATGGACTTCGACTCCGACGAACGTCCAGTCGCCGTTCGTCTCGGCCCGTTTGAGAAGGTTTCTCAGCCACCGTCGATCGGCCTTCGAAAGTGGCTCCGTGAGGTCGGCCGGTCGCAACGTCGCGGTCAGATGTATTGCGTCGAGCAAGTGACGATCGCGACCGTCTGGCAAGCCAAGCGCGGCCGACTTTCCGATGAGCGCAGCGAACCGAGAAGGCAACGGGACGACGAGGCCATCGAGTGATCGTGGTCCGTTTCGAACGCTGATCTCGACTGGCGCAGCGCGCCGAAGGAGTTGCGTACCGCCCGGGGCGAGCAGCGTCGTCGCCGGCGGGAGCGTGACCGGGCCTGACCGGAGGCCGTCGGGTCCGAGAATGTCAACGACGCCACCGGCGGGCGAAGTGAAGCGGTGCACGACGTTGTCAACCCCTGCCCCGACCCATCCGCTGCGGACGAGAGCAGCGGCTGCCAGCCGAGCAGCGTCGGGTCGAGCTCGAACGTCGACGATCGTGTCGGCATCGATCGTGACGCGCGGGAATGGCAGGTATGCGAACAGCAGGTGTAACGCCACCATCTGTCCACCGGCGAGCGCCCATCCGGAATCACCCAAGGTGTCGGCGACGATCGCAACGCCTTGCCACGACTCGAACTGTCGGGCAGTCGCCTCAACGATGATCGGTGCACTCATCATCGATTCCAGATCCTGAGGGCCGCTTCGATTCGGCGGGTCCCACCAAGTTCTGCGACATCGACCGCAACGGCACGCGACGGCGCGTTCCGCCCGGGCCGATCATGAAGGGCCGCTGCGATCTGGTCGTCGACGACATGAACGAGCACTCTCGAGGCCGGCGATGGCACGAGCCAATGACGATCGATCCACGGCCGGTACGCCGCGGCACCCACGTACAGAACGTTCATCGCGGAAGGCTCGTCATCGAGGAGATCGTCGTACGACAAGCCAGCAACCCATCCACCGACACGAACGTGTGCATCGTCGACACTGGCCGCTATGTCGGGTCCGTCGAGCTCGAAACGAACGGATCGACCGCGATACCGGGACCGCAACATCGCGCTGTCGGCGAATGGCGCCTCCCGCTCGCCAAGAAGCTCCGCCCACGCCGACTCGGCGTTCAAGGGCCTACCGGGAAGTCGCTCACCCTCGACGCTGCCGAGTGCACTGGGCTCGATGAGCCAGACCCGTCCGAACCGTTGCGCCCGAAGTCGACCTGACTCGATCAAGGCCCGAACACGACGGCCACTCACCCCGAGGCGTTCGGCTGCGTCGTTTACGGAGATCACCACTAAACTATACCGACAGCGGAATAGTTGTTACAAGCGGGTTGTCCGTTGGCGTCGGCCAAAGGGATCCCGCCGCAGGCAACTCGGACCGCTTGACCGGGACGATACGCGCACTGCGCCAAGCCAGCCCGAGTTGCACTCTTGTGGCCTCAAGCCCCCACAGCGAGCGGCGTCGGAGTCCACGGCCACGTTGTCCGGGGGCCGGCACGAATAGTGTTCGGCGATGCGCGTGCCGGTCATCGAAGGAGAAGTCGAGAGACGGTTGTTGATCAACTACCGCGCCGACGCCGATGTCGTGCGTTCGTTGCTGCCCGCACCCTTCCGGCCACAACTGGTCGACGGAAGTGCGGTCGTCGGCATCTGCCTCGTCCGGCTCGGACACCTACGGCCGAAAGGATTTCCGGCGCTGGTCGGATTGACTAGCGAGAACGCTGCGCACCGCATCGCTGTGCAGTGGACGGAACGCGAAGTCGTCCGCTCCGGCGTCTACATCCGCGAACGTCACAGCGCCGCGGCCCTGAACGTGGCCATCGGCGATCGACTCTTTCCCGGCGTTCACAAGCGAGCGCGATTTGCTGTGAGCGAGTCGGAAAACGAGATAGCCGTGGCCTTCGTCGCGAAGGACGGAGCCTGCTCGGTCGACGCATCGGTAACCGTATGCGACGAACTTGCGAGCGGCCTGTTCGCGTCGATGGAAGCGGCATCAGCCTTCTTTCAACAGGGTTCCTCCGGCTTCTCGCCCCGGCGCCACGGTCGCACCCTTGACGGACTCGAACTTCGCACGAAGGCCTGGGCGATCGAGCCCGCCGTTATTCGTTCGGTCAAGTCGTCGGTCTACGACGACGCCGCGCAGTTTCCTGCGGGCAGTATCTCGCTCGACTCGGCCCTCGTGATGCGCCGAGTCCCGGTCGAATGGCATGGCGTAGAGGACATCGCTGTCGAACCTTGTGCCTGATATGGTGATATCACCATGGCAACACATCAGCTTCCCGTTCGGCTACCCGACGACGTCTACGTCGCCCTGAAGGCCCACTCGACGTATTCGGAACGCTCGATGAACGACATCACCGTCGAAGCTCTGCGCGCACTACTTGGCGATGAAACCCGACGCGCCGAAATCGACGCCGCCGCGGACCGGGTCCGCAAGAAGTACCGGCGCGCGCTCGATCGCCTCGCCGAGTAAGCAGTGGACATCCGGTACCTCACGGCCGACGAGATCCTCCGACTCCACTCTGTTGAAGTGGGTGACGTCGGGGTTCGCGAGGTCAACCTGGTCGAGGCGGCCGCCGAGCGACCTCGACAGAGCGCGTTCGGCGACGACGCCTACCCGGACCTCGCTTCGAAAGCCGCCGCTCTCCTCGACTCGCTCGTACGCAACCACCCCTTCGTGGACGGGAACAAGCGCATTGGTGTGCTCGCGTCGTTCGTGTTCGTCGAACTCAACGGCTACCAAATCGACGCGACGAACGACGACGTTGTCGACACGGTGCTCGCCTTGATCGTGCGTGAGATCGACTTCGAGGAACTCGTTCGTCGGTTCGGCACTTGGCTGCGGCCGATTGCGAACGAAGATCAATGAGTGGCTGCACCGCTGTTCACATCGGATGAGCCGCGGCCGGGCATTTCGGCCGACAACTCGACGAAGTCGGCGAGATCGAGGTAGCGAACGCTCGCCTGGCTCGACCTCCACCGAATCACCCGGGGCCACCTCCCCGACCTCCACTGGCAAACACCATCAGAGGCCTACCATGCCCTCGTTGCAACCCCGGCTGAGCGCGCGCATAATCGGCCAGATGAGCGACGCATCAGCCATGATCTCCGACGAGACGCGCGCCGCCTTCGAAGCTCAATGCGGGCGCATCATCACCATCAAGCCGCTCGTCGGGGGCTTCGGCGGTGCGTCGGCACTCGTGCATACGGACACCGATCGCGACGTCGTCATCCATTTCCCTGATCCGCCTCTGAGTAATGAGAAGTTCGATTCTTTCGCTCGTCTTTCCAAGTTGGCGGCACAGGTGATCACCGCATCTTCCGCTTGCGCGCACGGAGTCGCTCATGGGCGCGTCGAGTGGTACGCCGCAGACTTCGTGCCGGGCACGTCGAGCGAAACGGTCGCGAGCGCCCCAGCTGACGCCCAGGGCGAGTGGTTGCGTTCGCTGGGCGTGGTGCTCGCTCGGTTGCACTCGCTCGAGTTCGGGGCATTCGAACAGCGTGTGGGAGGCCCCCTGTTCTCGTCGTGGTCCGAGCTCGTCGACGACCAGATCGCGGCCGTTGGGGGCCGGTGCGTCGAGTTGGGTGTGTATGACGCACTGCGTCTGGAACATCTCCGACGGCGCGTGACCGAGGTCGCAGCCCAGGTCGACTCCGTCGTGCGGCCTGCGCTCGTCCACCGAGATCTGTACTTCGGCAACATCGTCCACGGCTCCTGGTCGGTCACCGGACTGATCGACTTCGAGCACGCACGAATATGGGACCCGGTCGCCGACATGGTGAAGATCGAACTCTGGGTGTTCCCCGAACTCTCCATCGACCCGCGCGAATTCTGGGATGCATACGAGGCCGAGGCCCGAACGCTTCCGGAGTATGGCGACCGGCTCGCCGTCGCCCAGGTGCTCGAAGGGTTCGCCGCGCTCCCCACGTGGTACGGGCTCGATGACGCCAGATTGATCCGGCAATACACCGACATGCTCGAATCGGCGGCGCGCCGGCTCGGAGCGTGAGAGTTGGAGTTCAGGCACCTCGGGGCGGTTGCTTGCGCACCCAGGCCCGAGGACGCCGGTGAGGCCGCCACCCTCCCGACACGCCCGACCGCATCCAAAGTACGCGGAGGGTAGCGCCATCCTCGAGTGCAAACGCATCGGCAGCCCGCATTTCGATCACTGGCTGTCAAGGCACTTCGTACCATCGAGTCATGGCCGCAACAATCTCCGTCATCCTCGGCGACATCACCCGTCAGCGCGTCGATGCGATCGTGAACGCCGCGAACTCGTCGCTTCTCGGAGGCGGAGGCGTCGACGGGGCAATCCACCGAGCTGCAGGACCAGACCTGCTTGACGCCTGTCGGCTTCTCGGTGGGTGCAAGACCGGCGACGCGAAGATCACCCAGGGATTTCGGCTTCAGGCATCACGGATCATCCACACCGTCGGTCCGGTGTGGCGCGGCGGCCAGAGCCGCGAGCCAGAACTCCTCGCGGCGTGTTACCGACGAAGCCTCGAAGAAGCGGTGAAGGTACGCGCGCAGAGCATCGCCTTCCCGGCAATCTCGACCGGCATCTTCGGCTACCCAATCGCGGCCGCGACGATGATCGCAATCGCGACGATTCGCGACTTCCCGATGCCACCGTCCGACGTTCGGTTGATGGCGTTCGGCGAAGACGACCACCGAGTGATCGTTGAGCTCCTCGAACAGTGACGACCCAAGCCCAGACTGTCGTTCGACATGCGGCCGCTTGAGCGGCGCTCGGGTTGCGCGCCACGAAAAGTATGTCACCACGGCATACTTTCGGTTCGCTCATTGCAGGGCATCGGTGGGCAGTCGTACAACCACCGGTCACGCTCGAGCTTCTTGCGAGGATGCCCGTCGTAGACGACGTTGCAGTCGGTCGCTGCAACGTCACGCCGAGTCCGCCGCCTCAGCCGTCGGCGGTGTCGATGATCCGAGAGATCAGGGTTCGGACTCGCGTGGCGGCGTGTTCGACGTCGAGGATCGGAAACGAGTCGGTCTCGACGATCTCCTTCCAGATGTCCGGCCAGTGCCGCCACACCGTGAGCGTCGGCGGCCATGTGTGCATCGAACGCAGTTCGAAGATTTCGACGCATGCGGCGTGGGTGTCGGCGAGCGAGAACTCGGTGAGCTCGTCGAGCAGGATCAGGTCGGCCAGATCGTGGGCGCGATCGTTCGGACGACCGTCACTGGCGACCGTCGTACACGCATGGAGCTTCTGCGCGATCTGGTCCGGCGCACCGAGCACAGCGATCGCCGACGGTCCTTCGAGGCCCAGTTCGTGAAGGGGAGAGATCTCAACGAAGTCAATCCGCTCGATCGAACGTCCCTCGGGCGCGGCGATCTCGATCGGCACTCTTACGAAGGCCTTGCCTTGATAGGTCAGCTTCGCTGTCGCACGTCGAGGAGGGATTCGAACACCGGGCACTTCGAACGGCCCGTCATCGATGACCTTGCCGGCGAATCCCGACCATCCGTTCTCGATCGCCGCCGAGAGGAGCACGACGGCCTCGTCGAGGTTGCCTCGGTAGATCGTGTCGATGTCGGACGACGAGCGGGCCTTCGCACCGAAGCGGAACTCGAACGCCGCGCCACCCTTGAACACGAACCGCGGCTCGGGCTGGTTCAGTTGCTCGATCATCGTGGCTATGGCGATCATCCCAACCCGTCGGCGAAGTCGCCCCGCAGACATCGACTGCTCCGATGCCCAGGCGGTCAACCAACGTTCGAGGCCCTGGAGGTTGGCTGCGGGCCGGTCATGGCGAGTCATGCGACGGGCCGTTCGGCGAACGCCTTCTTGAATCGCTTGATGTCTCCAACGTTGGCGAGTCGTCGTCGTTCGATGTTGTCGACGGCTTGTTCGATGAGCCTTGGATCTGTGCCTGCGGCGGCGGCGTCGATCATCGAACGCAGCGGCGTCGTCACAGCGATTCCTGCGTGCTCGTCGACGTCGCGAGGTGCGAGCTGCGCGATCCACAATCGGTACGCCGCGCCCCCGCTGCGTCGAACCCGCCTCCGCACAGTCACGTTGATCCGTCGCGGATTCACATCGGCAAGCTCCCACACGGCGATCGCCGACTCGTGCGAGATGTGGCCGCCACCGGCCCACAGAACCGCCTCGACGTACTCGTCACCAGGCTGGGCCGGGTAACCGGCGATCCGGTACAAGCCGTAGGAGTGATGCTCGAGCGCACCGCGGGCGGCCAGTTTAGGAAGCTCGATCGTCGGCACGCCCAACCGTCGAGCGTCGCCTGGCGTGACGAACCCACGCTGAAGGCCGGCGGCGTCCAGGAGAGTGCGAAGGTGCGTCATGGCAGAACTCTACCGTTTCAGTATGATCTTGACAGGGCAAGCAGATCGCAAGACAGGACCGAGTCTGCCGACGGAACTCCGAACGGCCTGCCACAGCCGTTCGAAGCACCGCTCAGCTCAGCGCACGTAGTGGCTGCGATTGACGCCGTCGTACCCGCCGCTGTTTCGGCAGCATTTGCCGAAGCGCTTCAACGACCCGCACGGGCAAGGGTCTCGTCGACCCAACTTCTCAGCGAGCTCCTTGTCCCCTCGGACAACGCGGGTTCCCTTTTTGACCCGAGACTCGCTAAAGGGAACCCCTTGCGTCGCTTGCTGGTGAGCTCAAAAGCAGTTCTCGTTGTCGTAGTGCTTGCCCATGGTGGCCTCCTAGTTCGGGGAGGAGCGTACGCAACGAATGTCCATACCTTCCCCAGAATTCCCGCTGGGATCTGTCTGTTGGTGATGTCGCAGGCGACCCTTGGTCCCGCGGCTCCGGTTCATGATTCGCGGCCCCCCGCTAGGGCTTGGCCGCTCCATCTTTCGGCACGGCGGGCGGGGTCAAGGGCGCCGAAGGCGAGCGCAGCGATCCCTTGACGCTGGTCGACGGGTCGGACCACTACCTGCGCATCCGCATCCCCACCGCCGGCACGTCGAGGTCCAGTTCTTCCTTGATCGGAGCGAGCTCATCACGGATCTCGCGCGGGTCGGCGCGGTAGAAGGCGATGCGCTCGTGGGTGATGCCGTTCTCGAACCGGAATCGCTCGACGACGCCGACACCCTCCAACCAGACCTCGGCGAGTTCGGGATCGTCGGGCCGCTCCCCCAGCTCGCGCGTCAGGTACTCACACGGCGACGCTACGGAGACCTCGACTTGGCGGTCGATTCGTCGTTCGATTTCCGACTCGACGAGCGAGAGGCGATCACCGACGTCGCCGCGCGCAGCGATCATCGAGTCCCGTGCGGTTTGCTTCTCGACGAGTTCGTCTCGTCGTTCGATGGCTTGGGCGAGGAAGTGCCGTTCGCCTGCGATCTGGTAGCCGGTCGCTCTTCCTCGCTCATCGTGTCGCCCGACGACGTGTCGAACGCTTCGTCTCGTTCCTTGCTCGACCACCTGTTGCGCTTCGAGTACGTCGATGCGGTTGAGGTGAGCGTCGATCTGCTCGTTCAGCCGCTCGATCCGGGGAGCGAGGTCGTTCGGCAGGCTCCGAAGCCAGAGCTCCAGGTCGTTCCGCTCGGCCACGAGAGTGACCTTCGTGACGTCGGCGAGCGGGTTGATCTGCGCGCTTGCCAACTCCTGCGCCCGGCTCGTCGACAACGCGGCGACGAGCAGCTCCTCGTTTGATCGTTCGAGGCTTGGTCCGTGGAGTGGTTCGATCTCTCGGGTTGGCTCGCCGACGACGTAGAGGTGGTTGCCGAGTCGGCCTCGGCTCATGGCGACGTAGCCCATCTCCCGGTACAGGTCATCGGTGCCGAGCACGAACGCCCGGTCGACCGTGACACCTTGGGCTTTGTGGACCGTCATGGCGTATCCGTGGGCCACGTGGCCCGCTTCAAGGTACGTCGCTGGGAGTTCGACGGCGCGATCGGACATCTGTACCGTCATCGATCGACGTTCGACGTTGATCGCTTTGACGACGCCGCGTTCGCCGTTGCGAACGTCGAGGCGACGATTGTTGCGCAGCGTCATCACGTGATCGCCCCCTTGGAACGGCTCACCGTCGACCCCGAGCGTCGGGCCGACGAGTCGATCAGCCATCGTCGCCCGAGCGAGTTTGTTCAGTGCACGTACATCTTCTCGACGCGCTGCAAGCATGATCGGATCCTCGCCCTCAGCAAGCGCCGCCGCCCACGCATCAATGATTCGCTCCCGCACGTTGACGAGTGTTGCGACCCGCTCGATCCGTCCGTGACTCTCGAACGCGGCAAGCGCATTCTCTACCGAACCGCTCCGGAACTGGTTCAACGCTGCGCGCTCCCACGGCTCGCGCTGTCGACGGTTCTCGCTCAGCGACAGAACCGGCACGGTCTTCGCAAGTCCGGCGAGCACTCCCCCGGCGTCGATCTCGGGGAGCTGGCGGGGATCGCCGACGAGCACGACCTTCGCCCCACGAGTCGATGCGTGCTCGACTAGCCGGGCGAGTTGACGGGTACCGACCATGCCGGCTTCGTCAATAACGAGCACGCTGTTCGGAGCAAGTGCTTTCCCGTCGTCGAGTTGGCCGATCAGGCTGGCGATCGTCATCGACGGGATCCCTGCACCGCTTCGCAGCTCCGCGGCCGCACGGGCAGCGATCGTTGCGCCGAGGACCTTGACCTCTGCGGACGACCAAGCAGCTTGGGCGACGCCGAGGGTGAACCCTTTGCCGGTCCCGGCGGGTGCGATCAACACCGAGACCGCGTCGCCACCTTCAACGAGAGCTCGAGCGACCCGCTCTTGCTCAGCGGTGATGGTTGGCCGGCTCGCGACCGCGGCATCGATCGCCTGAGGCGGGACGAGAGCGGTGCCGCTCCCAAGTCCCCCCTTCGCCGCTGCGAGGACGGATTGTTCGCAGGCCAACAACTCTCGGGTTGTCCACCGCTCCCCGGACAACGCAACGAGCGACGGTTCGTTCGCGATCATCTGCGCGCTGAAGAACTGAACTTCGGAGAGTGTTGCTCCTTGCCGGTGGGCTTCGCACCACGCTCGGATGAGGTCTCGCCGATCGAACGTCGATGCTTGCGCAGTGAGACCTTCGGGTCCGAGCATCTCTAAGGCAGCGGCTCGTTGCTCCAGCTCGCTGAGCCCCGCCGAGCGAACTCGACCAAGTACCTCACCGAGTCGTTCAGGGTCGAGTCCGTTGGCGAGCGCCCGGGTCCGCCATTCGGTTTGGATGGCGTCGAGATCGGGTTGCTGCTCTTTGGGTCGGCGAGTCTGGAGGGTGGCGATCTGTGCGGCCTTGGCCGATGACGCGCCGACGGCGTCGAGGTGTTCGAGGATCTCCGCTCGGCGCGTGGAGAAGGCGTCGATGGCTCGGCGTGGGATGCCTTCGATCGACGCGACCCCGTTGGTCACAGGTCCGAACTCGACCCCCAGTGTTCGAGTGAGCTGATCCCGCAGGACCGATTGGTAGATGTATCCGGCGGTCTTGGCGTGGGCGTAGAGGTGGCGGGCGTCGAGTGTGGACCAGCGTCCGTCATCGGCCTGGACCATGTTGGGAACGAGGACGTGGTCGTGGAGGTGCGGGTCGTCGTTGCGGTTGCGGTAGTGACGGAAGGATGCGGCGACGAGCCCGGAGCCGTGGATCGTCTCGACGCCGTTGTGGCCCCGGCGGGTGTGCACGGCGGTCTCTTCGAGGTAGCGGATCGACGAAGCGACAGCCGCTCCGTGTGCGGCTTCGACGGCGACAGCGACCTCGGGACTGCCGAAGGCGTGCAGGAGAGAGACCGACTTGTCGGCCTTGAACGTGAGGTCGAAGGCCATCACGGTGCGGTTCGACGAGTTCAGCAACTTTGCATCGGTGGCCGGGTCGACTCCGGCGAACACTTGTCGAAGGGCGTCGGGGTCGATCTCGCCGCTCAGCCCGAGCAGTCGTTGCGACGACGCCGTCCATTGACCGGGCGAAGCTATGCCCACGTAGTAGTCCTCGATGCCAGCGCTGATGGCAAGGTAGTAGTCCTCGGCTCCGGCGGCGAGCTTGCCGATGCCGAGCATCACCGGCTCCGGTGTTCTGCGACAGTGCCGACGAACGATGGCAACGCCAAGCGGCGCCGAGCCGGGCCCGGTCTCGTGCGACTGGCGGCAGCAACCTTTCCGCCGGGCAGCAATAGGTTGCTGCCGACGGCGCAGCATCGCTGATGCAAGTCTGTGTCTTCGAATCGGACTGGTGGGTGCGCGGCGAGCGCTGGAATGGTTGATGCCGACGAAATGCTCGGCGGTTGTTCGGTGGGGTTTGCCAGCATGGACTCATGGCAACCATTCGTTTGGCGACAACGGCAGACGCTCGTGGGCTCGCAGAGGTGCGGGTTCGTGGTTGGCAGGTCGGCTACGAGGGAATCGTCGACGCTGAGTTTCTGGCGGCGATGTCGGTCGATCAGAACGAGGCGAGGTGGAGCGAGATCATCGAGGCTCAAGGCGAACAGATTCGCGTTGCGATCGTTGACGGGCGCGTCGTGGGGTTCGCATCGAGCGGCCCATATCGTGTCGAGTCCGAAGATGACAAGACGCTGAACACCGCGGTCTTTGCCGAGCCGGGATCGATCGGTGAGCTGTACGGGTTCTACGTGCATCCGGACTCCTGGGGTACGGGCGTGGCGAACGACCTGCACGACCACGCAGTCGATGCGTTGCGCGCCGATGGCTGGGTGAGGCTGAAGCTCTGGGTGCTGGCCGACAACGCTCGGGCGAGGCGGTTCTATGAGCGCCACGGCTGGACCGCCGATGGTGCGAGTGAGACGTTGTCGATCCAGGGCGCCCCGCTCGAGGTTCGATACGAGATGGCGGTCCTGGGCTGAACGATCAGCCGAGCATCGACAGTTGCTCGGGTCGACCCGCCGGTCGCGGGCGACGCAGCGGTTCGGGAGCAGCGATCTCGACGGTCACGAGTTCGATCGGTAGCGCCGTGAGGTCGACGAGGTAGCGAACCGAGACAAATCGGCCGCTGTCGTCGTGGCGTTCCGGCTCGACGGTGAACGCGTCGGCCTTGCGGAGTCGCGCAGCGAACGGGCGACCGTGTCTTTCGACAGACCGGTCCGTTCGGCCAAGGCCCGGACGGTGGCCCGGCTCACCACCTGGCCGGACAGGCCGACGGTTGCGCCGAGGAGCAACTCCTCAAGCACCACCCACGCGTTCGCACCGACCCGGCGACGAAGGTCAGCACTGCGGGAATCGACGACGAGCCGCACCGTCCCGACAGCAGCAGCAACCGCCACGTCAGCTCGCCTTCGGTTCGAGGAGACGAACGATGGCGGTCTTGGGAACGCGTTTGGTCTTCGTGCCGAACTCGACGTTCGGGAGTCCCTCGGCACCGTTGCTCGCCCGCCACAGACGGGCGAGTTCGTAGGCCTGGCCCCGACCGATGCGCAGAATGCGGGCTGCTTCCTCGATAGTGAGGAAGTCTGGGAGATCATCAATCGACACGTTCCGCTCCCTTGCGTCTTGTAAATTACTTTGCGGGGATGTAGAGTACCTTACAATCATGGAGAGTGCCAGCCGAACACGAGGAGTGACCTGTCCGATTGTTGAGACAGACCTTGCCAAGGGTGCGAGCGATAGCGAAGGGTGTACGGAATGCGACTGCGACGAAGCGAACGAGACCATCGGGCGTTCACGCCGAATCAGGTCGTTGCGCAGCGGATTGCGTTCGCCCGTCAGCTTCGGGGCTGGACGCAAGAGGAGGCGGCCGATCGGCTGGAGCCATACCTGGGCGCAAGGTGGTCGGCGGCGACGTTCTCGATCGTGGAACGAAGCGTCGACGGAAAGCGCATCCGTCAGTTCACGGCGGATGAACTCGTCGCCCTCTCACGTGCGTTCGACGTGCCGATCGGGTGGTGGTTCACGCCCTCGTGGGGCGACGACACCGCGCATGTCGTCACCCCCGACGCACCCCACGGCCTGCCGTCACAGCTCATGGTCGATGTCGTGATGGGCGACGTCGACGGCTTCGAAGCATGGGCCAACGAACTGCTGCTGTGGGCATCGAACCAGCGAGTAATCATCGAGACGGCAACCGGCAAGATCGTCCGACAGGACAGCATTTCGCCTCGCACAGAGCCATGGCTCGAAGACTTCGCTCGCCTTCGCGCCGAAATGGCAGTAGCCGGACAATTCGGCGATCTCACGGCGGCGAAGGAAGGCTTGACGCGAGTCCTTGGCCTGCTCGACGCACTGTCGACACCCGCTCCGCCCAAAGATCTGCCGGCACCGAAGGCGAAGAAGCGATGACGACCAGGAGCCCGGCACAGCCGAAGAAGCGGGGGAACTCCAAGCCCAATGAAGCGGCGGGGAGATACGTACACGTACTACCTCTACGTGACTGACCACTTGGGGCAA
>JANYDT010000033.1 GCA_025359845.1 Acidimicrobiia bacterium
GTATTTGCACCTGTACAGTCCACCGCGAACTAGCGTCGAGGAGCCAGGGGAGGTCGATGTCGGTGGAGCGGGCGATTCGATTACTCCGGGGTCTTGCCATGCCGCCACGAGTCCTTGGGCCGTTGCATAGATGTTGCTGCGGGTGCGATCGTCGATGCGCCAGGTGCCCTTCAGAGCCTCGTGACCTTGCAGGTTGTGGGCGTCGCGCAACGGGCTCCACGACCCAAGCGCTGCGAACGTCCTCCCGGTGCCAGTGTCGGCCCTGTCGGTCGGCTTGATGGCACCAAATGGCACCAAACGTGGACACGAGCCCGATCGAGTCTCGTGCGGAGTCGGTCTCTCACGCACACGATTTTATCCCCCCTCTTGGTGTGGAGTACTCCCTACGAACCACCAAATTGGTGTGGATCCTTCGGGGCTACAGCCAGGGCCGACAGGTCCGTATCTACGCGAGTAGTGAAGCCAGTATCAGGACGGACCATGATGAGGGGGCAGCGTCAGACGAAAAGTTGGACCCGGGCCCGGGGCATCGAGACCAAGATGTCCGCCCTCGGCGTGAGCCAGCGTCGAGGCCAATGCCAGGCCTATGCCGTGACTGTCGGCGCTGCCGACTCGGCGTTCGAAGATTGCGGCTGGATCACCGATGACTCCTGGCCCGTCGTCGTGGACGGTGATCGCCAGACCTTGCCCGGCGCTCTCGACGGCGCGGACCGTGATATCGCCTTTTCCGTGCTGTCGTGCGTTCGCCACCAGTACTTCGAGAATCTGTTCCACCGCGCTTCGTGAGGCGTGCACGACAACTTCGAGTGGCCCTGCCGCAGGCGTGACGACCCGCAGCGCCCGTCCGTCGTTGGCGAGACAGCTCACTGATCGGTGTCGTAGCAGGTCGAGGATTTCGCCGATGGGAAGGCGCTGGCGATCAGCGGGCACGTCCCTCGTGAGGGCTAACAGTTGACCCACCGTTGCTTCGAGACGATCGACCTCGGCCAGTGCCTCCTGCAGCACCACTCTCGGGTCTGGCCTGGGCGCGATTTGTTCGCTCTCGAGCGTGGCCCGAAGGCCGGTGATCGGCGTGCGCAGTTGATGTGACACGTCGGCTGAGAAGGCGCGTTCGCGATCGAGGAGTTTGCCCAAACGGGCGGCCGCGGCGTTGAGGGCGTCCCCGCTCTGGTCGAGTTCGGCGACCCCGGAATGAGGGACATGCACGGTGAAGTCGCCATTGCCGAGGCGCACCGAGGCGTCGTGCAATTGTGTGATCGGACGGGCCAAGCGGCGGGCACCGGCGAGAGCGGCGATGCCTGCGATTACCAAAACCCCAACGGCTTGGGCGGCCAACACGAACCAGCGATGACGGAGTTTGTCATCGATCTCTTTGAGGGGTTCTGCCACTCGGACGGCCCCGACGATGAATTCCCCCTCGACAACCGGTTCGGCCCGCACCCGGTAACCGCCCGTGTTGGCAAACCCGCCCATGCCGTCGAGCGCATCGCGAACGAGCGCGTCGGCCAGCATGGGACCGCTCCCGCCGACGAGGCGGGCCTGGTCGTCGTACACGGCGGCAGTCAAATCCGGGTCGGGTGCAGGTAGACGAAGACCGGTTTTGCGGGTCGCAAAGTCGGCCGGGATGAGTCCGGCAATGCGCTGCGCGTCTTTTTGCAGATCTCCGTCAGCGCCGTGCGATATTCGTGCCCGCTCGGTCAACGCCAACGGAATGGCAAACGCGGCGATGGCCAGTGTCGCTATGCCCAGCAGGGCGATGAGCAGGCGGCGTCGCATCGACTACTCGGTTGGGGTCTCGTCAAGGCGATACCCGACCCCGCGCAGCGTCGTGATTCGGATGCCGATGTCGGACGCACTGGCGTTGGAGCCCGCCATTTCACCGAAACGGTCGCCGAGCTTGCGACGGAGATGAGCCACATGGACATCGAGGGTCTTGGTCGAGCCGAACCACTGTTCGTCCCACACTCGACTCATCAGGTCTTCACGGGTCACTACCGAACCGGCGTTGGCCATCAACTCAGCGAGAAGATCGAACTCCTTCGCCCGAAGCCCGATCTCCGTTCCGTCCAGCCATACCCGGCGCGACGCGGGATCGAGGGTCAGCGGCCCCACCGCGAACTCCGCATCGCGCCCCGGAGCCGGAGAAACGACACGTAAATGGGCGCGGATCCGAGCCAGTAGCTCGGCCAGCCGGAATGGCTTGGTGACATAGTCGATCGCACCCGCATCGAGCCCGAGGACGATGTCGATCTCCTCCACGCGGGCCGTGAGCACGAGCACGCGCAATCCGGCGTGGTCGGAGGTCAGCGAACGGCAGACGTCGAGGCCGTCGCTGTCTGGCAGCCCGAGGTCGAGGAGCACGAGGTCGGGCATTGCCTCGCGAACGGCGGCTCGCGCCCGAGTTCCGGTTGCGGCACGGTCGACGTCGTACCCTTGAGCAGTAAGAGCGCGAACGAGCGCAGCGGCGATACCGTCGTCATCTTCGACGATGAGGATGCGTTGTGTCTGAGCCATGTTACCGACAATCAAATCGCGCCACTGGTGCGCAACGCCTCGATCTCGTTCCAGGCGAAACCGATTTCGAGGAGTATCTCCTCGGTGTGCTGGCCGAGTTCGGGGGCGATCCCTGACGGGTCGGTCGGCGTCTCGCTCATTCGTAGTGGTGAACCCACCGCAGATATCGAACCTAGCGTCGGGTGTTCAACCTTCACGATGTAGCCGTTGTCCCATACTTGGGGATCGGCCGCTACTGCTGCGTAGTCGCGAACCGGTGCGTAGCGCACCCCCGCCGCCCGCAGGAGTTCGCTCCACTCGGCGGTTGTCTTTTGACGAAATACTGGTGTCAGCAGATCGAAGAGCGTCTGTTTATTGTCGGGGGTTAGGAGAGGCGACGCGAATCGGGGATCTTCGAAAAGTGCGGGCATGCCGATCGCTTCGAGAAAGGGCGTCTTGGCCGGCGCAGGCACGCCCACGATCGCGATGTATCCGTCTCTGGTGGGTAAGATGCCGTAGGCGCCGTTGATCAGTGGATGGCCCCGATTTGCCCGTCCAGGAACCACTCCGGACAGAAAGAATGCGGTGTATTCACTGGCTTGGGCCCAGATCGCGCCGCCCAATAGAGACACGTCGACGCGTTGGCCGCGGCCACTCCTTTCGCGCACGAACAGCGCGGCGAGAATGCCGGCAGCCAAGTGTTGCGACGCCATATGGTCGGCGATGGTGGCGCCCACAGGAGTGGGGTCGGTGCCGTCTCTACCGGTGGTCGAAACGAGTCCGCCCGCAGTCTGCCCGGCCAGGTCCGCGCCTTCGCGCGCGGCGTCGGGTCCGGTCGGTCCGAACGCCGAACCGGTGGCGTAGATGATGCGGGGGTTTCGAGCGGACAAGGCTTCGTAGCTGAGACCCCACTCGTCAAGGGTGCCGGGCTTGAAGTTGCTCACCACGACATCGACGGAGTCGGCCAATCGGAGAAAGGCGTCGCGTCCGGCCGGCATGCGCAAGTCGAGGGTGATGCTGCGCTTGCCTCGGTTGCATCCTTCGAAGTACCCGCTGTGCGTGTGGCCGGCGGCGGCCGGTATCCAACGGGCTTGATCGCCAAATCCGGGCAACTCGACTTTGATGACGTCGGCTCCCATGTCGGCCATGAGGAGCGCAGCTTGGGGGGCTTGCACGAGTTGACCCACATCGATGACCCGAATTCCTTGCAGCGCGCTCACGGCGGGCACCCTAGGACGCCCGCCGTGAGCGCGCAGGATTAGGAGGGCTTAGGAGAGTCCCTCAGCGATCAGCAACACGCCTTCGGTGCACGCCAGGCGCTGCGCCTTCGGGCCGGCGTACTCGGGGCTCTCGTACCACGCCATGGCCTTCTCGCGGCTCTCGAACTCGAGCACCACGACGCGCTCACCGATCGGGGAGCCCTCAAGAGTCTCGGCCGTATTGCTGGCGATGAGCACTTTTGCGCCGTACTTGCCCACAGTGGGGCCGGCCGCCTTTCCGTATTCATTCAGTGCTTCGAGGTCGAGGATCTTGGCGTTCACGACTATGTATGACTTCATGGCCGGCAGTATGGTCGACCGCACCCGGGGCGCGCCAGATCTTGGAACTCCAGTCCGGCCGGCCGGCGCAAACGTTGCGGTTACCGAATGTGGGCGACAGGCCACTACCGTGAACGACATGTCTCAACCCGCCGTTGCCCTGATCGCGGTTCCCGGCCGCCGGACCCGAACCGTCGAACTGGCCGTCGAAATCGAGCGGCGGGGTTTCACCGGCATCTGGTGTCCGAGCATGGGTGACTGCATGGCGCTCTGTCAAGACATCGCTCGTGGCACCTCGACCATCACGATGGCCACGTCGATTCAACCCATCTACCTGCGCCACGCTCTCGACCTGGGCGGCCACGCGGCGTACCTGCACGAGATCTCGGAGGGGCGCTTTCGCCTCGGGCTGGGCGTCACGCACCAAATGGTGCACAATCGGCTGGGAGTCACGGTGGGTAAACCGCTCGAAGACATGCGCGAGTACGTGGCCGGGTTGCGACGGGCGGAGAAGACGGCCGGACCCCTGCCCCCGATCGTGCTCGCCACCCTGCGTGACCGGATGCTCGATCTTTCGCTCGAGATCAGTGAAGGGGCCGTGTGGGCCAACGCCGCGTTCAGTGACATGGCGCGAGCCGTGACCCGTATTCCGACGCCGCGCCGAGATGGCGGTTTCGTCGTAGCCAACATGATCCCCACGGTCATTGATAATGACGTCGCCGCGGCAATGGCGGTGAACCGGCGCACGATGATCACGTACGTCCAAGCTCCGAACTACCGCAACTATTGGAAACTGGCGGGTTATGTAGAAGAAATGGAAGCGATCGAGGCGGCGTTGGCGGCGGGTAACCGTACGGGACTGACCGACCTTATGAGTGACGGTTGGCTCAACGACGTGACGCTCGCCGGACCGGCCGGTGCGGTGCGGGAGCGGCTCGACGCGTGGGCCGATCTAGGGGTCACGCCTATCGTCGTTCCTTCGGCTGTATCGGGGGGTCAGATGGCGGCGATGGATGCCCTTTTCGCGACGTACGCATAACCGAATTGAACTGCCGCGCTTCAGAGCATCTGGCGCGCTCCCAGTGTTTCGCCCATCTTGTCGGGGTGCGTTCGCCGAAATGTCGCGGCGAACCGAACATGAGACCGGGCGTATCGATAGTGTGGGAGTGATGGGAGCACGCACCGGTGAAGCGTTTCTGAAGGGTCTGAGCAGTCGGGGGCGGGAGGTGTGGTTGGGCCGCGAGCGAGTCGACGACGTAACCGAGCATCCCGCCTTGGCCGGCGCGGCCAAGTCTCTTGCCGCGGTGTTCGATCGCCAGCACGAGTTTCCCGACGATTGCCTCATGCCCGACCCCGAAACGGGCGAGCCCACAAATGTCAGTCACATGATCCCCAAATCAGTCGGCGATCTGAAGCGGCGCCATAAAGGGCTGCGGCGGATCGCCGAGATGAGCGTCGGATTGATGGGGCGCACGCCCGACTACATGAACGTCACGTTCGCCGGGTTCGCCGGTGAGCCCAACGCCTGGGCTGGCCCCAACCGCACCAACGAGCAGGGGGCGGCGAACCTGCGGGCCTTCCAGAGGCAACTGGCGCGAGAGGACCTGGCGCTCACCCACACCATCGTGCAGCCCACGAACAACAAGGCCACCGATAACCAGCTCTACAAGGGCAACACCGTCCCGCTGCACAAAGTCGCCGACACCGAGCACGGCATCATCGTGCGCGGCGCCCGCATTCTCGCCACACTGGCGCCGTTCGCGGATGAGATCGCGGTGTATCCCGCGTTGCCGTTGCCTCCCGACGCCGGCCCCGAATACGCGCTGAGCTTCTCGATCGGGATGGAGACCCCCGGTCTCATCTTCTTGTGCCGAGACAGTGCGTCGACGGTCAACACCAATGCGTTCGACCATCCGCTGTCGTCTCGTTTCGACGAGCAGGATGCGTTCGTGATTTACGACAATGTGGAAATTCCGCGTGACCGCCTGTTCATCAACGGCGATATCGAGACCTACAACACGGTCATGGGGCCCACGTCGTGGTGGGCCAACATCATGCAGCAGACAACGATCCGGGCCATGACCAAGCTGGAGTTCGCGTACGGATTGGCCACCAGGATGGCCGAAGCCGTCAACGACGTTTCGCCGGCCACGATCGAGATGCTCGGCGAATTGGCCGGCTATCTGGAGGTCACCCGCAACGCGGTGCTGCTGGCGGAAGAGCACGGCTACGACCGGGGCGAGGGCTCGGTGTTTCCTGACGGACGGCCGCTGCACCCCATGCGGTCGCTCCTCGCGGTTTGGTATCCGCGAGTCCGGGAGATCCTCATGCTGATCGGGAGCCACAACCTGCTGGCCGCGCCCTCCCGGGCGATGTTCGACGACGCCCGTCTGCGTCCCCTTATCGACGAGTTCCTTCACGGCGCCAACGGCGTCGAGGCCGAGGCGCGCGCCGCCGTCTACCGCCTGGCTTGGGACTTCATCGGGTCCGCGCTAGGCGGCCGCAATGAGCTGTATGAGCGCAACTACCTCGCGTCGGCCAAGACCAACCGGTCCCTCCAGCACCTGGCCTACACCGACCGGACCGCCGCCTACGCGCTGGTCGACGGGATTCTGGCCGCGGGGCGCAACCTCTCGTAGGGGTGTCGCACCCGGCCGGTAGGGTGGGACTATCAGATCCGCACGAACTGGGTCATCCGGACAGGAATGGGGCGGTCAGGCCGCGCGGCCAGCGCGACCCATAAAAGCAGATTCGCCCCAGTTCGTCTTGCGGACGGATCGAGGAAGGCGGGCGAAGACGGGCGGAAGGTCCTCGTGTTCTGGTCTTCCGGGGCGTGATCGAAGGCGTTGTCAATCGAGTGCCCGCGACGGCCGTTGACGGCGTGCCGGGCGGTGCGCCCGGATGCCTCTCGTAGGTGACCGTCGAGTCCGCGCCGCCCCATCGTCGGATGAGCCGACAGTGATCAGCCGGTTCTACGCCCACGCCGAACTTGACCCCGAACGGCCCCTCAAATCCTTCGACAAGATCGCCCAAGAAATCATCTCGGCCCTCGCCGGCCAGCACGGCACCACCCTACGCGTCACCATCGACATCGAAGCCGAAAGACCCGAAGGCTTCACCGAATCCACCGTGCGTACAGTCACCGAAAACGCCCGCACCCTCAAAATCATCGATACCGGATTCGAATAGGTCACGCGAGTGCAATGCTCGTTGACGGCGCTCCCGAGCGACTATCCGGGCAGACCGAACGGTTCCGCCCGAAAATGCTGTCGTGCGTTCTGCACACTTAGGCCGAAAGCGTGCGCGACATCGTCCCAGGACATCCCGTCCTCTTCACGAGCAGCGATTGCCTCGGTTTTCGACCGGTGATTGGCCACGGCGGAGAGTCGCTGAGCGATCACTGCCCGAGCCAAGTGCGGCTTGTCGCCGAGGTCGGCGGGTAGCACGCGTGAAAGTGCTTCATCGACCGCCGCGTCGATCGTCTCCTGCGGTATTTGCGGAACATCAACCATGGTCTAATTGTACCCCGAAGCCTCGATCGATATCGCCCGAGATCATCGTGGGCCTCGGGACTGCCCGCTGCTCACTTCGCCGGCGCGAAAACCTTGTAATCGGTGGTGTCTTCGAGCGCTTCGGGCCCGTCCACCGGCAGCGGAGCGAAGAAGTTCAGGGCCCCGTTCAGGTCGCCTTCCCACACCTCCGTGGGCACGTCGTAGAGCACCTCGATGCCGTTGCCGTCAGGATCTTGGATGTAGGCCGAATGGGTCATGCCGTGGTTGCCTCGGACGATGAACTCGACGCCTTGCGATTTCATCCAGCGGAGTTGACTCAGCCAGGCATCGCGGCTCGGGTAGCACATGGCGATGTGGTCGATGCCCGGCGTGTTGCCGAACATGCGCCATGGGGCCTCCGGCGGCGGTGCAGCCGCGGGGTTGAGAAGCTCGGACAGTGCCAGATCGTGATGACTGTCGGGGCTGCCGCGGTAGAAGCGCATCTTGACGGGTTCACGGCCTTCGAGATTTCCGCATTGTTCGTAGCCGAGAATGCCGGTGTAGAAGTCGTGGGATCGATCAAGGTCGCGCACCCGTAGGACGAGGTGTTGCACCCGCGCGCCGATCGAGGCGCGAACCGGACCTTCGACTTCGGTGCTGCTCATGGGAACCCCCTGGAGTTGACGTTGACCGCAGTGTAACGATCCGGGTCGATCGGGCCAAGGCCGGCACTCGATGGCGCTTCATGGTGGGGAAACCCGGCCGGCGAACTGGCCACGATATGCGACGGGGTTCCCGACCGGGTCTTGGCGCCTGAAGGCGGATCAGGCGCCGGTCGCCTCCCGGGCGGTCTTGAAGTCGTTGCGCAGCGCGGTCATGGCCGGTTGTAAGTCGAAGCCAACGGTGATCATCCGAAAGCCGGTCGCCTGGCGTTTTGCCGCGAGCCCGGCATTGGCGTGGATGCCGGGCACGACGCCGTGTCGGGTGCACGCATCCACCACCGTTTCGAGCGCGGCGTTCCAATCCGCATCGTCCTGATCGACGTTCGGATCGAGCCCGTACGTGATGGAGAGGTCGGCCGGGCCGACGTAGATGGCATCGATTCCGGGCACCGACAAGATGGCATCGATGTTGCTGACCGCCTGCTTGGTCTCGATCATCGGAATACACGCCACCTTCTCGTTCGCCGTCGAAAAGTAGCCCTCCCGCCCGACTCGGGCCGACACACCCGCCGGACCCATGCTGCGACTGCCCAACGGCCCGTAGCGACACGATGCCACCGCCGCGGCCGCCTCCGCGGCCGTGTTGACCATCGGGATGACGACACCGTAGGCACCGGCATCGAGCACTCGCCCGATGATGCCCGGTTCGTTCCATGGGACCCGAACAATCGGGGTTGTCGGGGTGCGGGCCATGGCGTACAACATCGTCACGGCGTGCTCGTAGGACTGGAGACCGTGTTGAAGGTCGATGCACACGTAGTCGAAGCCGGTCAGCGCGGCGCTCTCGGCGAAAAGGGGTTCCCGGCTCGACAGCCATGCCCCTAATGCCGTCCCGCCGTTGGCCCATACGTCCTTGAGTTGTGTAGTCACGCCCCGATGCTAACCGGGTCGGAGACGGTTCAGCCGGCCTCGTCAACCTTGGAGTTCGGGCAACATCGCGGCGTAGCGGTCAAGGAAAGGCAGAGTCGTCGTGGCGTCGAGCCATCCCGACGATTCCAGGCCGAGAATCACTCGCTCGACGCCCAATTCGCGGTAATGCATCAACCGCTCAAGGGTCGGGTCGCCGAAGACGGCCAGCGTTATGGGAATCTCATCGCGGTGCGCCTCCTCGGTGGCCGCTCGGAAGAGTCCGATCTTCTTGCCCACGTTGCCAAGCGCGATGTCTAGCGGCATCCAACCGTCGGCCCATGCCACTGCGTGCGTGGTGCCGAGCTTGCCCCCGGTTCCGCATAAAACAGGCGGATACGGCTTTTGGAGCGGTTTAGGGTTCGACCAGACCGGATCGAAATCGACGTATTGGCCGTGGAACTCGGCCTCTTCATCGCTCCAAAGGGCGCGCAGCGCGGCGATGCATTCGGCCAGAGCCCGATAGCGCTGAGCCCAGGGCACGCTGGAATGGTTGGCCAATTCCTCGACGTTCCAGCCGACACCGACCCCGACCGATACCCGTCCCTCCGACAACTGGTCGAGTGTGGCGACGGCCTTGGCGAGGCCCAAGATGTGGTGTTCCAACGGCAGTGTCACACCGGTGCCCACCCGGAGCTCTGTCGTGGCCGACGCGGCCAGGGTGAGGCTGACGAACGGATCCATCATTTCGAGGTATTTCGGTGGTAGCTCACCGCCGCTTGGGTAGGGGGTTTTGCGCGACACCGGAATGTGGGAATGCTCACCGATCCACAACGAGTCGAACCCGCGTTCCTCCAGCGCCCGGCCCAGCCGATCGGGTCGGAGATCCGCAGGAGTGTTCATGCTTTGAAATCCGAGCTTCATGGCTTGGTCACGCTTACGCCGGCGAAGTCGGCGAGGAGGCTGGCGAACTCGAGTGGGGTATCGCCCTGAACACTGTGACCGGCCTCTTCAAGGTGCTCGACCCGGGCGCCGGGAAGGCGACGGATGAGTTCGGTTTCATCGGCGTCGTCGACCACCGATTGCGGGCGCATACCCCTCACCAGCATGGTCGGGCACGTGACGGCGCCGAGGACCTCCCACAAATCGCCGAACTTGGGCACCTCGGTGATGGCGCCGGCGCCGATCGTCTTTGCCCCCGGATGGCGGCGATAGCGCCACACCCAGCTGCCATCGGCCTCCTGAACGGCGTTGTGCAAGATGCCCCGACTGAGGGAGGCCACCGTACGGGTCGAGTTGTGCTCGATCGTGCGGGCCAGAATTTCGTCGAAACTCGCGAAGGTGGCCGGTCCGTTGACAAAGTTCGATATGGCCGCCGACTTTGGTCCCGTGACGCCCGGGGTGATGTCGACGAGGACGAGCTTGCGGACCAACTCGGGGGCCAGCCCGGCCAAGGCGATCGCCGTAAGACCGCCCAGCGACATGCCCGCCACAGCCTTGGCGTTGGGGGCGAGGGCCGCCACGACATGGGCTACGTCGAGCGCGTTGGCGTGCGGAGCGATTGGGCCCGCGTCGGGGTCGGCACCGTCGGAATGACCGTGCCCCGGCAGGTCGACGGCCAGGAGCGGACGACCCAGGGCCAGCGCCACCGTGTCCCAAGTATGGGCGTTCTGGGCACCGCCGTGGATCAACACATACTCGGGCTCGCCCGTGCCCCAGACGAGCGCGCTCAACTCCCGTCCGGCGCCGACTGAGACCCGCTCCCGTCGAACAGTCGGAGCCCCGGTCCACGCAATGTTGAACTCGGACGCGTTGTCGTGGAAATAGGCGAACTCGTCGTAGGCAACCATCTCGGGCATGAGGTGTCACGGTAGCGCTCCCCGGTTGTCGCAACCGGCTCGTGGTGTGGCATGTTGAAGAGATGTCTGACATGAACGACTTCAACCGTAAAGTGATCGAAGAGTTCCGGACCAACGCGGGCAAGGTGGGTGGCCCGTTCGAGGGGGCGGCGATGATCTTGATCACCACCACCGGTGCGAAGAGTGGCAAAGAACGGATCGCTCCGCTCGTGTACCAAGCCGATGGAGACCGAATGGTGATCTTCGCGTCCAAGGCCGGCGCGCCGACTTCGCCCGATTGGTACTACAAC
Source organism: Acidimicrobiia bacterium (assembly GCA_025359845.1). Taxonomy (GTDB): domain Bacteria; phylum Actinomycetota; class Acidimicrobiia; order Acidimicrobiales; family JANYDT01; genus JANYDT01. Next base: position 11,240 of record JANYDT010000033.1, read on the forward strand.
CTTGTTGCCCACCCTGGCGCCACGGCCGAAATCGGCACCGAAAAGTTTCCCGTGACCGCTCGGGTGGCCGAAGGCGAAGAGCGCGACCGCCTGTGGAACCGCCAGAAGGAGTTGTCGCCGCAGTTCGCGGCGTATGAGGCGAAGACGACTCGGACAATTCCGGTTGTCGTCCTCGAGCGGGCGTGACGGTTCACACCGGGTCGCTCCAACTCGACCCCCGCCCCGCCACCTGCGCAGCCGAACGCTGATGCGTGAGTTTTCGAAGCACCAACAAGCAGCGATCGCCGGACTCGGAATAACCGAGACCGGGAAGGTTTATGACAAGACGGTCACCGAGTTTGCCACCGACGCCATACGTCTGGCCGTCGCTGATGCCGGGCTGACGCTGGGCGATGTCGACGGCCTCCTGTTCAGCAACGGTCTGGGGGGCGGCCTCACGCTGAGGCTCCCTCGTGACCTGGGTCTGCGCGACCTGCGAGTCCTGAGCGAGATCTCGGCCTACGGTGCCACGGCCATCGCTCAAGTGCAGTACGCCTGTCTCGCCATTGCCGGTGGATTGGCGGAGACGATCGTATGCGTCCACGCCGACGTACCCCTTCGACCCTCGGTCGGGGCCGGTGAGGCGTATCGCGCGTCGGTAGCGGGCCGGCGCAGTCCGACAGGATTTGGGGCAATGACGATGATCGGCGGAATGCGCGGGGCCAACAGCATGTACGCGTTGGCGGCGCGCCGCTACATGGAGGCCTTCGGAGTGACGAGTGAGCAGTTCGGCGCCGTGGCCGTGGCGCAGCGCCGGTGGGCGATGATGAACCCAAGAGCGCAGTTCCGCACGCCACTGACGATCGAGGATCATCAAGCGTCGCGGTGGATCGTGGAACCGTTGCATCTCTACGACTGCTGCACGGTGTCGAACGGCGCCATCGCGATCGTCGTCACCCGCTCCGAACGGGCTCGAAATCTGGCTCAACCTCCTGTCTATCCGTGGGGGTGGGCGCAAACTCATTCGGGCTATGCGATGGCGCGTGACAGTGACTTCGGATTGGTGAGCGGCGCCGCCATCGGCGGGCCGGCGGCGATGAAGATGGCTGGAATTACGACGACCGATGTCGACATTTGCGAACTCTACGACTGCTACACCTATACCGCCATCATCACCTTGGAAGACTACGGGTTCTGCGCCAAAGGCGAGGGCGGCGCATTTGCGGCCAGCGGCGTGCTCGGCCCTGGCGGCGCACTTCCCACCAATACCGGAGGTGGCCAACTCTCGAGCTATTACCTATGGGGCATGACGCCTTTGTCGGAGGCCATCATTCAGGCCCGAGGGCAAGGTGGCGAGCGTCAAGTGGCAAAGCACGACGTAGTCATGGTGAGCGGCAATGGCGGCGTGCTCGACTATCACGGGGCGCTTGTGCTCGGGGCCCAGGCGCCGATATGAGCTTCAATTTGCAGCGCGACGAGCATTCGGCCGCCTTCTTCGATGCGACGGCACAGGGCCAACTGCTCATTCGCCGGTGTCCGCGGTGCGACGAGTTTTACCCGCCGCATCAGCGTCACTGTATTGATGGGACCGAATTGGAATGGGCTCCCACCAGCGGACAGGCGACGCTCGTGACGTGGGTGGTCGACCATGGCGCGGTGATCGATCCGGCGTTGGCGGCGGCCGACGGGGCGACGAGCGTGGCCGGGATGGTCGAGTTTCCCGAAGGGCCGTGGATGAGCGTCGCCCTGGTCGGCGTTGACCTCGAGACCCTGCGGGCGGGCGACGCATTGGAGGCGCACTACCTGCGGCTCGGCGACGAGAGCGTCCCGGTGTTTGGTCCAGTGGGGCGGCCGTGATGGATCGCGCCGGCCTCCGGGCGTTGCTCGATCCGGAGGTCGCCGTCGCGTTGGCCGCCATGGAACGGGTGCCGCCGCTGCGGTCGGTGGACGACGTTGCCGAACTGCGCGCCGCTCGCGACGAGCGCACGGCGCGGCTGATGCTCGAGTGGCGGCTGCCTGAAGGGGTCACCCGTGACGATTACCTCGGTGCTGGGCGACCCGGCGATCCGGACCTAGGGCTGGCTGTGTTCTGTCCCACCGCCCGGAGCGGACCGAGCCCCTGTCTGTATTGGATGCACGGTGGAGGGTACGTGATGGGCTCCCACGACGGCGATGCTCCTCGGGTGGTCGAGTGGGTGCAGAAGGGTTGGACTGTGGTCTCTGTCGGCTATCGCCTCGCCCCGGAAACGCCCTATCCCGGGCCCCTGGAAGACGCTTACGCCGGCCTCCGATGGACGTCAACCCATGCTGACGAACTCGGTATCGACCCGGCTTGCCTGGTCATAGGCGGCGCGAGCGCCGGCGCCGGTCTGGCCGCCGGTCTTGGGTTGCTCGCCCGCGACCGTGCCGAGATTGCGTTGCGCGGCCAGCTCCTCATCTATCCGATGATTGACGATCGTCAGAGCACCGAGACGAGTACGTGGCCAGTCCCGATCTGGGATCCGGTGTCCAATCTCGCCGGCTGGCAGGCTTACCTGGGTCCGCTTCACGGGACCGAAGCGGTCCCTGCGTACGCCGCGGCCGCCCGAGCCACCGATCTGCGGGGCCTGCCGCCCACGATCGTCGTGGTCGGTACCCTCGACGGTTTCTGCGACGAAGACATCGCCTACGCCCAACGGCTCAACCACGCGGGCGTGCCCACCGAACTCCACGTGTATCCCGGCGCGCCGCACGGCTTTGATCTGTTCGCACCTGAAACGGCGATAGCCCGCCGCTCTCGCGCTGACATCAACCGTTGGCTCGACGACATTTCGAGCGGACCAGGCCCTAACGATCGAACAGAGCGGTGATGTCGACCGAGAGTCTTGGCAACATCGGCGAGGTGAGCCGTTCGCCCTCGCTGAACTCGAGCGCGACATCGAAGGTTTTGGCCGAGGGCGAGGATCGCCGGTACACGAGAATCGAATTCGAAGCAGTGTCGACCAGCCACAGCTCAGGCAGTTCGGCTCGCTCGTAGGTTTCGAACTTCATCCCCACATCGAAACGCCACGTCGACGGTGAACGGATTTCGACCGCTAGATCGGGCGGGCCAACGAGATGCTGCGCGTCGCGTGCGGGTCGATTCGCCTCGCACCCCACCAGACGTCAGGGGCGTACACATCGCCATCGCTCAGCTTGGCGTCGACCGAGAGAGGCGCTTCGCCACGACCCGGCGCCTGCTCACACCAAAGCTGCAAGAGAAACTGGATGCGCGCGCCGATGCGTTGGGGGCGCAGGCTTGGCGTATTCAAGAAGACCTCCCCGTGGATCAGTTCGGTGAAACGCGGCCGTTCCCTGTCTGTGGCGAGGTAGTCATCGGCCGACAAAAATGTCGT
>JANYDT010000069.1 GCA_025359845.1 Acidimicrobiia bacterium
ATTTTGTGTACAGACAGTCCCGGCTGGGGCGGATCAGAGAAAAGCCTGATTCGTGTATTAAGTTATTTTACAGATTATTCATATCAATCGTTATTATTAAACAAGTTGTGTAGTAATGAATTATTACATTTTATAAAGAACAAAAATATAAACTATAGAACGGTAACTACAGGTAACTCCATTAAATATATAACAATTTCATTCTGTAATTTAAAATGGGCAATTAGATAATACGCTAGGATTTCCCCGCGGATACCTTTGATGTATTAAAGAAAGACAGTACTCCAGGCCAAGGTGTCATCGACGAGTAGGAGTTTCAAGACCTGATCAAGGCGTTCGCAAAGGGCCTCGGCAATGACCGGTACTACGACCTCGATGCGGTTATCGAGGTTACGGTTCATCATGTCGGCCGACCCAATGAACCATCCCGGCTCATCCTCGCCGCCGGCATTGGCAAAACGAAAAATCCGCGAATGCTCGAGGAATCGACCCACGATGGACCGGACCGAGATGTTGTCGGACAGACCAGTCACGCCCGGGCGCAAGCAACAAATACCGCGCACGATGAGATCGACGCGAACCCCGGCCTGCGAGGCCCGATAGAGCGCGTCGATCACTTGCTGATCGGTGAGTGAGTTCATCTTCAGCACAATCGCCCCGTTGCTACCATGGCGCCGCTCCTGTTCGATCAATTCGATGATTCGGCTCCGCAACGAGGTCGGAGCGACGATTAGTCGTGCGTACTCGATCGTTCGGCTATAGCCAGTGAGGTGGTTGAACAATTTGGTGAGATCGGCGCCGAGTTCGGGGTCGGCCGAGAACAATCCGAAATCTTCATACAGGCGTGCCGTCGCCGAGTTGTAGTTGCCGGTAGCTACATGACAGTAGCGTCGCAACCCGTCGCTCTCGTTGCGCACGACCAGGGTCACCTTCGTGTGGGTCTTCAGTCCGATCAATCCATACACGACGTGAACCCCGGCTTCTTCCAAGGCGCGAGCCCACGCAATGTTGGCTTGCTCATCGAATCTGGCCTTCAATTCGATGAGTACCGCCACCTGCTTACCCCTTTCCACCGCATCGATCAGCGACTGCACGATGGGCGAATTGCCCGAAGTTCGGTACAACGTAATTTTGATCGTCAACACCGCGGGGTCGGCGGCCGCTTGGGCGATGAACCGCTCTACTGTCGTTCGAAAGCTTTCATATGGATGGTGAACCAAGACATCACCATTGCGCATGACCGCAAAGAGATCGGCGGCCCCGTCCGGCCCTGCCGATCCGGCGATTATCGCGGGAGTGCGGGCCGACCAGGGTTCGTCCTTCAGGTCGGGCCGATCGAGATCACGTAATGACATCAGTGCGCCAAGGTCGAGCAGTCCGTCAATAACTGTCACGTCGTGGGCATCGAGATCGAGTTCGTCGCTGAGCAACAAGACGATATCGGGCGGCATCGATGACGTGACCTCGAGCCTTACCGGTTCACCGAACCGACGCCGCCGAAGTTCGGTCTCGACCGCCTCGAGCAGGTCTTCAACCTCGCCCTCCTCGAGTTCGACATCGGCGTTGCGGGTGAGTCGGAAGGGATGGACGCCAAGCGTCTCCATCCCCGGGAACAACGCACCGAGCTGAGCGGCGATGAGTTCTTCGAGCGGAAGGAACCTACCTTCGGAAACCGTCACGAACCGGGGGAGCAGCGGCGGCACCTTGACCCTGGCGAAACGCTCCCTGCCCGTCTCGGGGTCGCGCACCGTGGCCGCCAGGTTCAGCGACAAGTTCGACATGTACGGGAACGGATGACCCGGATCGACCGAAAGCGGCGTGAGAACCGGAAAGATGCCGTCGTCGAAGACCTGCTGCATCGCCTTGGCTTCAGTCTGCGTCAGGTCTTCCCATCGGGCCAGGGCGACGCCGGCTTGTTGCAGCGCGGGCCGCAACAGCTCGGTGAAGATGGCCGACTGATTGGCGACTAGTTCGGCCACTCGTTCGGCGACGGCGCGCAACTGTTCGCCCGCCGTCAATCCGTCGATCGACTTCGAGTGGGCCAACGCCTCCGCTTGTGCTTGAAGTCCGGCTACGCGTACCTCGTAGAACTCGTCGAGGTTAGAAGAGAAGATGGCGCAAAACTTGCACCGCTCCAGCAGCGGGATGGTCTCGTCGGCGGCGAGCGAAAGGACCCTCGCGTTGAATTCGAGCCAGGACAGCTCACGATTGAGATACGCAGAGCCGTCGTTCACCGCTACTCCTGATCGCCTTGGGTTTTAGGCCTCGGTGCCGTAGTCCCACTCGATGGCGAGGTTCTCGCGCTCGGCGTCGTTGACGACGCGGTCGCGATTGCGTCGGAACTGCGGGTCATGCGCCGGAAGCAGGAGGAGCCGAGCCATGGTGCGTTGGCGGAACTCTTCGATCACTCGGCGATCACCGAAATCGGAATCGACTTCCCAATGGGGCGCAGCGGGGCCGAGGTAGACAACGCGAACGTGCCCGCGCGGCGCCTCGGTGGGGGTCGCCGAAATGTTCGACATGAAAAACAGGTCTCCTATGCGCTGGGCTTGTCGCCACTGGATGCGCTGGTGGGGCCATCCTTGGCGTCTGACGCGTCGGTCGCACCCGTCTTGATGCCCTCTTTGAACTCTTTGGACGCCTGGCCCAAGGATTTAGCCAACTTGGGCAACCTCGCCGCGCCGAAGAGCAGCATCACGATGAGAAGGATGATGAGCAGCTCAGGTGCACCGAGGTTCATGTGACCATGTTACCTCCCGGGTAGGGGTTCGAACTCCGGCTTCCCAAAACGACCGAAGCCCGCACCAAGGCGGGCTTCGATGGGGGAAGGTTTCATGTGCTCGCCCCTGGAATCGGGAAGGAGCGAACAGGTGGTTTCGGGTTCATCGTCAGGTTCGGGGTAGGCCGTCAGGTTCGGGGTAGATCGTGGGTACTCCGATAGTTCCGGTTACGACGGCCGACTAAGGGCGGCTCTAGCCCTCCTCGCCCCTCTTAGGCCGACGCTGCTCCCCCAACCCGGCGGGCGAGGGCTCGGCTACGGCGAACCTTGCGACGTTCTCGTTCGGATAATCCGCCCCAAATTCCGAACTTCTCGCCGTGGGCGAGCGCGTACTCGAGGCAATCGGATCGCACCACACAGCCGCGGCAAACCTCTTTGGCTTCGCGCGTCGACGCTCCCCGTTCGGGGAAGAACAGCTCGGGATCGACTCCCAAGCAGTTGGCTTTACTCTGCCACGAGCGCACGGCTGGATCAAGGTCGGGTAAACCCTTGATGATCACTGGTGGCCTCCTGTCGTTGGATACTCGTCATCTGTTTCCTGGCGCTGCTTCGGGCGTGATGACCCCGAACTTTACGGCTCGGACTTCACGTTTGAAATTACGTTCTTGTAATTGTCCATGTTTTCTGACCATTTCGCAAGTGGAAGATCAAAATTTCTTCAATGAACTGGTCGGACGACTCCCGGGCGGCCCCGATGCGACGTCAAGATGGCTACACTGCCGACCGTTAGCTCGATGGGAGTCCGCCCATCGATACCCATCCTCCTAGGGGAGACAACACCTGATGCTCAAGAACAAGCGCGCCGTCGCGAGCGGCCTTGCCCTGATCGGCGCCCTGTCGCTGGTCGCCTCTGCCTGCGGTAGCAAGAAAAAGGCGGCTGACACCACCGTCGCCGCCGCACCTGACACCACTGTGGCTGCGGCCACCGACACGACGGTGCCGGCGGCGACCGACACGACTGTTGTAGCCGCCGCCGACACCACCGTTGCCGCGGCCGCGGCGGCCGCCACCACGGTCGCCGCCGCCGCCGCCACCACGGTCGCCGCCGCCGGCGCCCCCACCACCGTTGCCGGAGCGGCCGCGGCCGCCGGTGCCGGAGGCAAAGTCGGCGTGATCCTGCCCGACTCCAAGTCGTCGGTCCGTTGGGAAACCGCTGATCGACCGTTCCTTGAGGCTGCCTTCAAGGAAGCCGGAGTGCAGTACGACATTCAGAACGCGGAAGGCGACGCGGCCAAGATGCAGACCATCGCTGACGGCATGATTGCCGGCGGCGTCAAGGTCCTGGCCATTGTGAACCTCGACTCCGACTCCGGAGCCGCCATCGAGAAGAAGGCGGCCGACGCCGGCGTCAAGACCATCGACTACGACCGCCTCACCCTCAAGGGTTCGGCTTCGGCGTACGTGAGCTTCGACAACGTCAAGGTCGGCCAGCTCCAAGGCGAGGGCCTCTTGAAGTGCCTCGCCGACAAGAAGGTCAATCCGGCCAGCATCATCGAGCTGCACGGCGCCCCGACCGACAACAACGCCACCCTCTTCAAGCAGGGTTACCAGACGGCCATCAAGGCCGCAGTTGACTCCGGGGCCATCAAGGTCGTCGGCGAAGAGGCCGTTCCGGGTTGGGACAACGTGAAGGGCGGCCAAATCTTCGAGCAGCTCCTCACCAAGGCCGGTGGCAAGATCGACGGCGTGCTCGCCGCCAACGACGGACTCGGCGGCGCGGCCATAGCGGTGCTCAAGAAGAACAGCCTCCAGGTGCCCGTCACCGGTCAGGACGCCTCCGTGGACGGCCTGAAGGCAGTCCTCGCAGGCGATCAGTGCATGACCGTGTACAAGGCCGTCAAGGTCCAGGCCGCGGCGGCTGCAGCGGCCGCCATCTCGCTCCTCAAGGGTGAGGCTCCTGACACCAAGGGCCAAGTTGTCAACGACGGCGTCCGTGACGTTCCCGCCGTGCTCGCCACGCCGGTCGCCATCTACAAGGCCAACGTCAAGGACGTCATCGCCGACGGCTACCAGACCAAGGCCGACGTCTGCACCGCCGATCTGGCCGCCGCCTGCACCGCCGCTGGTATCGCTTAGTACAACCTTGCGTAGCTTGGTCAGCTGGCGCTGACGATGCACTCCGAGGCCCGGGTCCGCTGAGGCGCGACCCGGGCCTCGTCGCGTTCGAGCGCCGTAGCGGCCGAACTACAACCCGGGTCACGTGTTCGGGCCGGTCGGGCTGGCGCGAGGCAATTCGGGGAGCTTGCCTTTCGTGGGTGCCTCAACTTTGCTAGACACTGGGCCTCATGGGGGAACAAACATCGATTCTTGAGACGACGCCGATCCTCGAGAAAACGCCGATCCTGGAAATGAAAGGGATCAATAAGAGCTTCGGTCCCGTCCATGTGCTGCACGACGCCGACTTCCGGGTGTATCCCGGCGAAGTAATGGCCCTAGTCGGTGATAACGGAGCCGGCAAGTCGACGTTGATCAAGTGCATCACCGGCATCTATGGAATCGACTCGGGCCAGATATCGTTTGAGGGCAAACCGATCACCATTAACGGCCCCAAAGCCGCCGCGGCCCTGGGTATTGAGGTCGTGTACCAAGATCTTGCGTTGTGCGACAACCTCGACATCGTGCAGAACATGTTCCTGGGACGCGAACGCAAGAACGCCGGAATCCTCGATGAGGCGACCATGGAGAAGATGGCCCGCTCGACCCTGGCCGGCCTTTCGGTCCGGACTGTAAAGAGCGTCCGCCAACCGGTCGCGAGCCTGTCGGGGGGACAGCGCCAGACGGTGGCCATCGCCAAGTCGGTGCTTTGGAACTCGAAGTGTGTCGTCCTTGACGAACCCACCGCGGCGTTGGGAGTGGCGCAAACGCAACAGGTGCTCCAACTCGTGCGCAACCTGGCCGACAAAGGCCTCGGCGTGGTGATCATCAGTCACAACATGAACGACGTGTTCGAGGTGGCCGACCGCATTACGGTGTTGTATCTCGGACGGGTCGCGGCCGAAGTCCGTACGAGCGAGGTCAACCGGTCGAAGGTCATTGATCTCATCACCTCGGGTGGGGGCATCGCGGCATGAGCAATATGTTGCCCGAGCCGGGAACGCAGGCGGTCGCCGACTTCGGGATCGACACGGAGGCCCAAACCCTTTCGAGTTCGTGGACCGACTACGTGGCCCGCATAAAGGGTGGCAACCTCGGGTCGATTCCGGCGGTGCTCGGCATCCTGGTTCTCGTGGCGTTCTTCGGAGGGACGCGGCACAAGACGTTCCTGTCGGTCTACAACTTTGCCAACCTGCTCCAGCAGGCCGCTCTAATAATCGCTATCGCCATTGCTGTCACCTTCGTGCTGCTGCTGGGCGAGATCGACCTAGCCGCAGGACTCACCGCGGGAGTTGCTGCGGCAGCTATCGCGTCCGAACTCAAGTCCGGCCGTCCGCTCGTGGTCGCGCTTCTCATCGGATTCGCGGCCGCCCTCGCCATTGGGGTGTTCACGGGTTTTCTGGTCGCCCGGATCGGCATTCCCAGCTTCGTCGTGACCCTGGCCAACTTCTTGATGTGGCAAGGCGTGGTGCTCCAGATTACGAGCGAGGGCGGCACTATTCGGGTGACCGACAAGTATGTCGTTGCCCTTGATAACGGCAATCTGGCCGTATGGGCGTCGTGGGCCCTGTTCGTGATCGTGGTGGGAGGTTTCGCGGGGGCCCGGCTGTGGTCGGCATACTCCCGGCGGCGTAGCGGAGTCGAGTCGGCACCCACCGCCGTCATTTTGGCGCAAACGGCAGGACTGGCCGTGCTATGGGGTATACCCACTGCGCTGCTGTCGACGAACCGGGCCAAGGTGGCAGGCAAGACCATCGAGGGTGTGCCGTGGGCCGTGCTGGTCATTGTGATCCTGGTGGTCAGCCTCACCTTCCTCGTCACCCGCACGGCCTGGGGTCGACACCTGTATGCGGTGGGCGGCAATCCCGAAGCCGCCCGTCGAGCCGGGATCAATGTGGCCAGGGTTCGCATGTCGGCGTTCGTGGTGTGCGCCCTGCTGGCCGCAGTCGGTGGTCTGTTCATCGCTTCTCGCCTCAATTCGGTCGATCCACAGATCGGCGGCAACGACACGCTTCTTGTCGCGGTCGGCGCCGCCGTGATAGGCGGTACGTCGCTCTTCGGCGGTCGGGGTCGCATCGTCAACGCGGTACTCGGCGGCCTCGTGCTCGCCATCATCGACAACGGCCTTCCGTTGGTGGGCCATATCGCCGGAATCGACTTCTCGAAATCGGGTGTGAAGTTCGTGGTGAAGGGAGTCATCGTATTGATCGCGGCCAGCGTCGATGCGCTGTCTCGGCGATCCGCCACAAGCAGCTAATAAGGAAGGCACCATCTATGACTAACACCTCAATGCCCGCCTCGGATGTTTCAGTGACTTCGGGTCAAGGCGAACCGCTCACCGTGGTCATCGTCGGCGCAAGCGGAGACTTGACTCGTAGGCTCCTGTTTCCGGCTCTTCATAGGCTCATCTCGTTAGGGCGACTTCCGCGATCGCTCCACATCGTGGGCTATGCCATCGAGAAATGGTCCACGGCCGACCTGCTCGCCCATCTCCGCGACGGGGTCGACCAGTTCGGCGATGGAGTCGATAATCTGGTTTGGCCGGAAATCACGGCCAACACAACTTACGTGCAGGGCGATCTGTCGGCGGAGTCGATAAAGGCACTTTGCGCCCTCGTCCACGGGCCCGCCGTCTTTTATCTTGCCCTTCCGCCGAATCTCTTCGGCCAGGCCGCGTCGGCGCTCGGAGAGGTGGGCCTCGCCAACGAAGACGCAGGATGGCGGCGCCTCGTCATCGAAAAGCCGTTCGGAACGAGCCTCGAGACGGCCGAGCAACTTCAGGCCGATCTACAAGCCCATTGGCGGGAGAATCAGCTCTACCGTATCGATCACTTTCTCGGCAAAGAAAGCGTACAAAACCTACTCGTCTTTCGACTGGCGAACCGCTTTGTCGAGGCCGTCTGGAACAACGCCAATATTGTGCAGGTGCAAATCACGGCGGCCGAGACCATCGGCCTTGAGGGGCGCTGGAGATATTACGACAAAGCCGGAGCATTGCGAGACATGGTTCAGAACCATCTGATGCAACTGTTTGCGATCTGTGCAATGGAGCCACCGTCGGTATGGGACAGCGAAGTTCTCCGCGAGCACAAGGTCGAGGTTCTTCGGTGCGTCCGCCCGTTCGAAGATACAGACATCACGACCCGCACGGTCCGCGGTCAGTACGGCGCCGGTCAGGGGAATGGAAACGGCTCGGTGGCCTACCGAGCCGAAGAGAACATCGACGCGACGTCGAATACCGAGACGTATGCCGCGGTCCAGTTCTTTGTCGACAACTGGCGTTGGCAGGGGGTGCCGTTCTCGATCCGGAGCGGAAAGCGAATGTCGGGTGCTTTGACCGAGATTGCCCTCGAGCTTCGGGACCCTCCGACACGGCTCTTTGATTCAATCGGTGTTCCGGTTGACGGATCAGAGGGTCCGAGGTCGAGCAACTGGATCGTCCTTCGATTGCGCCCGGACGAGTCGATAGAGATCGACGCCGTCGCCAAGAAAGCCGGGTTAGGAATGACGACCGAACGCTCCGTCCTTTCGACTACCGATGCCAATTCGGGTGGCTCCGAATATACGGCTTACGAGCAACTCGTCATAGACGTTGTCGAAGGAGACGGTTCCATGTTCATCCGCAATGACGAGGCGATGGAGAGCTGGCGGCTCATGCAGCCGGTTCTGAATGCGTGGTCCTCCGGAACCCCTGCCCTGTATCCCTCGGGCACAGATGGCCCAGCGCCGCCGCCCGGTTTCTTCAGCGAGGGCCGATCATGGCGCCCGGTAGGCGCCTGAGTCGGTTGGTCGAGACGTTCTGTGCCCGACCGTCGTGCTGATCGCGGCCGCGTTGCCGCGTTACCGCGATCAGCATCTCACGGCACTCGTGAAAACTAAGCCTGGGCGGTAACGCCCGGGGTCAGGTCGGCGGTGGCGCCGGCCGGTTGCTGAGCGTCGCGGGTGGCCTCCTCGGCGGCCCGCGCTGGGCTCTCGGCCGCTTCGTGGGCGGCGTCGTGATTACTGCGGCCGCCGTGACCTCCGTGCCAGTTACCTGAAGCCTCTTCGGCCGCATGCTCGGGGCTTTCGGCGGCTTCATGGGCCGGGTCGGTGTTGGGGCCGCCCTGGTCGCCGGCTTGGGGTGTGGCGGCACTTGGGGCCGCTGCGGCTCCAGCCACGGTAGTCGGCGCCGTGGTTGTGGATCCGTCGGTCACCGCCATGGCGATGCCGGCCGATCCAATCGCTGCGCCGAAGACGATGGCGCCGAGAATGAGACGGGAGCTTTTGAGTTTCATTGGGTCCTTTCGGGCTCGTGGCCGAGTGCGACGAGCAGCGGGGTAGGGGTCTATCCAACCTCATGGATATGAGAATCAGCCGTGAAAGACCCCTTACACGGGTAAGAGTTCGGTGAGAGTCGACCCGCCCGTTGCGATCGCAGGGCGAATACCCGCCAGCAGATGGCCCCTACGGTCGCCGCCCCCAAATGCTGGACATCAAAGAGGCGCCGATCAAGGAGCAGGCCGCCGACAATGGCGGCCGTCAACACGCCCAACGCGGCGCGACGGAGGCGGCCGCTCTCGAGACTGAGCGTGGCGGCCGTGATCACCGCGAACATGGCCGACGAGGCACCCCCATCGCGATCGGCGATGACGCGTGCCGCCCCCGCCGAGCCGAGCGCGGCGGCGAGCCGCAAGGCGACAAGAATCAGCACGCTGGAGACCATATCTCCCAGAAAGAACACTACAATCGTGCGCCAAGTACGCAGAATGAACTCTGAAATTGCCACCAGCGGAATCATCCATAAAACTCCGAATCTCAGCCCGGCGCCATTTTGGATGAAGATTCCCGTGAGCAGCCGTTGGAGTTCGTGATGTCGGGCCAGGTCAGCCCAATTGTAAGTAAATGTCGTGTGCAGCCAATCATAGGAGTCACGGTCGACCTCCGTCTGAATCTGTAACGCCAACATCACGGCGGTCAGCGCAGCAGTGAACGGAAGGCGGCGGCCGAACGCTACGGTGCCCCGCGCTACGGTACCGATCCATCCACTAGCAGTCTCCAGCCGCCCCGTGTCAGCGTGGGGTAATTCTCCGGCTCGCCCAACCGCTACAGCCAACTGCGGAAGCTCAGAGTCTGAACGGTAGACGAGGAATCGTGGCTCCCATTGCGGCCTCCATTTATCTTTAAATGCCCGAAGACCGGCGAAGTTGAACGCCTTTCCGCCGCGTTCGTAGATGATCCGCAAGGCGCGGTCCGGCCGCGCGTCGCCATCAATATTGGCGAACGGCGCCAGCCCGAGGGTCATGCCCCGATGCCCTTGCTCACGGAATCGCTCGATCATCCTGACGAACAGCAAGTCCATGACCGGCAGGTGTTCTTCGGGCTGGCGGCGCATCAGATCAAAGTTGCCGTTGACGCTTTGATACGACGGGATGAGGTTGGTGAAGGCCTGGATCTCGGCGGTCGGGTCTTTGGCCACCATTAAGACCGTCGATTGCAAGTACTCCTCATTGAATTGCCCGACGGTGAACGTTCTCTCGCGGTGGCCACCGTGATCCAGCCAAGCTTCGGATATCTCCCGCAGGCGATTTATCGTCGACGGGTCAATCGGTTGCGTCAACTCCTCCACTGTCCAGCCCTCGCGCTCCATCTTCGCGGTCTTGTTTCGAATGCTCTTGAAATGGCTTCCCTGCAGCGAAAATGACCCGACGTCGACCACGGCTTCTTCGCCGATCTTCAGCGCTTTCAGGCCCAACGGAGCCAGTTGGTCTGCGGCGGCGGGTGTGACTTGATGAAATGCCGGCAGCCATCCGTTCAGTTCACATCGCTCGATGAACAGGCGCGCCACCTTCTCCTGTGCGGCCGGTGCGCCAATCGGTCCTCCGAGACTGACGGCGATTGATCCCACCATTTTGTATCCAATGAACGCCTCGCCGTCTTCGGCGAAGAGATGATGCTTGTCGGGTAGGAGGTGAAAGTACGCCAGTGATGTATCGCCGTATGCGTCGAGCAAACGCCGTACATGGGCCAGATCTTGCTCGCGGCGGGCGCCGCGCAAGACCACCGGACGCAGTAACCGCGCCACACCGATAAGCAGCACCACGATGGCGAGCACGCGGACCGAGTCGATGAACCATTTACCGTGCGTCGTGACCGCGTCGATGGTCGAGGTCGGAAGCAGGAACAACAGCCGCGTCGCCTGCTCGAGCGACTCCACGAGCGACGTCGACCTTCGGAATTGGGCATCGAGCAGATAGAGCCCGCCCACTCCGTACCCGTACGTCGCCGCTCCGCCACCGAGCAGCCAGAATATTCCCTGGCGGGCCAGCGCGGGATCGGAACGGGCGTGGAATTGGGGGGCGAGCACCAGGAGTAAGGCGGCTACGCCAACCGCGACGACGATCCCAAACAGGTCGGCCGTTACGAGGTGATGCCCGAACAGCGACGCAATAGCCGCGCCGAGCGCCAGCAACCACGCTGTCCGCTTGCCGCGCAGGAGGCCGCGAGCCGCGCTGAGGAGGGTCAGAGCGGCGATCAACAAGACATACCGAAAGAGGCGCGTGGTCGACCCCCCGAGGTCCAACGATAACCAGCCCAGCTTGGTGATGGGCCCCCGAGATACGGCCTGGACAACGTCAAGAAGACCGAGGATCGCCACAGCCGCCGCCGCCACCCGCCGCCAGAACCGGGGTCGGCGCCGGTTCACGCCCACGCTGTCCGGGAGACGGAATGGGCCGCGGCCGCGCCAATCAGCATCGGAATCCACAACTCGAGCAATCGGTACAAGACGATCGCGGCCGCCGCCGTCGGTACCGTGAGTCCGAAAGAAACCAACACCGCACCCAGGCCGGCCTCGACGAAACCCAGTCCGCCCGGGAGGAACCCGACGATCGTGAAGAGCACCGATATGGAGTACGCCACGACCGGCACGCTGAGGGGCGGATGGATCCTCAGAGCCCGAAGTACGCACCACAGTTGGGTCATGCCGATCATTTCGACAGCCAGCGCATAGCCGACCGCCGGCATCACCGCTCGGGGGCGCTTGCGAAACAACTGAACGGAGTCAAATAGTTCGTCCGCGGCGTCGAAACTCGAATGGGCCCCGACCCGGTCCTCGCTACGTCGCACGGCCCTGGCCAACTGGCGCGGGATTGCGTACAGTCGTCGAATCGCGGTGCGGCTGCGGACCGCCGCCGCGACGAGCAAGAGTTGGATCGCGGTGGTCAGCGCGAATACACCCGTGGCAATGGCGTCGATGCGCGTGAAACGCCCATCGACTATCAACACGATCAAACTTCCGCACAGGGCCGCGGCGAACGCCAAATGCCCGAGAACGTTGACGAGCAGGTATCCGGCAATGGTACGCCCCCGAGAACGGCGTCGGCGAGTCGCCAACGCGAGCAATGGCGCCATCCCCGCCATGGCCCCCGATTTGATCACAAGATTCAAGAACCCTCCGGCGGCGATGGGCCGCAGCAACTCACCGATCGTGGGCTCAAGGCCGGTGGCGCGTTGTGCGGCCCGGTGAAGGGCGGTTTGGTTGATCAGGGCGACGAGCACGAGCACGAGGCCCAGCGCCATGAAACCCGGGTGGGCGTGGCGCAGTATTCGCGTGGCCACCGGAACGTCGGATCGGTTGGCCCAGAGAAAGGCCGCGGCGGCGACCGATACCGCCAGGTACGGCCCCCACCGGACTATCAATTTCCGGGAGGGGCTCGACACAGGCCGGAGGCTACAAGGTGGGCTTTGAAGTCCGGGGTGGCGCGGACGTCACCCCGACGAGCGCCGAGGGAGAGGGGCTCAGTGTTTGGGCGCGTGCGGTGTTTCGATGGCCTTGACCAGGTCGATGAGCGGGTTGAGCATCGTGCGATGACCGTTACGGTTGGCGATGGCGCCTCTGGCCACGAGGACGGTGCCGATTCCGATTCCGGCGACGGCCCGTCGGCCGGTAAAGACCAGCACAATTTCGCCACTTTCGTCGGCCACTGTGGCTTCGAGGCTGAGATTGCCGCCGAAGGGCTGAACTCGCAGCGCCCGTACCCGGCCGGCCACACGAACCGTACTGCGGACGGCCGCGGCCGCTATGAGGACGCGATCTTTAGGAAGCTCACGGGTGTCGGTGAGTAGCGACGATGAGAAGCTGAGCCGAAGTGCTTCGGTTCCGATCACGTGCTCGGTGATAGGTTTCGGTTCGAAGGTCACGCGATCCGACCCGAGGTGGTACGGCACGATAGTTACGTTGCAGTGGGGGATAGCTCCGAGGGCTCGACCGATGGCGTCTGAAGACCGGTCGTGCAGCGCGCGGTGCCACGCTCTCTCGTATTCGCGGCGGGGGACCAGAACGCTGACCTCGGTGTCGCCCCCGGCGAGTTCGGCGAGCACGACATCGGCGGCGGCTCGCGGCACCCTTCGGTCGGGGCATTCGATGATGTCGAGGGGAATCTTTTGGAAGCCGAGCGTGCGCCAGTCTTCCGTGAGTAGGTGGGTCTTCCACGGATCGAGGTCGAAATGGACGGCGCGGAACTCTGTCGGCCTGAGGCTGCGGCTGTATTGGATGGCCCGTGCCGTGGCCATGTCGAGATGATCGACGAGGGTCACGACAACGTGGCGTCGTAGGGCCGGGGCCGCTGCCGCGGCCGGCGCATTGCTCACGAGCTCTTCGGCTTCGCTTTCGTAAGCCCGATTGAGGCGCACGAGACCGAGCACCATCAGCGGGATCAAAATCATGATGACCCACGCGCCGCCGGTGAACTTGACCACCGCGACGATGGCCAAGACGAGAGCGGAAAGTACGGCGCCGGTCGCGTTGATGAACAACCCGACCTTCCAACCTGGCTCTTTGTGGGTTGTGTGATGCTTGGCCATTCCGGCTTGCGACAGGGTGAAGCTGGTGAATACACCTATAGCGTACAAGGGGATGAGGCGACTCACTTTGCCACCGGTGCCGATCAGGGTGATGATGCCGGCTGCGGCGAGGAACAATATGCCGTTCGAGAATACGAGTCGGTGGCCTCTGGTCATGAACTGACGGGGCATGAAGTTGTCGCCGGCATGAAAGCTGGCGAGCCGCGGAAAGTCGGCGAAGCTCGTGTTGGCAGCCAACACGAGAATGAGCATGGTGCCCGCTTGGAGACAGAGGTACAGGGCGTGGCCGATCGGGCCCTCCCCGTAGATGGCTTTGCCTACGAGGGAGATCACTGTTGGGGTGCCGCTCGTGTAGGGGACGGCGTGTACTCGCGCGGCCATGATCGAGAGGCCGAGAAACATCACTCCGAGTAACGACCCCATGATCACCAAGGTCTTTCGGGCGTTCTTCCAGGACGGGTCTCGAAAGGCGGGCACCCCGTTGGAGATCGCCTCCACGCCGGTCACGGCCGCCCCGCCTGATCCAAAGGCTTTGAGAACCAGAAACACGGAGGCACCCAGGAGCAATCCGGTGCTGTGTTTGCTGCCTATCTTCTCAAGACCCGCGGTAGTGGTGCCATATTTGGGGAGGGTCGTAAACAACATGCGGTACGCCCCAACGCTGAGCAAGATCATCATGTTGGCCACAAAGAAGTATGTGGGAACGGCGAATAATTTCCCCGATTCTTTCACGCCGCGCAAGTTGCCGTAGGCAATGATTATGACGAAAAGAATCGCAATCCACAGCTTGTACGGCTCGAGCCCCAGGAAGGCCGACGCCATAGCATCGGTGCCGGCCGCCACCGAAACCGATACGGTGAGTACGTAGTCGGTGAGGAGGGCCACTCCGGCGACCTGCGCGGGCAGGAGCCCGAAGTTGTCGCGGGTGACGATGTAGGCCCCACCAGCGCTTGGATAGGCCTTGATCGTCTGTCGGTACGAAAGGATCAAGAAGCCCAGCACGACGAGCAAGGCCAACGTGATGGGCGTCACGAGCCGAAACGCGGCGATCCCGACGACGGGAACCAGAACCCGCATGATTTCTTCGGTCGCGTAGGCGCACGACGACAAGTTGTCGGATGCGAACACGGCAAGCGCCGTGGGGTTGCCAAGGCGCTCGTGTTCGAGTTGTTCGGTGTACAGGGGAGGGCCCAGCAGCCGACGTTTCCACCGGTACGCCGACGGTTCGGGCAACACGAATTGCCGATCGCCGTCACCAGGGGAACCGCTCGGAGCGGCCGAGGCGCTCGGAGGCGGCGGTGCGGCGACGGGATCAAGAGTGACAGTCACAGAGTTACCAGTGGATCAGATCGGCCGCCGAAACCCTAAGCCGGCCACATCAAGATGGCGACAAGAACGCGTAGAGACCGAGATTCAGGAGGGTTTCTGGCGGCCATCCGGGGGCAGAAAAGCGGCTGTTCAGGGCAGAAACCGGTACCCGAGACCTGGTTCGGTGACGATGTGGCGAGGCCGTGACGGGTCAATTTCGACCTTTGCCCGCAGGTGACCGAGGTGGACTCTCAGGTAGTTGGCCTCCGTTCCGTATTCAGGACCCCACACGGCCTGGAGCAGCTCCCGTTGCGCAACGAGTCGACCCGAGTTGCGGGCCAAGTGGTCAAGCAGGCGCCACTCAATGGGAGTGAGATGGGGCCGGGACCCGCCGGTGAGGGTCACGTGTCCCTTGACAAGATCAACGATGAATGAGGCCGTCACAACCCTCGCCAACGTCGTCGCCGCGTCCAGCGATCGGCGCGTCAGGGCCCGGATGCGGGCAAACAATTCGTCTATACCGAACGGTTTCGTAACGTAATCATCCGCGCCCAGATCGAGCGCGGCAACTTTGTCGGCCTCCGACCCGCGGGCCGTAAGTACGAGGACGGGCGCCGAACTCCACAGCCGAAACGCGGCGATCACGTCGAGGCCGTCGAGCTTCGGCAACCCGAGATCGATGAGAAGCAGATCGGGCTTGGAGATCGCGGCCCGGGCCAGCGCTTCCTCACCGTCGGTCGCCTCCTCCACTACGTAATGGCGGGCGATGAGGTTGAGGCGAAGGGTCTTGCGCAAATGGGGCTCGTCTTCCACGACGAGCACCTTCATCGGCTTTTCGTTGGGTGCCGTCACGAAGGTACTTCCGTCGGGGCCGTGGCTGCATTGAGCACCGCGGCGGCGGTCGTCGCCAGCGTGCACGGAAGGCGAACGCTGGCGGTCAGCCCACCACCGGGGGTGTCGTCGAGGTCCAATTCGGCGCCGATCGTACGGGCCAACCCGTCGGCGATGGCCAACCCAAGACCCATGCCGTCGCGATGTGAGGCGTCATCAAGGCGCTGGAAGGGGCGCCTGGCTGCGTCGCGCTGAGCGGCGGCGATACCCGGCCCACGGTCGATGACGCGCACCAACACGGCCGACCCGACCCGCTCCGCTTCGGCCGAGACGATGCGCCGGCTCGGGTCGGCGCTGAACGCCGTAGCGTTAAGGGCATTGCTGATTAGGTTGGCCACGACCCGTTCCAATAGCGCAGGATCGGTTCGCACCCGGTGAGCATCTACGGTCACTCGAATCTGCACCCGGTCGCGAACGTCGAGCGGAAGCGACCGAACCGCGTCATCGAGGATCGTCGCAAGGTCGGCTTCGACCTGCTGGGCCACGATGACGCCGGCTTCTAGACGACTCATCTCCAGCAGTTCTTCGATGAGCCGGTTGAGCCTGTCGGTCTCGGCGTCGATGGTCTCGAGAAAGTCGTGTTGCTGATCGGGCTCCCATGTGACCTCGGCCGAAAGGAGGCTGCTCGATGCGGCCTTGATTCCGGCCAGCGGCGAACGCAGGTCATGGGAGACGGCGCGCAACAACGCGGTCCGAAAATCGTTCGCTTCTTGCAGCCGGTCGGCCGCCGAAGCCGCCGCCGCGAGGTCGCTGGTTCGCAGCGCTCCTCGCAACTGATCAGCGAAGACAGCGACCAGACGACGATCTTCTACCGACAGCGGTGATCCAATCAGCACCAGCGACCGCTGTTCGTCGAGCGCGACTTCCAAACGCCCCGCGGCGGACTCGGCGGCGCCGACGAGCGACCCCGGGACCCGTTGCTCGATTCGGGCATACGTCGACCCGGTGAACGTGCGGAGCTGCTCGACCAGCTCGGCCAAGGGTTCGGCTGCGCCGACGGCCGTGGCACTCGAACGAGCGAGGATCTCGGCCTCGGTCCTTGAGCGCCGCGCCTCCCGCGCCTGGCGGGCGGCTTGGCTGACCAGAGCCGACACGGTGAGGGTCACGACCCCGAACACGACGAGCGCGATAATGTCTTCGGCGTCGCCGACCAAGAGCGTGTGGCGAGGTTCGGTGAAGAACCAGTTGATGGCTACGAGCGACGCGACCATCGAGGCGAGTCCCACTTCGATGCCACCGGCCGCGGCGATCACCACCACGAGACCAAGGAAGACAAGGGCCTGGCTGGCGAGACTCATGCGGTCGTCAAGGCGAACGAGAACGAACGTCAGAAACGGGATGCTCACTATCGCCGCGAAGGCGGCCAGAAGGCGTCGCCGCCGGGGCAACCCCACCCGGGACCAGCGCCGGTCGCGAGTTCGCTTGGATGCCTTCACCGAGGCCGTCGCCCCGCCCCCGACGTCGACGAGGGCGAGGCCACGAAGGGAGACCATATGGACGTCAACGTCACGGCCGAGCCGAATCAACTCGTTGGTGACCGAGCCGCGAAGGGCATGATGAACCCTGCCGTGTCCGCTCGCGCCGACCACGAGTTGTGTGGCCCTCTCCGTCCTGGCGAAAGCGGTCAAAGCCACCGCCACGTCGTCACCGACAACTGTCTGGGCTGAGCCGCCGAGTTCTCTCACCAAACGCTGCTGGGCCTCAAGGGAAGGGCCGGCGTGACCGTCGATCGCGCTCGAGGGAGCGACGTGAACCGCGACAAGCGATGCTCGGGCCCGCTGCGCCATCCTGGCCGCTCGACGAATTACGATTTCGCCACCGGGAACGCCAGTGATCGCGACCACGACCCGCTCTCGGGTGTCGCGACGGCCAAATCCGATATCGGTCCCCCCGCCCGTGTCGGGCGACGGATCGAACGACGAAGCACCGTCGGCGACCCAAAGCAACGCCATCTCCCGCAACGCCCGAAGACGGGGTTCGCCGAAGGACTCGGCCATGGCCGCGTCGACCTCACCGGGCGGATACACGTTGCCGTGGGCGAGCCGTCGACGTAAAGCTTCGGGGGCCATATCGATCAGTTCGACTTGCGCAGCCGACCGGACGAAGGCATCGGGCACCGTACCCACGGGTGCCAGACCGGTGATCCGCTCCGCCACATCGCGCACTGATTCAAGCTCCGCGATGTTCAGCGTTGTGATCACATCGATCCCGCATTCGAGCAGCATGGCCACGTCTTGCCAACGCTGGCTTCGGTTGGATTGCGCAGGATTGGGGCGGGCCATGTCGTCGATAAGCACGACGTCGGGCCGTAGGGCGGCGATCTGGTCGGTGTTGAGTTGGGCCATCGATGAATCGCCCTCACCGTGATGGTCGAGCCTTCGGAGTTGTTCGATCGTGGCCGACCGGCCGTGGGTCTCGATGGCCCCGATCACAACCCTGGCGCCGCGCTCACGACGGCGACGGCCCTCGTCGAGCATGGCGAAGGTCTTGCCGACGCCGGGCGCCGCTCCGAGATACACGCGTAGCGTCCCGCGCCGCGGCCCCTGTGCTTCGGTCTCTTGCACCGCTTCAGTCTGCCCGGGATCGGGAGCCGCGAGCACCGCGGCTCAGGTTGTGGGTCTATTGTGGATCCGTGGGATGCCTCGCCTTGAGTCGGCGGCGAAAGAGTCGGCCCCTAAACAGTCGGCGGCCGAGAAACCAGAAGTTGTGACAAAGGAACTCGGCTCGCCACGAACCCTCGGCCGTTGGCTCCCGCTGGTAAAGTTTGCGGCGACCTTGAGTGCTCTGTTCGTCGCCTCACTGCTGGCCGGCGCGCAAAGTATGTTCGGGGCGGCTGACGGGGTCAATACTTCACTTTCACCGGCGCGCGTTGAGGCGTCGTTGGCCGCTTCGGTGGCCAACGCTTTGGCGCCGGGCGCCCCATCTCTCGAACGTCATAACACCGGCATGTGTCCGGGACCGTTTCGCAGCCAAACCAGCCTTTTGGTGGGACCGCTGGGGCCGAAGGTCGCGGCCCGCTTCCTGGCCCGGGCTCGGCATCGGCTGCGGGTGGCGCGATGGACGGTGCGCGACGCCTTGGCTGCCACAGACTTGTCGGTCGTCGCGAGCCGTCCCCGACCGCCCGAACAGATCACGATTACGTCGATGGGCCCGTCCTCGGGTTCAACAGTTCAGATCGTGGTCGTGCGCCCATGTTGAGCGAAGCCGCCCCCCGGGCTGCGCGTTTTCCGGGCGCCGGTTGGGTCGATCACTTCAATGAATGTCGCGCCGATGCACGCGGCCGCCAAGTGTCCGGCATCGGTGAAGGAGTGTCCCTGGGCAAATGGAACGACCACCCAGACGACCAACAGCGCCCTGGCCAGTCCGGGCCATTTGCGGATGCGCATCACCAGTGCCCCGGCCCCCGCGAGCAACACGTACGAGGCGCCCACGTCGATCGTTCGCACCAGCGCCCCGCCCCCGTGACCGAATGAGACGTTGGCCCAGATGCCGACAGTGGTGACCAACGTGGCACCGACATGGCCCACCGCGGCTACCGCCACCGCGCGCATTGTGCCCACTCGACGCTCCAATGATCCCAACACCACCGAGACCATGGCGACCTCTCGAAACCAGTGCGAACCGTCCAGCAGAAAAGCGCTGAGCAGCAGCACGCGAAAGGCGTCGCGGCTCATCTCGCGCAAGTTCGTGCTGAGTTGGCGCAGCAAGGCGGTCGCCAACCGCGCATCGACAGTGTCAAGAACCGCGGTCGTGACCAACAGCACGAACAGATAGACGTGCGTGGCCGGCGAACGCCGAACGTGGTGTAGGAGCGCCGCGGGTGCCCGCCGTACCGCGGCCACGGCCGGCCCCGCCGCGCTTCGTTTCCTCGTTCTCCCTTGCGGCGTTCTTTCTTGCGTCGTCACCTCGCGCTCGTCGTCACTTCACGCTCGCGAGGCGCACCGGCATGGTGCAATGGTAAACGCAGTGGCTATTCTCCGCTGACCCTTAATTGGTTTGCGCGGTCTGCCATGCGGTGTCGGCTTGGTACGAGGTAGTGGACGGGTCGATGTTGGCGCCCGTGATGGGGTCCTGTAGGGCGTTGACGCTGTATTGAACCGTTGCTTCCCAGCTTACATCGGGGATGTATGTGGGATCGTAATTGATGGCCGCGACGAGCGCGTTATCGAGCGTGACGGCCGCGGCGTAGTCGGCCGCTTCTTGGGCGACGAGGGTGGCTTCGGCGGTGATGGCATTGGCGTCGATGGTGGCTTGGTCGAGGACCACGGCGGCGTAAGTGACGGGGGCGTTGTCGTCGGCGAAGGCGGGGGCGGCCAGGGCGATGGCGGAGGCGCCGAGGGCGCCGGCGAGGGTAATGGCGAACCGGCGGGAGATGGTGGAAGTGAAGCGTGACATGGCTGGGTCCTTTGTTAATTCGGATTGGAGTAATTCTTGATCAACCACCGCTTATTGCGGTTGTTGTGGGTGATGTATGAAAGATAAATCCGACAACTGGGACGCCGCTGAGAGCAAGCATTGTGTCCGGGTCCAACTTGCCGTGACCTGTGTCACGGGTCCGTGCCGTGGGAGTCACCGCCCTCCCACTGGTGAGGCTGCGCAGGCCACCAATCGACGAAAAGGGACTGCGGGTGATCGCAAAAGCGAATCGCTCGTAGTCCCTTCCTGACCGGTGGTGCGCTGCAAATACGGCAGTGGTTCGACTACTTCGGCAATAGCTACTTCGGCAATAGGGCACCGAGGCCGGCGGCGGGCGCAGGCGCGCCGCTTGGGGAGGCGGCGGCGCCGGCTACTCCTCCTCCGCCTCCGAAGCCTCCGCCTCCGCCCCCACCAGCGCCTCGGCCGAAGCCGTTACGACCGGAGGAGGCTGCAACCGGTGCGTGGCTGCGCCCGTACTTGGCGCCTGCCGCGAAGCCGATGGTCGCGGCGAAGAGGAAGGCCAAGGCACCGACGCAGGCTTTGAGGCGGGTGCTGGCGGTTGGGCGGGGCCGGGCCCAGGCGAGGTCGTCGTCGTCGGCCGAGTTGATCGGGCCGGGGTCTGTTTCAACCGCGCTGTCATAAGACTCGCCTGCTGGATGGCGTTCGCTATTTGTTGTCGAAGCAGCGGCGGGCAGCGGGGTTTGGGTCGTGACTATGGTTGCAGTCATTGCGGGCTCCTGAAGGGGATCGGGCAGGGTGGTTGGAGCGGTCCGCTGGGGGTTATTCATGGCGGAGGGCGTCGATGGGGCGCATTGAGGCGGCCCGGTTGGCGGGGTAGATACCGAAGAAGAGGCTGGTTATAATGGCGACCGCCAAAGCAAGAATGACCGAGTCGTATCGGACCACGGGTTGGGTGCCCACGATCTTGAACCGGCTGCCAACGATGCCGGAAATCACTCCGATGATTCCACCGATACCGCCCAGGACGACGGCTTCGGTGAGGAATTGTCCGAGAATGGCCGATCTCGGGGCGCCGACGGCCTTGCGGATACCTATTTCGCGGGTGCGTTCGGTAACGGTGACGAGCATGATGTTCATGATCCCGATACCACCGACAAGCAAGGAGATGGCGGCTACGGCACCCAGAAGCACGGTGAGCGTTTTGGATGACTGCGCACTCGATTGAACGAGGGCGGATTGATTCAGGACCCGAAAGTTCTGTTGGCCGTTGGTGGTGGGGTGGCGACCGGACAGTACGGTGGTGGCGATGTTCTGCGCTTCGGTCGTGGCCTTCTGCGATGTCGCTTCGATCAGGATCTGATCGACGGTGGTGCCCCCTGCCAAGGTGTCGCGCACCGTCGTCCAAGGAGCGAACGCCGCGTCGTCTTGGTTGAAAGGACCGGACGCGCCTTTCGCTTTGAGTTTGCCGATGACCGTGAACGTGATGTGGTTCAGGGCGACGTTTTGACCAACGGGGTTGGCATCGCCGAACAGGTTTTGGGCGGTGGTGTCGCCGAGCACGACGACCCGGGATCTTGACTTCAGATCGTCGGCGCTGAAGAACCGGCCGGCTGCGATCTTCCAGTTCTGGACTTCCTGGATTTCAGGGGTGGACCCGTTGACCGGGTCAACCGAGGCTGACGTGTCTCCGACTGCTCCGGTTACGCCTCCCGCCCGGATCACAGGCACGACGATCTTGACGTTCGCTTTATAATCTTTGGACTGCAAGGCGGCGACGTCTTTCATCGTGAATGAGAGCGGTTGGGCTCCGGCCCCTGCGCCGCCGCGGCGTCCGAACCCGCGTCCACCCGGCTGGATGGTCAGCGAGTTCGTGCCGAGCGACTGGAATTGCTTCTGCACTGCGATCGTTGATCCGTTGCCTACGGCAACCAGGATCACGACCGAGGCGACACCAATGAGGATCCCGAGGATGGTCAGAAATGACCGCACCCGGTTGGCGCTCACGCCCCGCCAAGCGATGCGAATGGTCTCGCGCCGGTTCATGACGCGACCCGCAGTTTGGCGCGTTCATCCGAGATGATCTTGCCGTCTGAGAGTCGAATGGTGCGTCTGGCCCGAGCGGCGACGTCGGCTTCGTGGGTAATGAGCACGATCGTGCGTCCTTGCTGGTGGAGTTCGTCGAACAGGTTGAGAATTTCGGCGGTGGATTGCGTGTCGAGAGCGCCGGTGGGCTCGTCGGCCAGCAACAAGGCCGGATTGGTCACCAACGCCCGGGCAATGGCGACGCGTTGCTGTTGACCGCCCGACAGTTCGGTCGGGATGTGATGGACCCGATCGGCGAGTCCGACCCGGTCCAACGCGGCCATGGCTCGGGCTTTTCGTTCCTTGTTGGCCACTCCGGCATAGGCCATAGGAAGTGCCACGTTCTCGAGAGCCGACGTGCGCGCGATCAGGTTGAACGACTGGAACACGAAGCCGATCTTCTTGTTGCGGGCCATAGCCACTTGTCGGTCATCAAGGGCCGCAACGTCGAGTCCGTCAAGGAGGTAGCGGCCTTTCGTGGGTGCGTCAAGGCAGCCGATGATGTTCATGAGAGTCGATTTCCCGGAGCCCGAGGCGCCCATGATGGCGAGGTACTCGCCCCGATCCACGTCGAGCGTGACGCCTTGGAGGGCCCGGACGATGACATCGCCCATGACATAGGTCTTGGTGAGGTTCTCCAACAAGATGACCGAAGACGGCTTCGAGCCGTTCCCTTTCACCGATGCCACGGATCGACCTTCGCTGTCACGGTTCATCCTCGACCTCCGCCGCCGAAGCCGCCGCCACCCAAGGCGCCGCCGCCAGTAAGGCCGCCGGCGAGTCCGCCGGCCCCAGCCCGTGCGCCTGTCCCAGCCCGTGCGCCTGCGCCGGTCGCGGTTTGGATCTGGGGTATGACGACCGTGGCGCCCTCACTGAGTCCGGAAACGATTTCGGTATTGCCGCCGCCCACCAGCCCCACTTCGACTTGGGTTCGGGTTTGGGCCTTCGTGGCTGGGTCGAGGACGGTGACGACATGATTAGTGCCGAAGGAGCGTATCGCCGCACTGGGCAGGGCGACCACATTGGTGACGGCCTGAGTGGTGACTTCGGTTTGCGCGGTCATGCCTGGCTTCACGCCCTGACCTTTGGCCTCGCTCGGAAGGGTGAAATGCACCAGGTAGTTCACGACGTTCTGCACAGTCGTCGACGTGGAGTCGATCGAAGCCACCGTCGCATCCAAAGACACGTCGGGCAGCGCGTCAAGGGTGATCGCGGCTGGTTGACCGGCTTTGACCTTCGCTGCATTCGCCTCCGAGAAACCCGCGGTCACTATCAGATTGTCGGTGTCGGTAAGGGTCATAGGTGCCAGCTGACCCCCCGCCGAATCCCCCACATGGGCATTCAACACGGTGATGGTGCCGGCGATAGGCGCCTTCAGGATCGTATCGTCAAGAGCTTTCTGCGCGGTCGTGAGCGCCGCCTTGGCCTGATCCAGGCTGGCCTGCGCCGTCACCAGATCAGCCGTCTTGGCCGGCGCCAGCTTGATCTTATTGGCCAATACTGTGTTCTGCAGCCCTTGCTCCGACGAGGTGATTTGATTGGCGGAATTGGCGATCGATTGCGAGTCCTTCAACACACTCGAAGCCACGCCGTTGCGGGCTGTCACCAATCCGGTTCGGGCGGCCGCAATCTGCTGCTGATCTTTGGTACGGCTGGCGGCCTGGTTGGCCAGGGCGGTTTTCAGTGCCGAGTCAAGACTGGCGGTCTGTTGCTGATCCTTCGCCAAGCTCGACGCTTGGTTGTTCAACGCCGACTGCAGGCTCGTCTGCGCCGAGGCGATCTGTTGTTGATCCTTCGTCGCCGTCGCCGCTTGAGTGTTGGCCGCGGTGGCCAACGATCCGTCCTGAGCCGATGCCAACGACTGACGACCCTTCTCCAACGTCGCGTTTAAATTGTTCTGCGCGTTGGTGACCTGATTCGAAGCCGACGTGATCGCCGCCTGTTGCGACGTGACCTTGGCCTGCGCACTATTCAAAGCCGACTGGGCAGAAACCACCGCCGACCTCGTCGCCGCCGTCGAGGCCCCAGCATCGGCGGACAGAACTAAACTCAAATTGGATTGGGCAAAAGCCGAATCAGTTACCGTCTGACCGAGAGCCGCTTGTTGGGCGGCCAACGCGGCATTAGCCTGATCCAGACTCGTCTGCGCCGATACCTGATCGAGACCGGCATTCTTCTGTGCATTCACCGCTCCGGTAGCCGCCTGACTTACCGATGTCTGCGCCGATTTGGCATCGAGTGCAGCCGTCGTATTAGCGTTATCGACCGCCGTTTGCGCCGTATCGACCTGGGCCTGATAGGTCTTAGCGCTGAACGACACATTGGCCTTGGCGTTATCGAGGGCCGTTTGGGCTGCGTCGACTTGAACCTGCGCGGTCGCCGCGTTCGTCGCGGCTGTGGCGTTGGCGCCGTCGAGCGTCGTTTGGGCTTGTGCAACCTGAGCGTTGTAACCCACCGAAGCCTGACCAACCGTCGCCTTCGCCTGGACCATCGCCTGCTTCGCGTTAGCGACCTGCTGCCGAGATTGCACCGCGGCAAGATCCAATTGCCGACGCTCGTCGGGCGTGAGGCCCGACCGGAGCAGATCGACCTTGGCCTGCGCCGTCACCAGACTTGATTTGGCTTGAATCACCTGGGTCTGTGCCGTCGTGGCGTCCAACGAGGCCAAGGTCTGACCGGCCGCCACGTGATCGCCGAGGGCCACTTTGATGGCCGTGATCTTGCCGGTTCCCGCGAACGACAGCGCCCGTTCGGTCGCCGCGGCGACACTGCCCGAAGCCGCTACCGTCTCAGAAATGTCGGTGCGGGACGCTGATGCGGTACTGATCTGAGCCGTTTGTTGGCTCGGGTTGGCGCTGCGGTACGCGTAAAAGCCGACACCGCCCGTGGCCGCGGCCAGAGCACCCGCCGCTATTCGAAGTTTGATGGGAACCATCCGTATAGCAGACTCTGTGCGTCTGAGAATCCCCTGTGTCCAACCCGTGGCGATCCTCAGAACTCGGTAAAACACCGCACCGGAGTCAGCCAATGGAAGGCAAACCTCAGCCATATGAGCAAAGTACCCCGGGCGGGCCCGGGGGTACTCATAGTGAAACAGATAAATGAGGACCTCGTCGTGCAGACCCTTAGGGCTTGGCTCCTGCGGTGGTCGGTGTGGCGGCGTTGCCCCCTTGGCCCGTGCCACGAGCCCCAAGACCGAGTTGGGTACGGCAGGCATCAAGGGCCGTGCGAAATTTCGGGTCAGTCCCACCCTGGGCAGAATTGTTCGGGGCTGAATTGTTCGGCGCTGCGCCGTTCGGGGCTGAAGCGGGACGGGTCGGAACAGTCACACCTTTGGACTTGAGGCAAGCCTGCATCTGCGGGTTGTTGAGCACCCCGCCGAAACCGCCACCGCCACCGCGAAACACGGTACCGGCCGGCAGCTTCGACTGACATGCCTGAATCGCCGCTTGACGCTTCGGGTCGCCGCCCTGACCGCCGCCCTGTCCGCCGCCGCGGCCGCTCCCCAGCGTCACCCCCTGTTTGGCCACGCAGTCCACGAACGCCTTGTTGGCCGGATCGGTCGGGTCGAAACGGCGACGTTGGCCTGATCCATCGGATTGGCAGTTCTGGGCGGAGAAGTCGGTGACGGCTTTCGAACTCGCGCCGAGCGTTTTGAGCACGGCAGTGGCAGTCGCGGGAGCCCCTGCCGCTTTGGCGTAAGCGGATTCGATAGTCGCAACGTCGGTCTTGATCTTGACCGGCGCGGCGCTGGAGATTTTGGCCCACTCAATGGCCACGAGCTTGTACTGCGCCGCCCCTGTAACCTTGGAAGCGCCGAGAGTTGCCTGAGAAGCACGCAGCTGGGCGCAAAACGAAGCGGTGCTCGGCGACGCGACGTTCGCCGGGGTCTGGGCCTCGGCCGACAGACCTACGGATAGAGAAATGGAGCAAGCTCCGAGGACGGCCACAAACGCAGCTCGTCGCCTCGTCGTCACGAAAATGTTCATCCCGACAGATTGCCGTGTCGATCTGCGAATAGCCTGTGACCGACCTCGACCACGGCGTAAGATAGTTATGTTTACAGGTTTCCGGAGAGTTGGAGCCTTGTGAACACTATCCAGCCGGGGAGGATGGGAAGCCAGAAGGTGGCTATCCGAAAGAGCATGACGGCGGCGAGTGCGGTCGTGCTGGGCATGCCGGCGGAGGTGAGGCCGGCGGTGAGGGCGGCCTCCACGGCGCCGACTCCGCCCGGCGTAGGCGCAATCGATGTGACGGCCGACGCCAGAAGGAACACGAGCGCAACGGACGTGAACGGCGGGCTCGTGTCGAACGCGAGCACCGATGCCTCCAGGGCGAGGACATATCCGAACGTCACCATTGTCGATCCGGCGAACAACGCGATGAGTTTGTTGGGCTGACGGGCAACGTCGGAAATGCCTTGCATCGACCGTCGGATTGAGGGAAATGCTCGCTCTTGAGCGATGCGTCGAACGCCGGGGACGAGGCCGGCGATGAGGGTGAGGCCGAGCACTGAGATCAGCGTGATCGCGAAGGCGCGTCCGGACGGGAGGTGGAAGGCTCGCAGGCCCGAAATTCCGGCGAGGCCGACGAAGACAACGGTGAGGATGCCATGAACGACAAATCCCCCGACCGAATTCACGGCGACGGCCGCCGTGGCCGCTCCTGGGGTTGACCCGCGTTTGTGAAGGAATCGGATATCGAGCGCGAGACGGCCGCCCGGCGCGGCAATTCCGATGAATGATGCCGCCACTTGGGCGGCGAGATTCGGTCCAAAAGGGAGGGTATTCGGAACCGACCCGTTGAAGGCCAATGCGGCGCCGAAATAGGTCATGGCGGAGAACCCGAGAACGACGATCATCCAGCCGAAGCGGGCGTTGGCGAGTTGCTTCCAAACGCTGCCGGCCCCCAAAAGGCTCGGCACAAGCGTCCACAACGCTACGCCGGTCATCGCCAGCGTGGCCAGTGTTCGAGGTCGGAGCCGATCCAGCTTCTGCAGCGGGATGTCTTGTACCCCCGTGGCGTTGCGAATCTCGGCTCGCAACTCGCCGAGACAGTCGCCGGTCTTGACGAGTGCTCGGGTCGCGCGGGTAAGGGCGAGGGGTTGGAGTCGCGGTAGCGCGGCCGCTACCGCGTCGGGGCCAAGGGCGTCGATCGCAGCGTTTACGGCCCGTGAAACGCCGAGGCGAGCCGCAGTGGCGGCGAGGACCTCGGCGACATCACCGGAGAGGGGTTCGCTTAGTGCGCCGATCTCGGCGCCCGAGAAGTCAACGACCACGACGCCGCCGCTGGCATCCACGAGCAACGATTCGGCGTTGAGGCGGTGGTGCACGAGCCCACTCGATTGCAGGCGTTCGACGATCCGCCAAACATTCGGCAGGATTGTCGTTGGTCGACGCTCGGTAGGAATACCCGAGAGGGGTTCGCCATCGTGGCGTTCGAACGCGATGAGCATCGACCTCGGTGAGAGTTCGCCGACAACAATGACTCGTGGTGTCGGCACCCCGTCGGCATGGGCCTTCAGCGCACACAGCGCTTCGTGCTCAACGCGCGAACGCAAGGCCTGAAACGGGTGGGCGTCGCCGGCTTCGCGAGACCGAAGCCACCGATAGATGCGGTTTGGAAGCAAGGACGTCCAAGTTTCCTGACTGATCACTTTGACGAGCAGGCGCGACGCGTCGGCCCGTTCGACTACGAAAACGGCCGCGCCGGGCCGTTCGCTGAGTTGTTCGACTCGGGTGGGCAGATGGCCGTGACGGCGGATGGCCACTCCGACCTCGGCCCCGGAGGGGCTCTGGTTGGTGACTCCGAACGCCAGCGCGACGAGTTGCGCCGAGCCGTAAGCGAGGCCGAGAACCACGGCGGTGGCAACAGGGTTGGCGAACACGGACCCGGACCGCGTCATGACACCGATCACGATGATCACAATTGGCACGCGATGTAGCCGGGGACCCCACCATGGGTAGTCGACGAACAGGACCGCCCAAACGATGACTAGGTTCAAGTTGCTCGGAAATACCGTCGGTAAACCGATTAGACCCGGGCGTCCGGGGAACGTTGCGAGTCTGCGCGGCCCGCGGGGAAACGTCGGAAGCACCGACCGGCCGACAACGCGGGAGAGTATGAGAAGAGCAGCCGAGGCGACGGCCACCGCGACGGCGGCGCGGAGAATCCGCACGATCGCCCCACGACCGACAATGAGCACGAGCCAAACGACAGCCAACCCGAACAACAAGACCTGCAGCGATCCGACGATGGCGGTAGCGAGCGAGTGGGGAAGTCGACCGTACAGGGTTGCCTGCGCGGAACGAGCGCTGACGTTGGCCCACCCACTGAGCATCGAAGACAACGTCGCGACGCCCACGATGGCAACAAGCAACCGGGTAACGCTTAGCCACGAGCGGACAGTAGCTCGGCGCGGCGGTTCGATCACGACAAACTCAAGGTCTGACGACCTCATGTTCACGGCGTCAGTTTCGCGTGTTCGGGCCGCGTCAACTCTGCCGGCGACGTCTGTATTACGCACTCTTTTGGTTCGCGAGGTCGTTAAGAATGCTTTCGATGGCCACATCTTGGGCCTGAAGGTGTTCCTCGATCTGCAGAGCGGTGTGGAGCACCGCGTCAGCATCCTGGTACGTTGCCTCGGCGCGCTTGTCTGCGGCGGCGGCCTGGATGGTCTGACCGACGATGATGATCGATAGCAAGACCAATTGTAGAAACGTCTGGGCAATCCACGAAATGATGGCGGGCCGACCCAATTTGATGGCGTCGGGCAAGCTGATCAGCGCGAGTACCGCAAAGGCATAGGCGCACCACATGGTGCCGACTCCGGAAGTTATCTTGACGGCTAGGGCAGAGTTGATCCGGCTGATCGCACTACTTTTGTCAAGTTGGTCGGCGTGCTTAACCGGACCCTGATTCTTGCGAGCCTCGATATGGGGATGAGGAACGTGAACAAATCGACTCATGTCGACAACATACCTTTCATGTCGACAACATACTCTCAATCACCGTCAGTGGGCCGAGCGACGACTGAGCTTACTTCAAGATATTCATGCTTACTTCAAGATATTCACGGCGCGGGCGATGACAAGCCCGACGGTGATCAGCGAAACTGCGGATTGGGTCATCATGGTCATTTTCGCCCATCGGGTGAACGGCAGGGTGTCGGTCGGACTGAAAGCAGTGGCATTCGTAAATGATACGTACAGGTAGTCGATAAACATTGGCTCCCAGTGTTCGTCGACGAGTTCGGGCGATTGCATCTGCGGGAATACAAAGTCTGGATGTCGCACCGTTGCGTGGGCCCGAGCTGCCGGACCACCTCGGTCGAACTCCCAATACCACAGCGAAAACACCACCACGTTGGTGAGCCAAATACCGGCGCCGGTGAGCAATAATTTAGTCGGGTCGGTGCCTTCGGTACCTTTTACAAGTCCTCGTATCAATCGTGCGGCGGCAAACGTATTGGAGAAAGTCATCGCTGCGATCAACGTCAAGCTCGTGATCCTCAGACCCTTTGAATGACGATTGATCCGATGCGGATTGGCTACGGTTAACACCACCAAGATTGCGCCCTCGATCGCCGGCAGGGTCCACGATCGCAGCAGGGCAAGACGCTGCGGCAACGCCGCCTGCAACACAATCGCGGCCAGCACCGCGACAGTTACCGGCCAACGGGCTTCGCCGTTTGTCACTCGACGCCACGCCGGAACAAGTCTGTCCTCGATGTGACCGATCAAGTCGTGACCGATCAAGTGGTGAGAGCCGCTATGGCCCGACGTCACTCCAGCCTCAGACCCAAGGGGGGTCGGAGGCGCGTCCGGGAGGCTGGGCCGGACTGTCGGATCGGATGTGTTCTCAAGCCCATCGTTCACCAGCCAAGTGTGACATCCGTGCGAGCGTCTACTATCACCAACTCCGCGAATGGGGTCCTGGCCCAGGGTCACTTATTTGGTCGGTATCCTGAAGGACATGTGCGACGAGCGTAGTTCCCAGTTCCAGGTTGGGTTTGGGGGTGTGGCCGGTGTCCGCTCCTTCACCGAGTGGGCCGACGCCGCGTCTAGACCGGACGCTCTGGGCGCCTCCGCTGATGATGTTCGGGGCGTGATCGCTCGAGGCGCGGGGTGTGCATACGGCGACGCTGCGCAACGCGGGGGCGGCACCGTCGTGCGCATCGCAAAGACGCCGCATCAGCCGTCTGGGGCGACATCGGACGCGATCGAAGTGTCGGCCGGGGCCACCATCGGCGAGGTGTGTTGGACGCTGTTACGCCACGGTCGATTTCTGCCGGTGGTTCCTGGTACGGCTCGGGCCACGATCGGCGGGGCGATCGCGGCCGACGTCCACGGAAAGAACCATCCCCACGCCGGCAGCTTCGGCGCCCACGTGGTGTCGCTCGATCTGATCGACGGCTCGGGCACTCGTCGTCGGTTGAGCAAGACCGAGGACCCAGAGGCGTTTTGGGCCACGGTGGGCGGGATGGGTCTTACGGGCGTGATCGTGTCCGCCACCCTCAACTCCACCACCGTCGGCTCGGCTCTGGTCTGGGAATCAACGGCGTTGACGGCCTCGATCGACGAGACGGTGCGGCGGGTACGGGCCCTCAGCACGACTCACGACCACGTGGCAGCATGGCTAGACCTTCGCAGCCGTGCGTTCGGGACCGGCGTTGTGACCGCCGCCAATCACTTGCACGGCTCGCTCCCTCGGGAGGACTGCAAGGCGCGGGCGTCGTCGTCGCGATTGGTGTGCCCGAACATCGGTCTCCCGCTGCTCGGACCTCGCAGAGTAGCGCTGGCGAACGCGGCCAAGATTGTGAGTGCCCGCCGGCGTACCCGTCGAGCGCCTGAGCGATTGCTCGGCATCGAGTCGGCCCTTTGGCCGCTGGACGGGCTCGGAGAGTGGAACCGCCTATACGGCAAGGCCGGCTTCGTTCAGTACCAAGTGGCGATTCCCGACGGCGCCGAAGGAGCCCTTGTGCAGCTGGCGACCGACCTCGGCCGGTTACCGGTTTATCTCGCCACCCTGAAGCGGCTCGGAACGGCCTCCGCCGCTCCGCTCTCGTTCCCGCTTCCGGGCTGGACTCTGGCGCTCGATGTCCCGGCGACCGCTCCTGGCCTATGGGCGGCGCTCGACACCGCCGACGGTACGGTGGCCGAAGTCGGGGGTCGGGTGTATCTGGCCAAGGACGTTCGTCTCAAGGCGCGCCACGTACGAGCCATGTATCCCCGTCTCGACGAATGGCGAGAGGTGCGGGCGCGACTCGACCCGAGCGGCCGGATGAAATCGGATCTCGGCTGTCGCCTCGGGCTGATCGGATCGGCGACGTGAGCGCCCAGGCCGTTCGTTCGGTGTTGGTCCTCGGCGGCACGAGCGACATCGGGACCGCCATTGCGGCCGCGCTCGTTCGGCGCGGCGCCACCGAAATCCTGCTCGCCGGCCGCGACCGGAGTCGTCTGAACGAAGCGGCGCACACGTTGCAGAGTTCGTCGGTATCGGTGACTTGCATCGACTTCGAGGCGACGCGAACCGACCAGCACAGGAGTGTGATTCAACAGGCGGTGGAGCGCGTCGGTGACCTCGACGTGGTCATCGTTGCCGTAGGCGTTTTGGCCGACGAAACGGGGCTTGACGCCGACCCGACGGCGATCGCGGAAGTGGTGACCGTGAACATGGGCGCCACCATGGGAGTGCTCACCGCGGCGGCTTCGAGGCTCCGAGACCAGGGCCACGGCACTCTTGTCGTGCTCTCCTCGGTCGCGGGGTTCCTCGTTCGCAGCGACAACCCGATCTACGGAGCATCAAAGGCGGGCCTCGACGCTTACGCGCTGGCCCTCGACGAGTTGCTTCGCCCCAGCGGGGCTCGTGTGCTCGTGGTTCGGCCCGGTTTCGTCCGGACTTCGATGACCGCGGGAATGGCCGATCGGCCAATGGCGACAACCGCCCCATCGGTCGCCGATGCCGTCGTCTCAGCGATGGATCGCGATGCCCGGATCGTTTGGGCGCCCCGGCTGGTTGGCCTCGTGATGCCGGCCATTCGAATGTTGCCGCAACGAATCCGGGGACCGCTCCTGCGACGATCGATGGCCCGCAATGACGACCCCGCGAATTTGAAGTCGTCAAATGAGTAGCGGGTGATCAGTCCTCGAGGATCGCTCTTGGCCGTCGTTGCCGTTCTCCTGTTGGCGATCTCGAGCCCGACGCCGAGAGCCGCTGCGGGGTCGCGCCGCTGCGCTGAGGGGACCATACGATCGGTTGCTTTCCCGCCGATGGGCCCCATCGCGGTACCGGGCCGAATCTACCTGCCGCCTGGGTACGCGTCGTCAGGCAATCGTCGCTACCCGTTGTTGATCCTGCTCCACGGCGCCGCCGCGACCGACGAGCAGTGGGCCGACCTCGGGATCGCGCCCGCCGCCGACACGCTGATCTGCGCGCACCGGATCCCGCCACTGTTGATTGCATTGCCGGATGGCGGAAAGGAAGTGCCGCCGGAAATTGATCACTATGTGGTCGCTACACTGCTGGCGTGGCTCGACGCAACCTACCGAGTGCGCCCTGATGCGACACACCGATCGATCGGGGGCATCTCCCGCGGCGGCGCCGCTGCTTTGCGGATCGGAGCTGCGCATCCAGAGCTGTTCGCGTCGGTCGGGGCCCACAGCCCGGCGGTCAACCGCTCGGTCGCGGACCTCTCCCTGGGCCTCGCAACACTGCGCGGCGGGGTGTTCATCGATGTCGGGAAAAGCGATGGCTTGGCGCCCACGGTCGTCGCGTTCAGCCACACGCTCGTCAATGCTTCAGTGCGCAACGAACTGCACATCTGGGCCGGCCGGCACGACCGCCCCTACTGGCGGGCCCATGTGGACGCGTACCTTCGCTTCTATTCAGATTCGTGGGCGCGCCCGAACAAGTCGCAATCGTGACCAACTTTTTACCGGGGCCTTGCCCGGGCTTCTCCGATTGATGGCATTGAGTTCCGTAGCCTCACAGTCATGATGAGTCGGCCGCAGTCATTTGTCGTTGTGACAGTAGTGGGCCGTTGAGTTCGCTGGTCGTAGCGATTCCGGTTCCTCTCCAATCTGAGCATTGGGTGAGGGAACGGATGCTGAGCAATCCATGGGTGCGGTCCATTCGTCCCCACCAGTGGAGCAAGGCTGCGCTCGTGCTCGCCGCACCCTTTGCGGCGTTCCACGTGTCGGTCGCGATTGTGACGCAACTGGCGGTGGCCGTGGCGCTGGCCTGCGTGGCGGCCAGCGGTACGTACCTCCTCAATGACGCCATCGACGCCCCCGCCGATCGTCTCCATCCCACGAAACGTCATCGTCCGATTGCCTCGGGAGCGATCGGGCGAGTCGAGGCGGTGCTCGTAGCAGTGGTGCTCTTGGCCGCGGCGCCCGCTATCGGACGATTCCTCAACGGACCGACGGCGCTCGCCCTCGTCGCGTACGTTGCGCTCACGATTGCCTACAGCACGAAACTGAAGGAAATTCCGATCGTCGACATTGCGACGATCGCCGCCGGTTTCGTAGTGCGCGTCTTGATCGGAGCAGCCGCTACACACACTCCGGTCTCGCGCTGGTTCCTGTTGGCCGTTGGCGCGGCCGCCGTGATGGTCGCCGCCGGCAAGCGGCGGGGCGAAGTCCGCGAGCTCGGCACCGGAGCCGTAGCGCACCGTAAATCGCTCGGCGTGTACCACGACGCTATGACAAGTCGTCTACTCGTCGGTGCCGCCACCGTGCTGTTTCTCGGCCTCATCGCCTGGGCCATCATCGGAGGGGGAGGACCCCATCTTGAAGAGGGTTGGGCTGCGGTGCTGTTGGTGCCCATGGCCGCCGGGATCGGCCGCTACCTTACGATTGCTCTACGGGGCAAGGCCTCAGCACCGGAATTGCTCGTGCGCGACAGAGGTCTGCAGGTGGCCGGGCTGGCAACCGTCGTTGTGTTCGTCGTGGGCAACCTGGTCTCGTGACGGGCCTCAGCCACCGTGCCTCACAAGACCGCCCCACAACCGTCGTGTTCATGGACTTCGACGGGACTGTCACGCGGGGAGACTCGCTCTTGCCCTTTCTGAGGCGACTCACACACAGCAGGTTGGCCATGGGGCAATCGGTGGTCATGGTCGGAGTAGACCTACTCAGAACGCGGAGGGCTAGCCGTAGTGATGCGAAACAGTTTCTCGTTTCCCGCTGTGTTTCGGGTCGTGGGGCGGATGAGTTGCGCGGCTTAGGCCGTGAGTTCGCGCAATATTTGGCGCAGCGGCGCGTACTTGTCGACGCAATCTCCGAGGTTGACCGCCATCGCACCGACGGAGCGCTGGTAGTGTTGGTGAGCGCTTCACTCGACGTGTATCTCGAACCGTTCCGCGATCTGGCGGGGCTTGATGCGCTCCTGTGCACGCAAATGGAGTACAGCAGCGGGGTGGCCACGGGTCGATTCTCAGGACCGAATGTCCGGGGCGCGGAGAAGGTCCGAATGGTCGAGGGCTGGATGCAGTCGCGAGGGCTTGAACGCGACCAGTGCGAAGTGGTTGCCTACGGCAACGGCGCGGGAGATCGTCACCTGCTCAACTGGGCCGACTGCGGATTCCTCCGTTCTCGAAGGTTGTTCCGGCGTACGGGCGGATTCCGACGGGTGCCCTCGTCGGAGAGGTCATCATGAACCGCCCGGCCGCGATCGGCGTGGCGGCGGCATTGATCTTGTCGATCGAAGTGATTGTGCTTTTGATCGATGGTCTTTCCGGAGGGCGGCTCGTTGTCTCATTTCTCGTGGTGGGGGCGGCATGGGCGGCGACGCACACGCTGCTCGTACGTCGCTTCGGGCTTTACCCCCACCGCGGCGAAACACTTCTGGCGATCGCGATTCTCCTTCAGGTGGCGGTGATCATCGGGCTGGCTGCAGGAGTGCGGTGGTGGTTGCCGTTGGTGCCTTCGGTGCTACTGACCTGGGCTCCGCTTGGTCGCAGTGATCGGGCGTGGGCGAACCATCCACGCCGTTCCACGATGGCCGTTGCCGTTGCTGTGCTGCTCGGCACCGGACCGGCCTTTTCGCTCGGGACAACTCTGATCGAGCCGAGCACCGATTCGATGTCACTGCGCGCCGTCGAGTGGGTCCGACTTAGGGGCGGACAAGGCCTCGTCAATGGGGTGGAGCATTGGTGGTACACGCGTCACGCACCGCCGAAGGGCGGGGCGCCGCAGATACCGATCTCGGTCGTCGGCACCGTGGCCCCACCGCCGGCCGGAGGCGCGCCCAAGCCGGGTGGGGCCGCTCCATCAGTGGGTCAGACCAGGGGGGGCACGAACCTCTTGCTAACGCCGGTGCGGCCGCTGGTGGCCAACCCGCTGCCGGGCGAGGGGCAATGGACGGTGGTGTCGGGCACCGCAGCCCGCCCAGCCATCGCCGTCACTCGGGTTCGTCCCGACGCAATACACACGTCAGTCGTGGTTGGGCTGGCCCGCATGGATACGACGCTGGTGCGCATGGGTCTGGTCGCCGGTACCCAAGATCCGGGCGGACTCTGGCCCGGACGCGGGCAGGTGCCGGCCGCGCAACGACCGGCGTTGTTGGCCGTGTTCAACTCGGGTTTTCGTCAACGCGAAGCTGAAGGCGGTTTCTGGCTCGACGGTCGCCAAGGCTCGCCCCTGGTCGACGGCGCCGCATCGCTCGTCATACACAAAGACGGTTCGGCCACGGTCGCTCAATGGGGCCGTGACGCGAAGCTCGGCGCGGACGTGGCCGCGGTGAGACAGAACCTCAGTCTGATTGTCGACAACGCAGCACCCGTGGCAGGGGTGGATCAGGCCGTCAACCGCCGATGGGGTAAAACACTCGGACACAAGGTGCTCGTTTGGCGCTCCGGGATAGGCGTTACCAAGACTGGGGCGTTGATCTACGCCGGCGGTCCTGGAATGTCGATCTCGACGCTCGCCGACGTGCTCGTTGCTGCCGGCACCGTGCGCGCCATGGAGCTCGACATCAACAGTGCCTGGGTGGCCTATTTTCTCTATACGCAGACGGCCAACGGCCCCCAAGGCAGCAAGCTGCTTCCTGGAATGCGCCATCCCCCGACTCGCTATTTGAAGCCTCAATCGCGAGACTTTTTCGTCGTGCTCGCCCGTTAGTGCACGACTACTAGGCCTGAAGATGAACTATCGCCACAGGTCGGCAGTTGCATTTACGACGGTGCTGGTGTTCGCAGTTCAGTCTTTGATGGTCACGTCCAACCATGCGGCAGCCGCCGAGAACGTCGTCTTGTCGACGGCCAGAACAGAAACTACCGGTGGGGTTGTGCCGAGCGCGGGCGATGTCGTCGAGCTGCATGAGCGATTCGTTGACCGGTCCCGCAGTACGCAAGCACGTGGGTCGCGGGCCCGTTCCAACAGTCGCGTTCTGCCGACCACCGTGCTGCTACCGTCGCATCGAAAGGGTGCGCCGCTGCTGGTCTTCGCCATTGGCTTCAACAACTCCGCGGCCGGTTATCGGGACTTTCTGATGGCCTTCGCGCGGATCGGCTACATCGTTGCTGCGCCGGAGTTTCCGCTCGCGACCAACACCCTCCCGGGGCGGCCGTTGCAGGCCGACGTCCCCAATGAACCCGGCGACCTTCGATTCGTGATTTCGGCCATATTGAAAGCGAATGCACAGCCAGGGCCACTCCACCACCTCGTTGATGGTGGCCGAATCGCCGTTGTCGGGCAGAGTGACGGGGCCATTTCGGCGGCCGCGATTGGACTGAATGCCTGTTGCATCGACCGACGCGTCGGCGCCGTCGTTTCGATTTCGGGCGACAAATCGTTCATGGCGTCCACGTGGACTTCGAAACAGACAAGGCCTTGGCTCGGTATTCATGGAAAGGCCGATCGCACCGCGCCCTTCCAGGGGAGCAAGGAACTATTTCGTACCGCCGGCCCACCGCGGTATTTACTGCTCGTTGACGGCGCCGGACACCTCGATCCTACCAACGACGCCATCCTGCGTCCGCAGGTGGTTTCGATCATTCGCGAGTTCTTGCGTCGCTACCTCTTCGCCAATCGTCGGGCCCTCCAACGATTCTCATCTTTGGCGAACGTGGGACGTTTCCACCTCACGGCCGATCCGCTGATCGCTTAATGGCCAGCGGATCGGAGACGTGAGGTAAAAGGTCGTCGGAATTAGTGAGCAGCCACCGTCGTATCGGAAGCGGCCGCTACGGTTGTGGCCGCCGCAGCGGTGTCGGCCGGTGCGGCTGCGGCGGTGTCGGTCGGTGCCGCCGCCACAGTTGGGGCCGCCGCGGCGGCGCCTGTGTCGGCGGGGGCAGCCGCGACAGTCGAAGCGACCG
>JANYDT010000071.1 GCA_025359845.1 Acidimicrobiia bacterium
CGTCCGGTCCCGGGCGGGGCGACTGTCATTGACGGCGCGTTGTTCATGCGGGAACGGCCTTTCGCTGCCCGAAGGCGAACGCCGGCGCACCGGCCAGACTGGCCGCGAGGTTCATCCCATAGAGAAGGAGACCAAGCGCCACGGCCCGGCCGGTGGGCACGCCGAGGGGATGAAGAAATAACGTAAAGGCTTGCTCGCGCAGCCCCAGACCTCCGACCGAAATCGGGAGTACTTGCACGATGGCCACGATCGGCACGAACGCCAAGGCGGCGGTGGAGGAGAGCTGGACCCCGAGGGCTCGCGCCGTAAGCCATGCCGCGGCCACGACGACCAGCTGATAAAGAAAGCCGGCGAACAACACGTTACCGGTAAGGCGACGATGGCGCCGGAGTCGGTCGATTCCGAGATGGACGGCCCCCAGAAAACGCAGCCAGCTCGAATGTCCGGCCAATCGCCCACCTATACGCGGCGAACCGGCGGCGGCGAGAACGCCAACAAGCGCTAGGAGAGTGGCCGCAGTCACCGCGAAGGCGACCGAACTTGATCGCCCGAAACGCAACAGCCCTCGGTTCACCACGAACGCCATTAACGACAGCACCGGAAGCACGATCCAGCCGGTCAGCCGTTCGATCACGACTGAGGCGAACGACACCTCTGATTCTCCGGTCGCGGCGCTGAGGCGTCGAGTCCTGAGCACGTCGCCGCCTACCGTCGAGGGCAGAAAGTTGCCGACGAAAAGACCGGCGAGGTAATGGCCAAGCAGTGGGCGCAGCGGCTGAGGCAGCTCCAAGGCTTTGAGGACGCACTGCCAGCGCCATGTGGCGAGCACCACGCCAAGCCCCGTGATGGCCAGTCCGGCCACCAGGTACGCGAGAGTGCGGATTGACCATTCGGGGAACAAGGAGGCGAGATGAACCCTCCGCAGGAGGAATCCAAGCATCGTCGCGCTCGCGCCAAAGCGCACGACGAGCCAGATTCGGGATGCCACGGCCACCTACGTTAGGAGAAGTCGGTCGGCCCGGTGCCAGTCACGGCATTGGTGACGGTGGCCCCTACGATGGCGCAATGCCTGTCGCCACGGACGCATTGCCCGCCCTGATCGAAACCGATGTGCTCGAGCGGGTGCTCGGCGCCTGTCTGCGTACTGGAGGTGACTTTGCCGAGGTGTTCGCCGAGGACCGAGTCAATAACAGTGTGCTCTTCGACGATGGCCGGGTTGAAGAGTTGTCGAGCGGCCGGGAGCGGGGGGCCGGCGTGCGGGTGATCTCGGGAGACACAACGGGGTTTGCCCATACGGCCGACATTTCTGAGCGGGGCCTACTGGCCGCGGCCGAGGCGGCCGCGGCGGCCGCCAGCAAGGGTGATGGCGGTGTTCGCACGATCGCCCTGAAGCATCGCTCGGTGATCGCTCCCCATCTCGTTCTC
Source organism: Acidimicrobiia bacterium (assembly GCA_025359845.1). Lineage (GTDB taxonomy): Bacteria > Actinomycetota > Acidimicrobiia > Acidimicrobiales > JANYDT01 > JANYDT01. The sequence continues at coordinate 1,426 of JANYDT010000071.1, forward strand.
AAGCCGGGTTCGGGGGTGGCCAAAGCAGACAAGGTGGCGCTGGCGAAACGGGCCGATGAGGTTGCGAGGGGACGGAGCGGTTCGATCAAGCAAGTCACCGTAGGGTACGGCGATTCTCGTCGGCGCATTCTCGTGGCCAACTCCGATGGGGTGCTGGCCGGCGACGAGCAGGTGCGGACCCGATTCGTCGTGCAGACGGTTGCCACCGGCGACACAGGCATGCAGACGGGATTCCATTCCGCTGGTAAGACCATTGGTTGGGAGATGTTCGACGAAGAAGAGTACGACATTGAGGTGATCGCGCAACGCGCCGCTGACCGGGCCCTGACGAAGCTGAAGGCCCGTCCTGCGCCTTCGGGCAAGCTCACGATCGTGCTGAATAGGGGCGCCGGGGGCACGATGTTCCATGAGGCATGCGGTCACGGGCTCGAAGCCGACTTGGTCATGAAAGAGACGTCGGTGTTTCGAGGTCGTGTCGGCCAGCGTGTGGCCGCCCCGGGCGTGACCATCGTCGATGACGGTTCGTACCCTCGTGAGTGGGGTACTAGCGCGATCGACGACGAAGGCCATCCCACCCAGCGCAACGTGCTCATCGAAGACGGCGTCCTGACGGACTACATGTGGGACTTTCGCCACGCCCGCAAAGAGGGACACGGGCAGAGCGGCAACGGCCGACGTCAATCCTACGAGTGCCTACCTATCGTGCGCATGACCAACACCTATCTATTGGCCGGTACCGACGACCCGGCCAACATTCTCAGCTCGACCGAGTCAGGGGTGTACTGCGCCAAGTTGGGCGGCGGACAGGTCGATACGGCCACAGGCGACTTCGTCTTTGGCATGGTCGAGGCGTACTTGATCGAAAACGGTGAGATCACCGAGCCCCTCCGAGACGCCAATCTGATCGGCAACGGGCCCGAAGTGCTGATGGCCATCGACGCCATAGGTAACGACTTCGCCACCGGAATCGGCACGTGTGGCAAGGACGGGCAGGGAGTGCCGGTCAGCGACGGCAATCCGACCCTGCGGGTGCAAGGCATCACCGTGGGCGGGACCGCCACATGACCCTCGAACTTTCCGACTTGGTGCGCCAAGTAGTGGGCTGGGCTTCGGGCCCCGAGCAGATCGAGGCCTTCGCGGCCCACTCGCGCGATGCCGAAGTCGAGGTTTACCAAGGCGGAATCGAGACCCTCTCGACGGCCGAGTCCGACGGCGTGGGCATTCGGGTCGTGTTACCCGGCGACGATGGCGCCCGCCAAGGGTTCGCCTACACCGGCGACCTTTCGCAAGAGGCGCTGCGGGCGACCCTCATCGAGGCCCGCGACAACGCCAGTTTTGCGACGCCTGATCCGTTCGTCGGCCTCGCCGAACCCGATGGCGTGGCCCCGGCCACGCTCGACCTCTATCGTGATTCGGTCGCAACGTTCCCAACGGCTGACAAGATCGCGATGGCCCTGGAACTTGAGCGCCTCGTGCGCGCCGGCGATTCCCGCATCAAGTCGTTGCGGACGGCGAGTTACGGCGACGGGCTGCTCGAAGTGGCCCTGGCGAGTACCGCAGGGATCGAAGCCTCGTATCGTCGAACCGGATGTTCGGTGTTTGCCATTGCCATTGCCTCCGACGGCGACGAGACCCAGACGGGGTTCGGTTATTCGGTAGGTCGGGCGGCCGACGAACTCGATGTCGAAACCGCTGCGGCCATGGCCGTGCTTCGGTCCACCCGTATGCTCGGAGCCACCAAGCCGGCGAGTCGGCGCACGACGGTCGTGTTCGATCCGTACGTTACGGCTACGTTGCTCGCTATTCTCGGCGGCACCCTCAACGGCGAATCGGTGCTGAAGGGACGGTCGCTCTTCGCCGATCGGGTCGGAGAGCAGGTCGCCGTCCCCGGCTTCAATCTGATCGACGACCCGCTCGATACCGAGGCCTACGGGGCGACGCCATTTGACGCCGAGGGTCTGGCCACGAGGCGTATCCCGCTCATAGCGGGAGGGGTGTTAGGGGGGTTCGTCCATAACAGCACCAGCGCTCGCCGGGCTGGGGGGTCGACCCGCAGCACCGGTTCGGCGGTGCGGGCTGGGTTCAAATCGACGCCTGGAGTGGGCTGCCGTGCTCTTACGGTGGTGCCCGGATCGCTTTCTCCCGAAGCGGTGCTGGCCGCGGTCGGCGATGGGGTGTTGGTGCAATCGATCAGCGGCGTGCACTCCGGTGTCAACCCGGTCAGCGGCGATTTCTCGGTGGGCGCCGAAGGTCTGGCGATCACGGGCGGATCGCTGGGCGCCCCGTTGCGGGAATTCACTGTCGCGTCTTCGATTCAGCGCATGCTGCTGGAGATCACCGCGATTGGCAACGACGTGTCGTGGTTGCCGGGCGGATCAGCCGGGCTCACGCTGGCCATCTCGGGCATGAGCCTCTCGGGGGCGTAGCTATGACCAGGATACGATGTTTGGCCGTGGCCGTGGGCGCGGCGGCGCTGATAGCGGGCTGCTCCTCCACCCACCGCACGGCCGATCCGGGCGCGGCACCGACCAGCACCACCGTGGCGATCGCGGCGCGGTCTCGTATTGCTCGCGTGACGGGGGCGTCGCCCGAACTCGCAGTGGAGGCATTGTTAAAGGCCGAGCAGCAATTGGACCACCGAACTTCGTTCGCGTTTCTTTCATCGGCCGGCGTCGACTCGTACCCCACCCCCCAAGTCTGGGCCCGGAGGCGAACCGACTCGGCCAAAGTGACAGGCTTTCACCGCGAATCGGTGAAAGGACCCGACGTCACCATGCTGGTCGAGCACAAGGCCGCCATTGATGCGTTCGTGGGCCTCCAGTTTGCCCGAGAGCACCAGATTTGGCACACCCGCCAAGAATCGGGCGGATGGCTGGTCGACCCCGACCCCACCGTGGATCCTGTTGTCCCACCTGATGCTTCCTCCATAACTGCGGCGGCGGCCTGGACGGCGGCACAGCAATCCTGCGACGGGGCGGCGGCGGCGAAGCTCCAAGCGGTAGTCACGCCGTTCGGCATCAGTGCCGGTGTCGCTGGCCTCTGCCATGCGCCGGGCAAGGCAACGGTGAGTGCACCGACGATCGCCCGTCCGGGGCCCCAGACGGCCGACCTCGTCGCGCAGTACGGGCCGAGTGTGCTGCCTTTCGTCCGCAAGGTTGGAGTTTCGGGGCTGGCCAAGCCATTCAGCCTCCTTCTCGTACCGATTGGGGAATCGTGGCTGGTGATAGCCGTCGGCGACGGCTGAATGCCCGTCAGACGGTTAATTGTTTTCAGAAAGATGATTGAAAAGTTGGGCCCTTGGGCATCCGGCAGGGGCATCGGTATCGAACCCGATCCGGTGGGATTAGCCCGCCGATGGAAAATTTAGGAGATGTGCATGGCAAAGAACTCACGCGTGGTCGCAGGAATAGCGGTCACGGCCTTACTTGGGGGGCTGGCGTCCATAGGACCCGCCTTCGCATCCAGCCACCGTGAAGCACCGTTGATCTCGCAAGATCCCACTGCGGACAACACCGACGTCTACGCTTTCGTTGATCCGCTAGACCCGACCAAGCTCAACATCATTGCTAACTACATCGGCCTCGAGGACCCCGCTGCCGGCCCGAACTTCGTCCGCTTCGGCGACGACGTCCTGTACGAAATTCACATCAACAACACCGGCGACGCCACCGATCAGGTCACGTATCAGATCCGGTTCGCCACGACGGTGGCCAATCCCAACACGTTCCTCTACAACACTGGCCCGATTGGGTCCCTGACCAGCCCCAATCTCAATGTTCGCCAGACGTACAGTGTGCGCAAGATTACGAATTCACGAGGCAAGGGAGGTGAGTTCGAGTCCATCCAACGGGAAATAGATCCGCAACATGCGGCCGGCCGAAGTACCGACGAGATCCTTGCGACCAACGTGCCCGTTGCTCCCGCGAACATCGGTCCGCGCTCCACGCCGAATTATGAGAATGCCCTCGGAAAGGCCGCGGTCGTAACCCTGGCCAACGGCGACAAGGTCTTCGCCGGCCCCCGCAAGGATGCGTTCTTCGTCGATCTTGGCTCGATATTTGACCTCCTTGGGCTGCGGCCGTTGAACGGGGCGCACATAATCCCGCTCCCGGCCGCGCCCGGCGTGAACAGCCTGGGCGGCAAGAACGTCCACTCGATCGCCCTGCAGATCCCGATCAAATCAGTGACCCTCAACGGTAACAATCCGACGGTGGTCGACGATGCGGCATCGGTGATCGGGGTCTACGCGTCCGCGAGTCGCCAACAGGTGCGTGTACTCGGCAATGGTGGCCCTCAGAACTCCGGCCGCTGGGTGCAGGTAAGCCGCCTCGGCCTGCCGCTGGTCAATGAAGTGCTCATTCCGTTGGGCCAGAAGGACGCATGGAACGCCTCCGATCCCAGCAACGATGGGGCATTCACGCAGTTCATCCTCAACCCTGAGCCGGCGGGGCTGATCAAAGCCCTGTACGCGCCGGCCGTGATGGCCGTTCCGGCTAACCCCCGCACCTCAGACATCTTGCCGATCCTGCAGGGCGCCGGCGCGGGTCTCACGCCTGCGCACTATCTGCCGCCGGCCGACTTGTTGCGGGTAAATCTCGCTGTCGGGTCGAATCCTGCGCCCAACCGTCTGGGGATTCTGGCCGGAGACTCGCAGGGCTTTCCCAACGGTCGGCGGTTGAACGACGATGTCGTCGACATCCTCGTCCGAGTGCTGGCCGGCGGAACCCCGTTCACGCCTGCCACCAATGTGTTTCCCAACAATGCATTGACCGACGGGGTCGATACGAGTGAGATTCAGCCTGTCTCATACTTCCCCTATCAGGCGCCGCCCATCGCCGGCTACGACCAGAAGTCAGGCGCCCCTTAACTACCTCGAGAAACGACGCCCGTATGATGAGTTTCATCCTTTGACATCTACCGGCGCCGCCGTTACTCGTAGCGTGGCGCGACACCTCAGTCTGAAGGTGCTGTGCCTCGCCGCCCTCTGCATCGCTGCGGCCACCGGCCGCAGCGATGCGGCGTCTGGGCCTCGCGCCACGCCGGCTTCATCAGCTCCCGCGGCCTCTGACCGCGCCATTGCCGATTCGCAGGCCAGGTTGGCCAAGAACCCTGCGGATCCTTCCGCTGAAAAGGCGCTGGCCGCCGGTTTCCTCCAGAAGGTGAGGGAGGTTGCCGATCCGGCGTATTACACGTTGGCCGATAAGGTCCTGGCGAAACTGGGGGGCGTCAAGTCGAAGGATCCCGAAGTGCTGCTGCTAGAGGGGACGTTGCTCCTGGCCCGCCATCAATTTTCGGCGGCATTGAGGGTGGGAAAGCTCGCCGCGGCGGCGTTGCCTTCAAACCCGAGCGCGCAGGGGATTCTGGTGGACGCGTACAACGAATTGGGTCGTTTCGACGAGTCGCTCGTCGCTACCCAGCGAATGGCCGACCAACGCCCAGGCCTGGCCGCCCTCTCGCGTGTCTCGTACGCACGAGAGATTCGCGGTGACTCCAACGGAGCGATAGACGCGATGCAGCAGGCGGTCATAGCCGGGCAGGGCCGCGGCGAGAACGTCGCGTACGTGCAGACCTTGCTCGGCGATCTCCTGCTCAAGCGAGGCGATGTGGCCGAGGCGTCCACGACGTATGCCGCGGCCACACGTTCTTTCCCTGGACTCGCGGGCGCTCTCGCCGGAGAGGCGTCGGTGCTCTATGCCAGAGGACGCCCAGCCGAGGCTGCGGCGCGGATGGCTGAGGTTGTCGCTCGGCAGCCGCTCCTGCAGTACGTCATAGCGGAAGGCGACTACTACGCGGCGGCAAAGATGGCCGCGCCGTCGCGCGACGCATATGCGTTGGTTGATGCGATCATTGCGTTGAGTCGGGCCAATGGCGTGGACATCGATCTTGAGGTGGCGCTTTATCGCGCCGATCACAACCTCACCCCCGCCCTCATCGCCAGCACCCGCCGGGCCCTCACCGCCCGACCCGGTCTTACTGGGCACGATTCGCTCGCTTGGGTTCTCCACCGTCTGGGGCAGGACCGCGAAGCGAAGACCGAGATTGCCCAGGTCATCGCCATGGGTGATCGCGATCCTATTTACCGCTTTCACGCCGCCGCGATCGCCTTGGGAGCCGGTGATCGCGCCCTCGCCTCAGCCCAACTCGACGTTCTTGTACAGGGCAACACACGGGTGGCCGGCATAAGGCCCGCCGAATTGGCGGCGCTGGCGACTGCGCTAGGAAGAACTGTGCCGCCGCCGGCCCCCTGAGCGATGCGCCCCGGCCACGCCACTAGCCTTGACCCGTGGCCCCCCGCGATACGCAACTCTTTGCCCTGCTGGATAGAGAACTCGAGCGACAGAACACGACCCTGCAACTCATCGCCTCCGAAAACTTCGCGTCGCGCCAAGTGATCGAGGCGACCGGATCGGTGCTGACCAACAAGTACTCCGAGGGGTACGCCGGTAAGCGGTATTACGGTGGCAACTCCATCATTGATGAGGTCGAACCGCTGGCTATCGATCGGGTCAAGGCACTCTTCGGCGCCGACCACGCCAACGTGCAACCCCACTCCGGCGCCCAGGCCAATGCCGCCGTGTACCTGGCGCTGCTCAAGCCCGGTGATACCGCCATGGGCCTGCGCCTCGACCAAGGCGGCCATATCACCCACGGGCTACCGGTGAGTATGTCGGGCCAGTTCTACAATTTCGTGTCGTATGGGGTGGACGAACAGACCGAGGTGCTCGACTACGAACAGGTACGCAGGGTCGCCCTCGAGCATCGGCCGAAGCTGATAGTGGCCGGCGCCACGGCCTATCCCCGGATCCTCGACCCGGCCCAATTTCGAGCCATCGCCGACGAGATCGGCGCCCTGCTGATGTTCGATGCGGCCCACGTGGCCGGCTTGATTGTCGGGGGCCAGCATCCCAATCCCGTGCCTTTCGCCGACGTGGTCACCTTCACAACTCACAAGACCCTGCGCGGGCCCCGAGGTGGCTGCATCCTGGCCAAAGCGCAGCACGGCGCCGCTATCGACAAGGCCGTGTTTCCCGGTAGCCAAGGCGGCCCGCTCGATCATGTGGTGGCGGCGAAGGCGGTCGCCTTTTTCGAAGCGGCCCAGCCCGAGTTCGCGACCTACAGCGCGCAGATAGTCGCTAACGCGAAGGCCTTGGCCGCAGCTATGACCGAAGAGGGCTTCCGTATCTGCACGGGCGGCACCGACAACCACTTGATGCTCGTCGACCTGCGTAGCTTCGACCCTGATCTCACCGGCAAAATCGCTCAAGAAGCGTGCGACACCGCCGGCATCTCGCTCAACAAGAACCAGTTCCCTTACGACCCTCGCTCGGCGTTTCAAACCAGTGGTCTGCGCATCGGGACCCCGGCGGTCACCACACAGGGCATGACCGAGGCCGAGATGCCCCTGATCGCCGCCCTTGTGGGCCAGGCTTTGCGGGCCCGAAACGACCCCCACGCTCTCGTCGCAGTACGCGATGAAGTCGCCACCCTCTGCGCCAAGTTCACGCCCTACCCGTAGGTCCTTGCCAAGCAGGCTCTAAGCTCCCGCCTCGATGGGAGGATACGGCGTGGCCTTCGTCGTGGCTGCGGTGGGAACGGCGCTCATTTGCTGGCCGGCCATTCGTTTGTCACATCGATGGAACATGCTGAAGCGACCCGATGGCGAACGCCACGTGCATCCGTCGCCTACCCCTGTCCTTGGTGGATCGGCCATGTGCGCAGCCCTGCTGATTGCCCTGCTGGTCACGTCGCGCCTCCGCCAGTTCCATGAGATTTTCGCAACCTCGGAGCCGATCGGAGTCGCGATTGCGGCTCTGATCATCACTGCGGTTGGCACTCTGGATGATCGATGGGATGTGTCACCGCCGGCCAAGTTGGCCGGCCAGGTACTCTCCGGGAGCGCGTTGTACCTGTTTGGCGTGACTATGTACTTCTTTCGGTTGCCGTTCCTCGACATCGTCGTACTGTCGCCCGATTTGACGCCGCTTGTCACCGTCTTGTGGGTGATCGGCATGGCCAATGCGGTCAACTTCATTGACGGTGTCGACGGGTTGGCGGCCGGTGTCGTGGCCATCAGCGCCGGAGCGTTCTTTCTCTA